>JAHFUQ010000078.1 GCA_023265045.1 Acidimicrobiia bacterium
CATTCCATCGCGCTTCAGGTGGCTACAGTGCGCTATATCGAGCTGATGAAACGTACGCTGACCTGCAATGACGCGCGAAAGGCCAGGCCTGCGCATGTGTGATCTCTGCTTTGCAAGCAGGGGGTCGCCGGTTCGAGTCCGGTCGTCTCCACAACGCGACATGCTGGTCAAGGCCCGTTTCGGCCTCGGCGGAGCGTCGCTGCCGGACCCTCCGAGTCCGCATTTCGTCCGCATTCACCGAATCCTGTTCTGACCCCCCTACCGAATCAGAATTTTGTCGTTCCCTCGCTCAAACGGAGGGACCGACGGAGCCGCTCCCGGTCGACCCACGAGCAAGCTCACGATCTCCGAGCGGCCTCGGCCTGGAACCCGGAACACAGCAGGTCGATGAATGCGATGGCATCCCCCGCGTCAGCGTAAGCCTGCTGTTCGATGACGTGCCAGCCGGCGCCGATGCCGAACGGGGCGGGCCGGACCCGGAGCCGCCAGGACAGGTGCAGCCGTTGGCCGACCTCGCCCACCGTGGCGTCCACGAGCTCGAACTCGTTGGGCTCACCGAACCACGAGCGGAACGCCTCGGTCACTGCGTCGGGTCCTTGGCACTCCATCGGGCCCGGCGGGAGCAGGGCGCGGAAGCGGACGTTTGACTCCAGCGTGGCGGCCAGCCGGTTGAAGTCGCGCTGGGCGAGCGCCTCGAGGAAGATCCCGCCGACGGACCACCTCGGAAGCGGATTGGTGTGGCTCTCTTCGACGATTGTCATGGCGTCCCTCCTTGTGCGAGCACCTGGATTGACCGTACGGAAGCGACGATCCCGCGTCGTCCGGGGTTCACCCGACAAACGACGAGAGGCCGCGCCCGGCGGGCCACGCTGGCTCCCTACGCTGTGGGCATGGAATCGGGCGAGCGCGACTCAGGCGTGCGTCTGGCCGAGCTGCTCGCGGCGTTTTCGCTGGCCACCGACCTCGGATTGGGCCAGCCCATGGAGCACGTGTTGCGGTCGTGGCTCATCTCCACCCGTTTGGGTGACCACGTCGGCCTCGAACCCGAGGGCCGCGGCGACCTGTACTACGTGGCCACGCTGGCGTGGGTCGGCTGCGTGGCTGACACCCCGGACCTCGCGGCCTGGTTCGGCGACGACATCGCGTTCCGCCGAGACAGCCGCCAGGTCGACCTGGCCGGCCTGCCCATGCTCGGCTTCATGCTTCGCCACGTCGGGGCCGGCAGTCCCGCGATGCACCGCTTCCGCCTGGCCGTGAACCTCGTCGTCACCGGCGGCAAGGGCGTCGAGCGCGTCCTGCTGTCGCACTGCCTGACGACGTCTCGGATGGCTGGGCGCCTGGGCCTCGGGGCCGACGTGTGCGACCAGCTCCAGCAGGCGTTCACCCGCTGGGACGGCAATGGCGTGCCGGGCGATGTGAGCGGGGAGCAGATCAGCTTTCCCATGCGGCTGTTCCATCTCGCCGACGTCGTCGAGGTGTTCCACCGCGCAGGGGGCGCCGACGCCGCCGTCGAGGTTGCCCGGGCCCGGCGCGGCAAACAGTTCGACCCCGCGGTGGTGGACGCCTTCTGCGCCGTCGCGCCGGCGGTGCTCGGCGATCCCTCCGCGGAGCCCGACTGGCATGCCCTCATCGCCGAGGAGCCTGGGCTGCAGCGACGCCTCCGCGAGCAAGAGCTCGACGCCGCGCTGGAAACGGTGGCGGACTTCACCGACCTCCGCTCGCCGGCGCGAGCTGGCCATTCCCGCGCCGTCGCCGACCTTGCGTCGCGAGCGGCGGTCGACTGCGGCTTGTCGGAGGCGGACGTCGCCCATGTCCGGCGGGCGGCGCTGCTGCACGACATCGGCATGCACGCGATCCCCGCGACGATCCTGGACAAGCCGGGCCCGCTGTCGGCGTCGGAGTCTGAACGGATGCGGATGCACACCTACTACGCGGAGCGGATGCTTGCCCGCCCGCCTGCTCTCGCGCAGCTCGGCGCGATCGCCTCGCTCGCCCATGAGCGCTGCGACGGATCCGGCTACCACCGCGGCCTCTCCGGAGCGGCCATCCCCATGTCGGCGCGGCTGCTCGCCGCCGCCTGCTCGTACCGGGCCATGGTCGAGCCCCGCGCCCACCGCCCGGCCATGGCCGCCAAGCAGGCGACCGCCGAGCTGGGCGCCGAGGTCCGCGCCGGGCGCCTTGACGCTGACGCCGTCCACGCGGTTCTGGCCGCCGCCGGCCAGAGCCACGGCAAGCGACGCACGGGGCCGGCCGGCCTGACCCCCCGGGAGATCGAGGTGCTCGCGCTGATCGCCCGGGGCGCGTCGACGCGCCAGGTCGCCCGGCGCCTGACCATCACCCCGAAGACGGCGGAGACCCACATCGAGAGGATCTACGCCAAGACCAACGCCTCCACCCGCTCGACCGCGACCCTCTTCGCCATCCAGCACGGCCTGCTCGACAGTCTCGAACCCCTCGATCTGTAGGGGGAACCCCGGACGACGCGGGCCTCTGCCTTCCGTACCGTCAGCATCGACCCAGCTACACGTCGACACGACGAAGGAGAGAACGCCGATGGCCGGAAAGGCAGTCGTCAGCTTGACCACGGGCCTCGAAGACCCCGAGAAAGTCATGGTCGCATTCCTGGTGGCGGTCGGGGCCGCCGAGTCGGGCCGGCCCACCCTGCTGTTCCTCACCAAGGAAGCCGTCCGCCTCGCGCTCGGCGGCGTCGCAGTCGGCGTCGCCTGCGACGGCTGCCCCTCGCTGCCCGACCTCCTGCAGCGCTACGAAGCCGCCGGCGGCCGGTATTACGTCTGCCCCATTTGCTTCAACACCAAGAAGCTGAACGCCGCGGCCCTGATCGCCGGCGCCGAGCTCCAGGGCACCGTGCCGCTGTGGCAGTGGATCGGCGACGAGGGAGCGACGACCTTCAGCTACTGACGGCTGGGGGCCTTCGAGCCAGGAAGGCGTAGCCGAAGACGTCGTAGGCGCGCGCCTTCTCCTCCCCGGTGGCGCCGCCGAACGTGTCGGCCGGTGGTCCGATCGTCACGTCGATGAAACCGGCCTCCTCCAGCATCCTCTGCCAGCCCGCACGGGGCAGCCCGCCGGCGATTCAGCCGGTCCACAGGTCGATGTCGCGAAGCGCCTCCGGCGGGACCGGACGACCGTTGGCGATGTCGGCGAACTGCAGCCGTCCACCCGGGCGCAGGACGCGCCGTATCTCGTCGAACACCGCCCGCTTGTCGGCGCAGAGGTTGATGACGCCGTTGGAGATGACGACGTCCGCCCACGCGTCTTCAACCGGGAGCCGCTCGGCCAGCCCGTCGCGGAACTCCACGTTCCCGAGCCCGAGCGCCCCTGCCGTGGCGCGCGACTTCACCAGCATCTCGGGCGTCATGTCGACGCCGATCACCTGACCGCCGGGTCCGATCTGGGCGGCGGCGATGAAGCTGTCGAACCCGGCGCCCGATCCGACGTCGACGACGCGCTCGCCGGCGGCAAGGGGGCCCAGCGAGAAGGGGTTGCCCACGCCGGCGAAAGACTCCACGGCCCGCTCAGGCAGGACGTCGACCGCTCGGCCGTCGTAGCCGAGGCGGGCAGCCAGGCCACGGCCGGTGTGGAAGTGGAAGGACCCATGCGGCGACGCGGCCACTGCCCGGTACTTGTCCCGGACCTCCGCTCTCAGGATCTCCGGATCGACCACCAGCTCGACGCCCATCGCCCTCACCCTTTCTCGCCGGCCGCCACGGGCAGCCCGGCTCGCTTCCATTCAGGGAAACCGTCGATCAACCGGCGGGCCCGGAAGCCCTTCCGGTTCAGCTCCCGCACGGCGTCGTCGGCGTAGACGCAGTACGGGCCGCGGCAGTAGGCCACGACGTCGCTGTCATTAGGCAGGGCCCGGAGGTGGCGGCGCAGCTCGGCGATCGGCACCGAGCGGGCCCCGGCGATGTGGCCGGCGGCGAACTCCGCCCGCGGCCGCACGTCGAGGACGACCACCTCGCGGCGGCGCAGCCTGGCCGCCAGTTCGTGGCGGTCCACGAGATCGACGCCGTCGCGGTCGCCGAGGTAGGCCTCGGCCAGTCGCTCCAGGCCGGCCACGTGCTCGGCGGCGACATCCCGCACGGCGGACCAAAGCTCGCCGACTCGCGGGCTGGCCAGTCGGTAGAAGATGCGGGTCCCGTTCCGGCGGGTGGCCAACAGGCCGGCTCGGGCCATGGCCCGCAGGTGATGGGATGTGTTGGCCACGCTCTGGCCTATCTCCTCGGCGATCTCCTCCACGGACCGCTCGCCCTGGTCCAGGAGGTCGACGATCTCAGCCCGGCGGCCGCTGGCCAGCGCCTTGGCCACCTCGGCGAAGCCGTCGAACAGCGCGTCCTTGGCGGTGCGGTCTCCCACGAGCCGATCATTGACCCGTCGGGCGCGATTGTCAAGTCCTCAAATGAACTCTTGACACTGACCGTCGTGACGCCGCATCATTTGTGCGAGCCGGAGGTGTGGGGCATGACCAAGCTGGCGTCTCGGGAGATCGAGCAGCTCGACCCGTACAAGTTCATGGCCGTCATCGGCAAGCGCGTGATCCACCCCGGGGGGCGGGCGTCCACCGAGGCGCTGCTGCGCCGCGCCGCCATCACGGCCTCGACCAGGGTGCTCGACGTCGGCTGCGGCGTCGGGACGACGGCGGTGGAGATCGCCCGCCGCCACGGCGCGCACGTCACGGCGGTCGACATCGCGCCGCTGATGTTGGAGCGCGCCGCGGCCAACGTCGGCGACGCAGGGCTGGCGCACCTCGTGCCCGTCGAGCCCGGCGACATCCTCGACCTGCGCTTCGACGACGCCTCGTTCGACGTCGTCATCGCCGAGGCGGTCACCATGTTCGTCGACCGGACCCGCGCCGCCGCCGAGCTGGCCCGGGTGGCGGCGCCGGGAGGGCGCGTGCTCGCCACGGAGTTCTTCTGGCGGCGACCGCCCACGCCCGAGGCCAAGGAGATCTTCCTCGGCCAGGTGTGCCCGGGCCTGGAGTTCGACACCATCGAGGACTGGGTCCGGCTGTACGAGTCCGCCGGCCTGTCGGCGCTGGAGACCGAGACGGGCCCCTTCGAGATGATGACGACCAAAGGGTTCCTCGCCGACGAGGGCCTGGCGCGGTGCCTCGGGATCATGGGGCGGGTCGCCGTGCGGCCCGCCCACGTCCGCAAGATGGCGTGGCTCATGCCCCGCATGGCCAGGGCCGTGCCGTACCTGGGCTACATCGTGGTGGCGGGGACCAAGCCGAAGTGACGGGCGGCTTCGTCGCACCGGTCGCGTTCGTCGACGAGGGCTTGGGCAACTCGTCCTACCTTGTCGATCTCGGCGACCGGCGGGCGTTGGTCGTGGACCCCGCCCGCCACCCCGGCGGGTATATCGCCGAGGCCGAGCGACGCGGTCTTGAGGTGGCATACGCGGTCGAGACCCACCTGCACGCCGACTTCGTGTCCGGCGCCCGGGAGTTGGGCGCCCTCGGCGCCGCGCTGCTCGCGCCCGGCCACGCCGGCGAGCGCTTTGGCGCGCGCTGCCTGGCCGACGGCGAGGAGGTCGACCTCGGCGGCCTCACGCTGCGGGCCGTCGGCACTCCGGGCCACACCCCCGAGCACTTGGCCTACCTGCTCGTCGACGGCGCCACGCCGGTTGCGCTGTTCTCGGGCGGCTCCCTGCTGGTCGCCTCGGTGGCCCGCACCGACCTCATCGACCCCGAGCGGACCGAGGCGCTGGCCCGTTCCCTGTGGCGGTCGCTGCGCGAGCGGGTCCTCGTCCTGCCCGACGATCTGCGCGTGTACCCAACGCACGGGGCGGGCTCGTTCTGCTCGGCGCCGGCGGGAGCGGAGCGCACGACCACCATCGGACGGGAGAAGCGCGCCAACCCGCTGCTGAGCGCTCCCGACGAGGACGCCTTCCTGCGCCAGCTCCTCGGCGGGTTGGGGACCTACCCGCCGTACTTCCTGCGCCTCCGGGACCTCAACCGGGCCGGGCCCCAGCTCTATGGGCCGGGGGAGGCGCTGCTCCCCGCGCTGCGGCCTCAGGACCTGCGGCGCCTCCTGGGCGCCGGTGCCTGGGTGGTCGACGCTCGAGACGTCGACGCCTACGCCCGAGGCCACGTGCCCGGGTCGGTGTCCATCGCCCTCCGCCCCCAGTTCGCCACCTGGCTGGGCTGGGTGGTGCCGTTCGGCGCGGCGGTCGTCCTCGTGGCCGACGACGCGGATGATGTCGCCGAGCTGGTCCGCCAGGCCCGCAACATCGGCTACGACCAGCTCCTCGGGGTTTTGGCCGGCGGCGTCGATGGATGGGGCTCGGCCGGGTACGACCTGGGGACGATCCCGCTGCGGCCCGTGGAGCAGGCGTTCGGACCGGTGCTCGACGTGCGGCAGCGGGGCGAGTACGACGCCGGGCACGTGCGCGGCGCGCACAACGTGGAGTTGGGCTCGCTGACGGCTGCCGAAGCGCCGCCGGGGCCGGTCGCGGTGATGTGCGGGCACGGCGAGCGAGCTATGACCGCCGCCAGCCTGCTCGCCCGCGGGGGCCGCCAAGACGTGACCGTCCTGGTCGGCGGGCCGGACGAGTGGGCGCGCCATCAGGGACCGCTCGAGATCGGCTCGTGAGAACGGGCGCGCCCGCCGCTCCGGCGGGGGTGACGCTCGGCCTGCGCGAACCTTCCTCAATTCGCCCTTCTGGTGGCTCGCGTCAAGGCCGGGCGTGCGGGCCCGGCCCGCGGGCACCGGGCAGTCGGCAATGCCGCCGCCCGGCAGCGAGCGTGTCTCAATGCGTTTGTCGCCGACGCGCGGGCGAGGAGCCGGTGCCGCGCGGGCGGCGAAGGCAGCCGGCTCAGGGCGCTGGTCGGTCGACGTTCGTCACTGTGCTTGACCGGCCCAGGCCTGGCTCATCCAGGCCCGGGTGCCCTTCGACACGCTCCAGAGCACCGTCGAGTTCGGCTGGTCGTCGCCGTCACCCCGGGGCGCGGGGCATCACCCCGCTGACCGTAGTTACGGACAGCTCGGTCCGGCGGCGGGGTTGGCGCAGAAGTCGCTTTCCGTCCCGCCGTCGTTGTAGTTCGAGCCGGCGTTGCCATCAAGACGGTCGAAGCCCTGGCCGCCGAACAGGCTGTCGTTGCCGTTCCCGCCGTCGAGGCGGTCGTTGCCCTGGCCCCCGGCGAGTGCGTCGTTGCCGTCGCCGCCTTCGAGCCAGTCGTTCCCGTCGCCGCCGCAGAGGATGTCGTCGCCACCACCGCCGATGAGGTGGTCGTTGCCAGCGAGGCCGAAGATGATGTCGTTGCCGCTCGTCCCGGTGAGGAGGTCCTGCCCCGCCGTGCCGACGATCGCGCCCGCCGGCGGCGGACCGGCGCAGAACGCATCCAGGCTGGTGATGACCACCGACTCGTTGGGCGCGCCGCACGGCGACGTGGCGGCGTTGTTGTTGGCGTCCCCGCTGTACACCGCGGTCCAGTAGTACGTGCCGGGCGCCGCGGGCATCGTCGAACCGGATGTCGCGCTGCCACCCGAGACGTTGCCCGCCGATGCAAAGACCTGTTGCGTGCACCCCGAGTCGTTGAACAGGTTGAACTGGACGGTGCCAGTCGGGTTGACACCTCCCGAAAGCGTCGCCGTGTCGCTCACGGACGTGCCGACCGGGCCGCCGGCGGAGGCCTGCGTCGACATCGTCGGGCTGGCCTTGGACTGGAAGTTGCGGACCTGGCTGATCTCGGTGGCGGTCATGCAGTTGAGGGCGTTCGGGTTCGAGAGGTTGGCCAGCGAGGCCGCCTGGGTCGCAGCCGCCGCCTTGGACGCCTGCCCCGTCGCGAAGTTCATGATGATCGCCGTGTCGCCCGCGGCCAGGTCGAACGTGTAGCGCCAGAAGGGGTTGTCGTCGCCGTTGACGAAGCTGATCGCCGACATGCTGACGGCGGTCGGTTGGATGCCCTGGAACACATGGCCGAGGCGAACGTCGGTGCTCGTGGTGCCCGAGTAGTTCTGGAACGAGGTCAGCCACGTGTCGGTTAGCTCCGCCGTGGCGTTGCCGTTCGAGGTCGTGACGACCGTGGTGGCGCCGTCCGAGCCCAGGTTGTTCGAGGTCTGGAGGCGGACCGTCTGCGTGCTGGCCGAGGTGTTCTTGATGATGTTCAGCCACCGCTCGAAACCGTCGTTGGTGGGCACGTACACCTTGCGGCTCACCTGGAAGTTGCCCATCGTCTTGGTCGGCAGCACGACCTGGCGGTTCGAGCACTCGAGCGACGCCGGGCCGTTTTGGTTGTAGCTGGCCATGGTGCCGACACTGCACTGCCCGCCGACGTTGTTCAGATCGAGGCACAGGGCGTTGTAGCCGTCGAAGGCGTCATTGGGCGTCGCGTTCACGGTGCCACCGTTCAGCGTGGTCGCCGCCACCGGGTGGGTGAACTCGGCCTCGCTGTTCGCCCCGCTGGCGCTCGACGAGGTGGCGAACATGAGGTTGGTGTTGATGTGCCACCGGACGCCGATGCCGTCGATCAGCGGCGGGTCGGCGTGGGGCGCCTTGGGACCGTCGCCGCCGATCTCGGCGGCCGTCAGCCGGTTGCCTCCTGTCGCGGCCCCGCCTGCCGATGCGCCCGATGGCCCCGAGGCCTGGTTGTCGCCGCCGATCTGGGCGGCGGCGAGGCGGGTGCCCGTCGAGAAGTCGGGGAGGGCGTAGGCCGTGCGGGCCGCCATGGCAGACGCGAAAGCCCCGGCCGGGGCGGCGGCAATCGCCGCCGCGACACCAAGTGTGGCGACCCGGCGCGCCGCCGAGCGCACCGGAGCGACCACGGTGGTCGTCGGCGGACGCAGCAGGCGATCGTGGTACCAGCCGGCCAGGAGGTCGACGCCGCCGGCCGCCGCGCCGGTCACCACGTCGGCGGGGCCGTCGAGGCGCCACCGGGCGGCTCGGGCGCAGAGCCCCGCCCACGCCCACGCCTCCTCCTCCTCGTCGACGACGAGGAGCGACGGGACCCGGACGAACGGCAGGTGGGCCCACGCCGCCGCCGGTCGCGCGTTGCGGGCTATCACACCGTCGAGGCCGCCGCCGGCGGCGGCGATCCATCCCGGCGCGGCCGACGATCCGGCGCCGAGGTAGGCGATCGGGAGGCGCTGGCCGAGGTCGTCACGAATGTGGGAGGCGCCGACCTGCACCCACCCGGCGAGGGTCGTCGCGCTCGCGTTCGCAGGCAGGTTGAGCACCATCGTGGCCAGGCCCGACCGGGCCAGGCGGGCCACGGGGGACGGCGCGGTGGCGCCCGTCGGGCGGCCGATCAGCACCCAGCCGGTCGCGTCGGAAGGAGTCAGGAAGTCGGCCCGGACACAGGCGCGGCCGATCGTGAGTTGCTGTCGCCAGGCCTGCCGCCCCGCCTGGGCGTCGAACCCGTCGCCCTTTGGCCCCCCCACGCAGCCAGCAAGCTAGCGAGGTTCAACTATCCAGGCAAGGGAATGGTCACCAGTTCCTGGATGTCGTCGCCCCCGATGCCGACCGCGCTCGGGGAGCGGGCTCCCGGCAGCAGGGCCACGTCGTGCACCTCGGGGGCGCCGCCGTTGAGAACCAGCGAGTGCGCGACCTCCCCGGCCTCAAGGTCGACGACGAACACACCGCAGGCGGCCCCGGACGGGCCCAGCCGCTCCGCCAGCACCAGGCCGTCGAACGTGTCGTCGCGGGGCGGCTTGGAGGCGCCGACGATGGCGAACCGGCCGTGGAGTGCAAGCCCCCGGCTGAACCCGGGCACGAACGCCACCGGCTGGAAGCCACCGCCCGCGAGGTCGACGTACCCCACCTCACCGGCCCCCCCGTTCGCCAGCCAGAGCTGGTCCTCTCGCAGCCTCGGTGAGTGAGGGATCGAGAGGCCCGAGCAGACGCTCTGGCCGTCGCTGATTCGCACCAACACGCCCCCGTCCCGGCGGCGCTCCCGCCAGCCCTGGGACGCGTCGCTCTCGGCCGCGCACGTCACGTACGCGGGCCGGCCGTCCGCGCCCAGGGCGACGCCCGTGAGGTGGCAGCGGTTCTCGGGGACGAGGGCAGACACGAAGGGCGGCATCCAGAGCGGCTCGAAGTTGAGCCGCTCGCTGAGCCCCGACACGCAGGAGAACCGGCTGTTCGCGAAGACGGGCGCGCCCTCGCCGTCGATCGCCAGGTCGTGCACGCCGAGCAGGCCGGTCGTCCAGGCCGTCTGGGGGACAAAGAGCCGGTCGTGGCCGTCATCGGTCGCCTCGCCGGGGGGCAGGGCGTTCTCCATGCGCCAGACCTGGAAGCGGGTCGCGAGCCAGAGGGAGTCGGGCCCGCCGGGTGCAACGGCGTTGCACAAGCCGTACTGGCGGTCGGTCACCGAAAGGGACCCGTCGGCGCGGAGGCCGACGAGGAACAGCCGGCTGCCGCTGGTCAGGACCAGGCTGACGTGTTCGGAGGCGAGCCACGCGGCGAAGCCGGGCGAGGCGTCGACTTCGTGGAAGGCCAGCCGGACGAGTTCGAACTCGCTCATGCGCGTGCGCGTGCGCCCGCCATCCGCGCCGAGTCGAACCAGATGGACTGCTCGATCTCGTCGGTGACGAGCCCGAGCGCCATCGGCCGCCGGACCCCGGGCAGGGCGATGACGTCGAACAGCTCGTACATCGGGCCCTCGATGAGCAGCCACTCGGCGATGGCGCCGGTGCCGAGGTCGACAATGAACACGCCGAGCTTGGGGCCGGTGTTGGCCTGGGCCAGGGTCTCGTCCAAAGGCATGCCGGAGTAGAGGCCGCCGTCGCGGAACTTCGAAGAGCCCACGACCGCGTAACCGCCCACGAACGTCAGCCCCCGCAGGAACCCGGGGGCAAACGCCAGCGGCTCGAACCGCCCGGCGTCGAGGTCGACGCGCCCGACCTCGCCGGTGCCCGAGTTCGTCAGCCAGAGCTGACCGCGGTAGAGCCGAGGCGAGTGGGGCATGGAAAGGCCCCGGCACACGATCTCGCCCGACTCGACACGGGTGACGACGCCGCCCCCGTTGCGGTGCCGGCGCCATTCGTCCAAGGCGCCCGTCGCGCTGACGCTCGTGACGTACGCCGGCTTGCCGTCGGCCATGGCCACGCCGTTGAGGTGGCAGCAGTCGCCCTGCACCCGCCGGTCCTGAAAAGGTGGCCACCACCGCGGCACGAAGCTGTACCGGTCGTCGACCGAGGCCAGGCAGCCGAAGCGGGTGTTGACGAAGAGGGGCTCGCCGGCGGCGTCCACCGCCACGTCGTGGCAGTTGATGTAGCCCGTGGTCCAGACCCTGCGGGGGACGTAGCAGCGGTCGAAGCCCTCCTGCGCCGGGCCCGTCGGAGGCGCGTTCTCGAGGCGCCAGATCTGCCACCGGGTGCCGAGGTAGATCCTGTCCGCGCCGGCCGCCGCCAGCCCCATGCACTTGCTGAACGTGCGCTCGAAGGCCGACAGGCGGCCGTCGTCCTGCAGCCCGATGAAGAACAGCTTGGCCGGCGGGATGGCGAAGGCCAGGCTCACCCGCTCCCGGTCGAGCCAGCTTTCGAGCCCCGACGAGTAGCTGATCTCGAGTTCGCCCGACTCCTCGCTCACGAGAACGCGTCGCCGCACCAGACGAGCCCGGCGGCGACCTGCCCGATCACATGGCCTCGCCTATCACGGCGACGCCCGCGTCCGAGTCGCCCGCACCCCGGGCCGCGAGTCGAGCTTGAATCGAACCGGCGCCGCCGGCGTCGTGAACCAACAGGTCTTGTCGAGCCGCGACGGCATGGCGGCCGCGAGCGGCCACCTCCAGTCCCTCCTCAACTACCGACGTTGCGCAATCCTCCACACCAGCACCGTAGTGGGCCCGAGTTCTCCGGCTCCCTGCCACCAAGAGCACCTCAGGGCGCCGCGGGGCTCAGCCGCCGCCCGGTCCGATGTCGAGGAGCGCGTCTATGAGTCGGCGCGTCGTCCTGCGGGCCGACGCGTGCGGGCAGTAGGCCGTCTACCGCCAGCGCGACCGAACCGAGTCGAAGCTCCTCGCGCAAGGTCGAGCCCAGCGCGACGAGCGCTTCCCGGTTCGTCCGAACCGTCGCAGCGTGAACCGGCGTCCGAGTCGGGCGACGGGGGTCGTGGCCAGCACGACGACGCCGGCAGCGAGCCCGCTCGGATAACAGGTCTGGAACCCGGGTGTCCGGGCCGACGATGATTGGGCGTGGCGTCGTTTCGCGATCTCATGCTCAAGGCGGCAACGCAGGCCGCGGATCACCGTGAGCGCGCCGTCGACCGGCCGGTGTTCCCGGTCGATGGCGACCTCGACCAGGCTCGGGCGAGGCTGGGCGCGCTGGCGGACGAGCCGACGCCGGCCGAGGCGGCCCTTGACCAGCTCGTCGCGGCGATGGAGCCGTTGATCGTCGTCTCGACGGGGCCCCGGTACTTCGGATTTGTGACCGGCGGCGCTCTCGAGGCGGCGTCGGCCGCCGACGTGTTGACCACCGGCTGGGACCAGCTCGCGTTCAACGCCACGTCGTCGCCGGCCGCGGCCCTGGTTGAAGAGGTGGCGGGCGGCTGGCTCAAGGAGCTGCTGGGTCTCCCATCGGCTGCGTCGTTCGGGTTCGCGACCGGGGCGCAGGGGGCCAGTACCGTCTGCCTGGCCGCTGCTCGCCATTGGGCGCTGGCTCAGGCCGGCTGGGATGTCGAGCGGGACGGCCTAGCGGGGGCGCCGCCGCTGCGGGTGGTGGCCAATGAGGAGCGTCACGCCACCATCGACCGTTCGTTGCGGCTGCTCGGCCTGGGCGCGGCGGCGCTCGAGCCGGTGGCCGCCGACGACCAGGGCGCCATCGACGTCGAAGCTCTGGCCGCGGCGCTCGACCGCGGACGGCCCGGACCGACCATCGTCTGCCTCCAGGCCGGGAACGTGAACAGCGGCGCCTTCGACGACATCGGCGCCGCTAGCGACGCGGCCCACGCTCACGGCGCATGGGTGCACGTGGACGGCGCGTTCGGCCTCTGGGCGGCGGCGAACCCGGGCACGTGCCACCTCACCACCGGAATTGAGGCCGCCGACTCCTGGGCGACGGACGGCCACAAGTGGCTCAACGTCCCCTACGACTGCGGCTACGTGTTCTGCGCCCGTCCCGATGCGCACGAGGCCGCGATGTCCTATACCGCCGCCTACTTGACGGGCCAAGGGGCGAACGGGCTGCGGGGGCCCAGCGACTACGTCCTTGAGTCGTCGCGCCGGGCGCGCGGCTTTGCCACCTGGGCGGCGCTACGCCAACTCGGCCGGCGGGGCGTCGCCGATCTGGTCGAGCGTTGCTGCGCCCTGGCCCGTCGCTTCGCGGAGCAACTGGCCGCGGTCAGCGGCGTACGTGTGGTCAATGAGGTCGTGCTGAACCAGGTGCTCGTCAGCTTCGGGGACGACGAACGCACCGACCGGGTCGTGGACCGCGTACAGCGCTCGGGGGAGTGCTGGATGGGCGCGACCACCTGGCACGGACGGCGCCTCATGCGCATCTCGGTGTCGAGCGGGCGGACGACCGAGGCCGATGTCGATCGGTCGGTCCACGCCATCGTCGCCGCGCACCGAGGGCTTTAACTTAAATTCACTGGCCTCCCACGGGGCGGCTGTCACCTCGGAGCAGGCCCGGGTGGGGCGTCGCCGGATACCGCCTTGCCGTTCCACTCGGATGGGGGTTTGCTCGACCCGTCCGAGGCCGGAGCGGAGCGAGCCCTTGAGGTGCTCCCGAATCGGCAGCCGCCCGTGTGCGGGCCGTTCTAGGCTTTCCCATGCGGACGAAACCGGTTGCGGGAATCCGTCTCGGAAGGCGCGGACGAGTCGGCGACGAGCAAGGCAAGCGCCTCAACGGTGGTGGCTGCCACCGGCACGCCGCCGGGAGTGAGGATCGCGGCGACCGTCCGTACCCGATGACCGCCGCCCTGCGCGTCTCAGGTTGGATCACTCGTAGCGTCGTGATACTCGGGATCTCGACCGGAGTCACGACGATTCGGATGATGCAAATCAGCGTCGAGAAGCCGCGGGCTGGTGGCGAGGAACGCTCTTGACCGTCTCCCCGGGTTCCGATACTTTCTAGATCGGTTAATTAACTGAAGCGGAAAGGAACGTCCCCGGGAACCGTGCTGGCAGCCATCGACGAGGACAGGTTGAGCGAGACGTTCGCGGCGCTTGCGAGCCCCACCCGCCGGGCGATCCTGGCGCGGCTCGCGGAAGGCGCCGCCAGCGTGAACGAGCTCGCCGAGCCCTTCGACATGACGCTGCCGGCCGTCTCGAAGCACATCAAGGTGCTCGAACAAGCCGGGCTCATCGTGCGGGCGCGCCATGCGCAGTACCGGCCGTGCGCACTGAATGCAGAGCCGCTGAGGGACGTCTCCACCTGGACGGAGCAATACCGGCCGATCTGGGAGTCCCGGTTCGCCCGGATGGACGACTACCTCGAACAACTTCGCACGCAACCGAACAAGGAGGGGCACGATGCCTGATCACACCGAATCTCAGGACGTCCTCGTCATCGAGCGCAGCTTCGATGCGCCCGTGGACGTGGTCTGGCTGATGTGGACCGACCCGGACCACTTCAAGCAGTGGTACGGCCCCAACGGCGCCGCGATCCCCAGCGCGCAACTGGACCTCCAGGTCGGCGGGACTCGGCGGGTGTGCATGGAAGTGGCCACCCCCAACGGGCCCATGCGGATGTGGTTCATCGGCGAGCACCGCGAGGTCGTCGAGCACAAGCGCCTCGTCTACACCGAGTCGATGTCGGACGAGCATGGCAACGTCCTGTCCGCCGCCGACATGGGGATGCCCGCCGGCCATCCGACGACGACTGAAGTCCGCGTGGAGCTCGAGGACCTGGGCGCTCGAACAAAGATGGTGATGACCCACGTCGGCATCGCGGGCGACTCCCCCGGAGCTGCTGGATGGACGATGGCGTTCGACAAGCTCGGGGCTCGACTCGCCGCCCGCGCCGTCCAGTAGCTCGAGCACAAGGCGACGCGGCCCATCCCGGGGGTGCGGCGATGCCGATCTCGCGGCGTGCCCCGGCGGGCGGCGGGGCCCGCCGCCTGGTTCTCCGTTCGGAGACACGAGTCGCGGCACGGGACCTAGGAGGTCACCTCCACCAGGTCGCCGGTGCCGATGTCGTACACGAAGCCACGGATCGCATCGGTGTGAGGGAGGAATGGGCTCGCCTTGATGCGGGCGATGCATTGTCGGATGTCGTCGTCGAGGTCCGCGAAGGCCTCCAGTGCGAACGGCGGCCGGATGCCCGTGTCGGTCGCGATCTGCGCCTTCACCTCGTCGTCGGAGAACGTGAGCATCCCGCAGCCGGTGTGGTGGATGAGGGCGATGGCGGTGGTTCCGAGCAGTCGCTGGGAGATTGTGAGGCTGCGGATGACGTCCTCGGTGACGACGCCGCCGGCGTTGCGGATGACGTGGGCGTCGCCCGCTTCAAGCCCGAGCACCCGTGCCGGGTCCAGGCGGGCGTCCATGCAGGCCACGACGGCGAGCTTCCTTCCGGGGGCCAGGGGAAGGCTCCCGTTGTTGGTCGGCATGTCTGCATACTTGCCGACAAATCGCTCCCTCGGTGTCAGCGTGGTCCGTCGGTGTACCGGAAGTCCACCGCCGGGCTCGACTTGCCGTCGGGCGTGCGCACTGTGACGTGGGCGACGCCCGCCGCGTGCGGCGGGGTGGTGAAGCAGAGCATGACCCCGCCGCCGCGATCAGTGCCGCACTCCCGGGTGGCGGCGGCGACGTCGTCCACGAAGACGACGCCCTGGTCGAGTTCGCCGCCCCTGACGATGACGTGGGTCCCGCCCCGGGTGGAGCCGAGATCGGGCAGGAGGGACTGGATGCGGGGCGGCGGCGTCGCCGCGTAGTGGAACGTCAGCGTGTCGCTGGTCTTGCCATCGGGCGTGCGCACCTGCACGACGGCGTCGCCCGGCGCGTGCGGGGGCGTGAAGAAGCACAGCCGGTCGATGGCGAACAGGGCGCTGCAGGCCTGCATCGTTGCGGGTGCCCCGTCCACGAAGACGACGCCCTGGTGGAGGTGTGCCCCCGTGAGCACCACCCGCGTGCCGCCGACATCGGGACCGTGGTCCGGACTGATGGCGCCGAGTGACGGCGGTGGGGTGGCCACGTACCGGAAGGGCACGGCGTTGCTGAGCTTGCCGTCGGGGGTGTGCACGGTGACCAACGCGGCACCGGGCGCGTGGGGCGGCGAGGTGTAGCAGAGAGCGTGCGTGCCGCCGCAGGGTTGGGTCGCCACGGCCGTGTCGTCGATGTAGACCGTGCCCTGGTCGAAGTTCTCGCCCACCACCTTGACCGCAGTACCCCCGGCATCAGGACCGGACGAGGGCGTGAGCCCGCGGGTGTCTCGGATGACCGGCGCCGGCGTCGCGACATACCGGAACGTCACGCCGCTGCTGAGCGCGCCATCGGGGGCGCGGGCCACGAGGGTCACGTCCCCGGGCGCGTGGGGTGGCGACGTGAAGCAGATCAACGACGGGACGCGGGGTACCGGATCGTGGGACGAAACCTGCGGCCCGGCGCACGGCGTCGCCGCGACCGGCTGCCCGTCCAGGAGCAGCGTGGCCTGGTCGAGGGCCGAGCCCCCGACGACGACCCGGGTGCCCCCGACGTCGGGCCCGCTCGCGGGATGCACCGTCGCGATGTGGGGCGTGACGGGCCGGGGCGGCCTGGTCGTGCTCGTCGTGCTCGTGCTGGACGTAGACGTGGAGGTGGTCGACGACGTGGACGTGGACGTGGTCGACGTGGACGTGGACGTGGTCGACGTGGAGGTGGACGTGGGGCTGGTGGTCGAACTGGTCGACGTGGAGGTGGAGGTGGGGCTGGTGGTCGAACTGGTCGACGTGGTTGAACTGGTCGACGTGGTCGACGTGGTCGACGTGGTCGACGTGGGCGTGCCGGTGAGGTCGTGCACGAACGTGTCGGAGTGGCTGTTGGTGTCGTCGGGGACGAGGTTGGGCGCGCCGGAGACGTACCCGACCCAGTGCCCGTCGGCGCTGATCGCCGACCCGGTGGTGGCGGTCGTGGCCGGCTCGCCGGAGGCGTTGACGTCCTCCCGGGTCGTCTGGCCGGTCGAGAGGTCGTGCACGAAGACGTCCCGCACGCCGTTCGTGTCGCCCGGGACCAGGTTGGTCGCAAAGGATTCGAACGCCACCCGGGTCCCGTCCCCGGAGATCGCCGGGCCCTCCAAGCCGCTGGAGCTGTTGGCGTTGCCCTGGTTCCCGGCGCTGTCGACGCTCACGCGCACGATGGCCCGGGTCGTGGCGTCGACCACGAAGACGTCGCCCGTGTTGTTGGTGTCGCCCGGGACCAGGTCGGTTCCGGCCGCCTCGAAAGCGACGAAGCGCCCGTCGGCGCTGATGTCGGGGTTCGTCTTGCTCCCCTGACCGCTATTCCCAAACGTCAGCTGCATCGTCGTCTCCGCCACCAGGTCGCGCCGGAACACCTGCGGCTCGGCAAACCCG
Source organism: Acidimicrobiia bacterium (assembly GCA_023265045.1). GTDB lineage: Bacteria > Actinomycetota > Acidimicrobiia > Acidimicrobiales > AC-14 > JAHFUQ01. Next base: position 17,443 of record JAHFUQ010000078.1, read on the forward strand.
GTGCAGGG
>JAHFUQ010000215.1 GCA_023265045.1 Acidimicrobiia bacterium
CGCCGATGCGCTCCCCTATCCCTACACGGAGCCCGTCGTCCCCTACGCCTGCTACAAGGCCAAGGAGTTCCAGCGCCGGTTTGACGAGGCGGAGATGTTCTACGCCCAAGCGATCCGGGCCCTGCAGACCATCGAAGGCGCGCGCCTCGGGCAATTGCCCGTCGTGCCGACCACCGGCCGTGGCGCTCGGGGCTGAGCCGGGGCGGGGCGGGCGGGGCGGAGGCGGGCGACCGGCGCCGCCGGGGGCTGAGGGCAGCGGCGCCCAGAACCAGACCGCGCGCGGGTTCAAGCGCCTCAATCTGTCGGACACGCGCCTCTCGATCGACGACGACGACCTGGCGTGGCTCGAGAACGGGATGCTCGTGGGCCGCTCCGTGCAGACCGTGCCGCTCTACAACGGGCCGGCCGGCGCGGTCCTCAACGCCGCGCTCATCAAGGTCTCGCGCGGCTTCGGGCTCACCTACGGGGCCAACACCGTGCCGCATCCGGTGACGATCGCGGTCTTCGAGGACGGCTCGGCGTGGATGCGGGATCACTACCTCGATGGGGCGGTGGACACGCAGATCGCCGCGGTTGGGATCTTCGGCACCTCCCCGCTGCGGACGCACATCACGATCTGGCAGGACGGGCCGGTGCTCTTCCTGGACGAGAAGGCGGGCTATTGCAAGTGGGACGGCACCACCTTCACCGTCCTCGATAAGAGTAAGCTGGGCAGCGTGCTGGCCGTCTTCGAGGGCCACGTCTGGCTCCTGACGGCGCCCCGCACCTTCACCTACACCGCGCCGAACTCCTTCAGCGACTTCACGGCGGGCAACGGCGCAGGCTCGTTCAAGATCACGGACGAAGCCTTCGAGGGGGCCGTGGCCGCCGCGGTCTCGACCGTCGAGCAGTTGTGGATTCTCGGGGCCGACGCGATCGACGCGCTCGGCAACGTGGCGACCGCCGCCGGCGTCACTACCTTCACGGTGACGAACGCCGTGAGTTCCCTCGGCACCGTCTTCAACGAGGGCGTTATCGCCTACTACCGCTCCGTGGTCTTCCCCACGGGCTACTCCCTGCACGGCCTCTTGGGCGTCACCCCCCAGAAGCTCTCGGCCGTGCTCGACCGGCTCTTCCCCCAACTCGCCAGTCTCCTGGCCGCCGGGCCCAAGCTGGGCGTCCAGGTGCTCAACGGGCGCCTCTGCCTGATCGCGCTCTTCCAATTCACCGACCCGGTCACGGGGGCGGTCCGCAGCGAGCTCCTGTGCTTCGACGAGGGCAAGTGGTTTCTCTGCACGACCCCGGACCTCGCGGGCCACCGCGTGCTCGACCTCGTGACGCTGACCATCCGCACCATCCCGGAAGTCTACGGCATCGACGCGAGCGGCCGGCTCTACCGATGCTTCGCCCGCGCCACCGATCCCGCGCAAGGCACGATGACCGTCTCGGGCAAGCTCTTCGACTTCGCCCAGCCCGTCGCGGGGCACCAGGGCATCGTGATCGGCTTGGACCTCTCCGCGCCCGCGGCGACGAGCTTGGCCCTGCTGACGGTCCTCGCCACGACCGAGGCCACGGTCATTACCGTGTCCTCCGGCTACGAAAACTTCCTCTCCGTCAAGGACGCCCCACTCGGCACGCGCTACGCCCTCTACCGCTACAACCTGCCCCTGATCGGCCACCGGATGGGCTGGACCCTCCAGGTCCCGTGCGCCACCGGGGTCGTGCTCGAGGCGGCCCACCTGCAAATCCTCCCGGTCGGCGAGCCGTGGGAGACCGTGGACCCGCACCCCGCCACGTGGGATTTCACCGGCCTCGCGGGCGTGCCCTTCCGCTTCACGGGGACCGCCGGCGTGCCGTTCGACTGGGTCGGCGCGCGGAGCACCTAGGATGGCCGGGACCCTCGCGATCACCACCCTCTTTACCGCCGTCACGGCGGACCAGCCCGCCGCGCTCCTGGACGCGGATCTCACCGGCATCGCCGCCTACGTCAACGCGCGGGAAATCGCCGCCGGGACAGCCGCCGCCCGCCCCGCCGCCGGCACGGCCGGCCGATGGTATTACTCGACGGACACGGCCGTGCTCTCCTTCGACAATGGCTCGGCCTGGACCGCCGTGGGCGGGGCCGTGCTCGGCGCGAACGTCTTCACGGGCCGGCAGGATTGGGCGAAAGGGGCCGATCTCGCGTCGGCCAGCACCCTGGCGCTGGGCACGGACGGCAACTACTTCCACGTCACGGGCACCACCACCATCACGGCCCTGTCCACCGCCCAGGCGGGCACCGTCGTGCTGCTGGAGTTCGCGGGCGTGCTGACGCTGACCCACAACGCCACGTCGCTCATTTTGCCGGGGGCGAGCACGCTCATCACCAACCCCGGCGACACGGCGATCTTCGTCAGCGAGGGCGCGGGCAACTGGCGGTGCGTGGCGTATCACCTGCTCGGGCCCCGGGTGCTTTATCTCTCGGCCAATATCGGGGTGGGGAGCCCGGCGGACACCAACGAGAACACGCTCAAGAGCTTCTCCCTGCTCGGCGGTACGCTCGCCACCGACGGGGACCTCCTGCGGATCACGTGTGGATTCCGCTGCGCCGCCAATGGGACGACGAAGCGCCTCCGCCTCTATTTCGGCGGCAGCGTCCTCATTGATTCCACGGCGATCGCCCAGAACAACCAGGTCGGGCATCTCGTCGCCTATGTGGCGCGCACGGGCGCCGCGACGCAGTATGCCCAGGCGCTCGCGCTCGAGACGGCCAACAATCCCGCCTGGTCCACGGCGGTGACGGGCGGGGTGAGCTTCCCGACGGCGCCCACGGAAACGCTGTCCGCCGCCGTGCTCATCAAGCTGACGGTGCTACTGGGCGGCGGGGCGGCCCTCAACGATGTCATCACGGACTACATGCTCATCGAGCTCATCAAGAGCCAGAGTTGACGCTCATGCTCCGCGCCCTCCTCCTCCTCGCGTGCCTCCTCGGCGCGGTCGCGCCGCTCGCGGCCGACCAGCTCTGCGTCACGCTCTCGACCCCCGCCGGCACCAGTGCGCCGGCCTGTGTGCCGATCGCGTCGGGGGGGCCACCCCCGACGGTCACCGTCGCCGCCGGACTCGATACCGCCTTGACCTCGGGCAACGGGGGCCTCGATGTCTTCACGCTCCGCCTGGATGCCAGCGATACGGGGCTGGCCCTCCTGCCGAAGGCCATGGCGCCACCGCTCAACCCCTCGGGCGGCATCCCCTTCGCCCTCTCCGTGCTGGGCGACACGTGGCTCGGGGATGTGTACTGTCTCGCCGATGAGGAGGTGCTCGCGTTCGCGGGGGCGTCGTCGGGCTGCATCTACGGCAAGTCGCGGACGGGGCATCGCGTGGGCCCCGTCATCTACCAATCGAACGCCGGGATCAACGTGGACGGCGGCATCGGGGGGCCGGGCATGGTCCTGTGGGCGGACCGGCCGAACATTGACGGGTCCGGCAACCAGGGCTACTACGACATCTGGGCGTGGGGGGCGGCGGTGACGGACTACTCCAACAGTCTCAACTTCGGCAACCGGGGGGCGGGCGGGGAAGCGCACCGTCGATTCCGCATCCGGGGCGATGGGCGGGTGCAGTTGCCCGACCTGACAGGGCCCGGCGTCGAGCGCCTCTGCCTGGGCCCGGACGGGACCTTGCAGCGCGGGGGCTGCTGATGCATGCGCGTCCTCATCCTGGTGGTGCTCATGGCGCTGTCTGACGACGAGGTCACCTCCGTCCTGGACTACCTCGGCCGCCCGCAGCCGGTCTCCGGGCCCGGCCTCTCGCTGGCCAGTGGCGGCGGCGGCGGGACCGTCACCGCCCCGCTCACGCCCGCCGCCGGAACCGAGTTCACGGGGGGCCGGGCGGGCCTGACCGGCGGGAGCACCCCGGGCGGGCCCAGTGCCTTCGACACCGCGGCGCGCTCGTTGAGCGTCGCCAGCAAGGGGACCGACTTCGCGAACCGCCTGCTCGGGAGTGATCCGGCCACACGGGGCGACGTGGGCGGGCCGGGGACGCCCCAGACGGCGCAGACCAGCCTGAGCGATCAACTCCGCTCGGGCGCGCCCGAGGCCACCTTCCCACAGGCCGGCGCAGCATTGAGCGCAGAGATCGGCGCGGGTGGCGCGCCCCCGTCCGACGTGTTCAATCCGAACGTGATCGGGGGCGGCGACGCCGGGATCGAGGCGGGCGCGGGCGGCTTGGGCGGGGCCCTGGGCCTGGGCGTCGCCGGGGCGGGGACCGTCGCCGCGGCGCTCGGCCTGATCGCGGAGCAGACGGGCAACGCGGATCTGGCGAAAGCCGCGGCCGCGCTCGGCGCGGGGGCGGGGGCCGTGGGCGGCG
>JAHFUQ010000216.1 GCA_023265045.1 Acidimicrobiia bacterium
TCACGGTCCCCGGTGTCGGCACGCTGATCTTCAACGAGCAGGTCCGTTCGGGGCCACGCCAGATCACCGTCAACGCCGTGCGCCTCCACGTCGCGGCCGCCCCGCTGGCACTGGGCGACATCGTCTTCGCTCAGTTCACCTGCGGCATCGAACCGTGAGGGCGCGATGACCTGACGGAACCCACACGCCTGCCGTCGGCCGGTAGGCGGGGGGGATTTGAACTTCTGCTCGTGCGGCGTCGAGGGGCCAGCCTGTGAGCACCCATACGGCGATAGCTGTTGTGGAACGGCTTGTCAATGATGAGTGCGAAGCCCGTTTTCGGGCGCGACCAAGCCGCTGACGGGTTGGTCGTTGTATGCGAATGAGCAGGCGACGGGCCCCGGGGTCAAGACGGAGCGCCCGCAGCGAAGCGAGGACGAACGGTCTTGAGGCCTGGGTGGCGGCTGCTACGCCACGCGCTCGGGGGCCAGCGGGCGTGGTGGCGGGCGGGCTTTGGGGTCTCGGCGACGCGTCGGGGCGGAGTGGATCGGCTCACCGCCACTCTGTTGTACGCGGATCGGAACACGCATGTCTGTCTTCCGCGGGATGTTGCCCCTGACTAGACGCGCCCGGTTGGCGGCGGGGCCGCTGGGCATAGCTAGAACGGGGATCATTCCCGCTACGGCGGTGCCCCGACGCGTCGCGGAGGTCTCGGTCATCCCCTGCCGATCAGGGCGACGAGCGAACTGGAGACGTGCATCTCAGGCCGTCATCTCCGCCCACAGGAACCCGCACAGCTCCCGGGCGATGGCGGCGGCCACGACGTTCTTCGAGTTCTTCTTCTGGGCCAGGCGGCGGAACCGCCCGCACATCCGGGCCTGGGCGGCCCACGCCCGGGCCACGGTCTCGGGCCCGACGCCCTCCTGGCGCCGGCGCAGCTCCACGCCCACCGCCGGCCCGTGCTGGTAGGCCCACGCCGACTCGATCAGCTGCTTGCGCAGGTGCCAGTTGCCGGCCTTGGTGATGCTGCCCCGGTGGGTCCTGCCCCCGCTCGAGTACTCGGAGGGGACCAGGCCGGTGAAGCCCATGAAGGCGCTGGCCCGCCCGAAGCGCCGCCAGTCGCACACCTCGCACGCCAGCGTCAGCGCGCCCAGGCGGGCCACGCCCCGGTAGGCCGAGAGGCGGGCGACGGCGTCGGCGAACAGCGGGCGGCCGTAGTGCACCGCCAGGTCGGACTCGATGGCGTCGAGGGTGGCGGAGCGCTCCTCGACCACGGCCCGGTAGTAGCGGAACGTCGAGGCCAAGGCCACGTCCTCGAAGCGGAGGGACCGCAGCCACGCCTCGTGGCGCAGCGTCCACGCCGAGCCGCCCCGCCACACCTCGCCGTGGCGCAACAGGAACGCCCCCAGGCGCTTGCGGGCCCGGTCGAGGTCCTCCACCATGTCGGCCCGGGCCCGGCACAGGTCCCGCACCGCCTCCTCCTCGCGCGTCGGCACCCGGATGGCGACCAGCTCCCCGGCGCGGTGCAGGCGTGCGAGCCGCGCCGGGCATTCTGGGACCGTGCGCCAGGTGATTCGTCTGCCCGAACCGAGAGTCCCGCCCGGAGGTCGAGGCGCGCCGCAAGGCCGGTGCCGATGCCCCGCGGCCGTACCTCGGGCGCTACCTCCGGCTGAGAGACAACGAGGTCCTGTTCGACGCCGACAACCCGCATGAAGTCGTGGTCTGGATGTGGGAGCACAAGATCGAGGGGCCGCGGCGAGGGTGATCGCTCCGCATGCGGCCGCGAAACGCCGGATACCCGGGCTGTGGGTCGTGTCGTCCTTGCCGGATGTGCGAAGAAAACGTACGGCTCGGCCCGTCAGAGGGTTCAAGAGGAACGAGATGGAACCGACCCTTTGGACCGCGACGGACGGTCCGGAGCCCGCCGCCCCCGCCCCCGGCTGCCCACCTCTGGGGGAGGGTGCGTCGGCGCGTCCCATGACACTGTCGAAATCCTCGTGACCGCACGAAGGAATCGGACGGCGTCGGCGTCAAAGCGGGCATGACTCTTTCACGACGCATCGTTCTGCTGGCGGCGCTCACGGGCGCCATCGTTTCTCTGCTCGCCACCGCGCAAGCTGCGCAGGCTGCTCCCACCGTGACGGTCGGCGACAAGCCGTTCCCGGCCGGCGTCGTAGCCGGCGGCCGCTCCAGCTGCTCATTCCGCATCGGATTCGCCGGCTTCGTCGCGGGCCAGCGGGTGAACATCGAGTTCCGTTCGGTCGCGCCGACCGTGCCCAGAGAGGGCGACGCGGTGATCCGCGCCGACACATTCGTGCTCGACAGCGCCAGCCGGACGGTCACGTACGACCTCCGTGAGCCGCTGTTCAACCGGTTCCGGCCGGGCTCACTGGCGGGCTGGGATGTGGAGCTCAACGTCGCGGTGACGAACGCCGGAACGACAGCATTTCGTGAGCGCGGTGTGTTCCTGGTCGCAGGCGACTGCATCGTGCCGCCGGCCACCACGACCACGACGAGCACGACGGTCAAGTGCGCGCCGGGCAGCTGCGCCGACCAGCCGCCTGCTGCATTCCTGAGTGGGCTGAGAGGCGAGACGCGCGGCGAGCAGGGTTCCTTCTGCTGGAGGTCAGGATCGACGGGCCAGTCCCTGTGCCGTGATTCGGGGTTCCTCGACCCGAGCACCGCCCTCGCGGTGACGCGCGGCGAACAGCTCCGCTTGCGCTTCGAGACCTCCGAACAGCCGCTTGAGGTTGTCGTGTACCCGCACTCGCAGCTGGCGTCGCCTCGCCAGCCCATCTTCGGGGTCGCGGGCGTGCCGCTACCGTCAGCCAACCCAACCACCTTTGACGTGGACGTGCAGCAGGGGCCGTCGTGGCTCGTCGTGGCGACGAAGTGGAACCAGGGATCCTCCGTTTCCTTCTTCAAGGTCCAGGGTCAGGCGCCGCCGGCGGATGCCACCCCTGCTCGCCTGTCAATGACTGGGTGAGCGCGAGGGTGCGGCCGGCGCCGTCTCAGGCGGTCGGTGCGGTGTGCCGCTCCAAGTCATCGATCGCGGAGCGGCCCAGCGCGAAGGCCCCATCGAGATCAAGCGCCGCACCGTCGGAGCACGCCGCCGGGAACGCCGCCGCCGCCTCGCGTGCGCTCTCGAAGAAGGCCGCCGACCGGAACGGCGCGAACGGGTCGTCCCGGCTGGTGTCGGCAGCACCGACCAGCCGGGCCGACTGTTCCTCGTGCCCAGCCCGTGCGGTCAACACCGCCAGCAGGTCGACGATCACGGCGTACGTCTCCGACGGCCAATGCGGCGTCTGGGAGGACGGGTGTTCGAAGGCTCGCCGGCACTGTCGGGTCGCCTCGCCCGGGTCGCCCTCCGCCAACGCCAGCATGGCCAGCACGGCGAACCGCCACGGTGTCCCCGATCTGAGGTCGTTGGCCTGAGCGGCCAGCGCCTCCATCTCGTCGTACAAGCGCCGGGCCTCGGCGACGTCACCCTCGACCAGCGCCAGGCCGGCCAGGCCTTCCACCGCGTTGCGAAAGATGAATTTGGTGTCAAGCGGGCGGGCGACCACCGTGGCCTCTTCGTAGCGGCGGCGCGCCTCGGCGCGGTCCCCTTGCATCCACGCCAGGTGCCCGAGCCGCGTGAGCTCCCTCGCCTCTTGAAGAGGATTTCCGAGTTCGAGGTCGATCGCCAAGGCCTCGTGCAGGCGTGCTTTCGCCTCTTCGAAGTCGTCGGCGCGGCGTGCGACCTCCCCGAGCCCTGCGATGCTCACGGTGAGGCCGAGGAGGTCGCCAAGGGAGCGCTGGATCTCCGCCGCTTCAGTGAGGAGGGCGCGGCTCGCCGTGTAGTCGCCGTCCCGCCGGGCGAGGAGCGACAGCTCGGTGAGCGCCCGGGCGGTTGCGTAGTGGTCGCCCAGCTCGCGGTACAGCCCCACCGCTTCCTCGAGCTGCGGCCGCCGGTCGTGCCAGTCGGGCGCGCTGCGGTCCAGGCCTACGCCGGCATTTGCCAGATTGACGAGCGACGCGGCTACGAGTCGCTTCTCAGCCAGCTCCCGGCCGATGGCGAGCGTCTCTGCGAAACACGCCCGTGCCCACTTAGTGTCCCCACGGCGGAGGTGCATGCCGCCTAGGCCGTGGAGCGTCGCGGCTGCGCCGCGACGGTCTCCGATCCGCTGCCGCAGCGCCAGGCTCTCGTCGAACCAACCACGGGCGTCGTTCGCTTCCTCATCGGTGAGGGCGTAAGTGGACCGGCTGAGCAGGAGGATCGCCGCCGAGCCCAACGCCTTGGCCCGGGCCGCCGGATCGGTGCCGCCGTCGGCCGCGATCAGCGCCCGCAGCCACCG
>JAHFUQ010000079.1 GCA_023265045.1 Acidimicrobiia bacterium
TTCGAGCACGCGCCGCAAGCGGGCCACACCACGACGCCCCGACTGCAACTGCGCCTGCACCCGTTCGGCCGTCGTCAGCCCCTTGCGCAGCGCGGCCTCCACCGCCTGCTCCACCGCGTCATCGCCGACCACCGCCGCCAGGTCGACCAGCGTGCGCTCCACCCTCGTCGCCGGGATCCCCTGCATCAGGGTGCGCTCCGGCCCGACATCACTTTGATGGACGACAGCTTGCAAGCGGTGCTGGCTGCGGCACGGCACCGTCAGCTCAACCGGCGTGCCCTCACGAAGACCGTGCAGCACGCCCGCCGCCCGGTGGGAGGCAACGGTCCCCGCGGGACCCGCCAGCACCGCCGCCATCAGGCGTTGGCGCCACGACGCCGGCGATTCGGCCAGCGTGTAGACGAACGGATGACGCGTCCGCACCCAGGCGCCGCTGTCGAGGCGACGATCGCAGGCGCTCGGTGACCCGCAGGCCGCCAGCACCTGGCGGCGGCTGAAGGCGCCGTACTGGCCGGCGGCGAGGGCGATGGCTGCCCTGTCGATATCTTTCATGCTCTTCAGCGTAGCGACAGGGTATGACAGTTGATATTAGGCAATATCCACCGGTTTCCGGTGGATATTGCCTAAAACGCCGGAAGGGGACGGCCGCCGGGCGGCGCGGGCGGGGCCCGGCGGGGCCCGGCGGAGGATTAGGTGCCGACGGTCCAGCTAGACAGGTACTCGGCTTGCTCCGGGGTGAGGACGTCGATCTGAATGCCCAAGGTCTCGAGCTTGACGCGGGCGATCTCGGTGTCGATGTCGGCGGGGACGTCGTAGACCCGCGGCTCCAACGACCCCCGCTGGGCCAGCACCCACTCGGCGCACAGGGCCTGGTTGGCGAAGGACATGTCCATGACGGCGGCGGGGTGGCCCTCGGCCGCGCCCAGGTTGACCAGCCGGCCCTCGGCGACCACCAGCACCCGGCGGCCCTCGCCCACCACGAATTCCTCCACGAAGGGCCGCACCTCGCGCCGCCGACCCTCGGCCAGCGCCGCCAGCGCGGGCAGGTCGATCTCGATGTCGAAGTGGCCGGAGTTGGCCAGGATGGCCCCGTCCTTCATGACCTGGAAGTGCTCGGCCCGCAGCACGTCGCGGTCGCCGGTGACGGTGATGAAGATGTCACCCTCGCGCGCGGCGTCGATCATGGGCTCGACCCGGAACCCGTCCATGACCGCTTCCAGCGCCCGCAGCGGGTCGACCTCGGTCACCACCACCTGGGCGCCCATCCCCTTGGCCCGGGAGGACACGCCCTTGCCGCAGTACCCGTAGCCCGCCACCACGATGACCTTGCCGGCCAGCAGCACGTTGGTGGCCCGCACGATCCCGTCCAGCGTCGACTGGCCGGTGCCGTACCGGTTGTCGAACATGTGCTTGGTGTTGGCGTCGTTCACGGCCACGATCGGGAACCGCAGCGCCCCGTCCGCCTGCATGGCCCGCAGCCGGATGACGCCCGTGGTCGTCTCCTCGGTGCCCGCCAGCACTTCGGGCACCTGCGCCGCCCGCGACTGGTGCAGCCGGGAGACGAGGTCGCACCCGTCGTCCATGGTCAGCTGGGGGTGGCGGTCCAGGACGGCGTCCATGTGCCGGTAGTAGGTCTCGGTGTCCTCGCCCTTGATGGCGTAGATCTCGATGCCCTCCTCCAGGGCCAGGGCGGCCGCCACGTCGTCCTGCGTTGACAGCGGGTTCGACGCGCACGCGGCCACCGACGCGCCGCCCGCCACCAGCGTCTTCAGCAGGTTCGCCGTCTCGGTGGTGATGTGCAGGCAGGCGGCCACCGTCACGCCCTCCAGCGGGCGCTCCTTGGCGAACCGCTCCCGGATGCTCGCCAGCACCGGCATATGCGTGTCCGCCCACGCGATCCGCTTCTGGCCCAGCTCGGCCAGGCCGGCGTCGGCGATGTCATGACTCATCGGTTTGGGCTCCCTTCAGGGCCGTCTTGATCTCGTCGAGCACCGGGACGGGCCCGGGGTCGATGCCTTCCTGCAACGCCATGTGGATGGACGTGAAGTCGCCCACCATCACCAGGTCGAGCAATTGCGCCAGCTCGCCCTCGCCCTCGGCCTGGACCTCCAGCACGTCGGCGACGACCTCCTCGATCAGTTCGTTCACCAGCCGGAACCGTTCCATCACCTGGGGGTGCTCGAAATCGTGGCGGAGGTTCACCACCGTCATCGCCTGGCGCGTGAGGTCGCCGTGCTGGCCCCAGCCGCAGATCTCGTTGTGGCACAGCTCGGGCTGGGTGTTCCAGAAGGCGGGGATCTTGGGGTTCTCGTTCATCTGGGTCTTCCAGCGGTGGGCGGCCGCGCCCCCGAGATCCCCGGCGCCGTACACAACCGGGATCGTCCTGCCGATGCGCCGGGCCAGCTCCTCGCCCTGCCCCCCCGGCCGCGCCAGGCGGTCCCGCCGCGTCGTCAGTTGGTCGACGGCCAGGTCGATCCAGTGCGACGCGCCCGGGAACAGGCCGATCTCCTCCAGCACGATCATCAGGGGGACGGTCAGCGCGCCGATCCCGGCCCGCGGCTGGGGGATGTCGTCCGCGATCGAGACGACCGGGGCGTCCCACGCCTCGGCCCGGCGGGCCAGTTCGCCTCCCCGCGTGACGGCCACGATCCGGGCGCCCTGCAGCGCCGCCTCGGAGACCGCCTCCACCGTCTCCTCGGTGTTGCCGGAGAACGAGATGGCGAACACGAGCGAGCTCTCGTCGACAAAGGCGGGGACGTTGTAGCCGCGGAAGACGAGCACCGGCACCGGCACGTAGGGCCCGGCTGCGCCCTGGAGCACCTCGCCGGCGATGGCCGAGCCGCCCATGCCCAGCACCACGACGTGCTCGATTTCCTCGCGATCGGGGAGGTTGTCCAGGCCGCGAGCACGCTCGACGGCGTCCATCATCTGCTCGGGCAGCCGGGCGGCGGCGTCGAGGATCCCCTGGCTGTCGAGGGTGGCGTCGGTCGCCGGGAGCGTCATGGCGTGCCGCCCGGCGCGGCCTTGGCGATCAGCCGCGCGTGCTCTTCGTCGTCGACCGTCTCGGCTTCGTCGACCATCATGATCGGGATGTCGTCCTTGATGGGATACCGCCGCTTGAGGCGGGGGTTGTAAAGCGAGTCCTCGTCCTCGAGGTACAGCAGAGGGCCCAGGTCGTCAGGACAGCGCAGGATCTCGAGGAGCAGGGGGTCGAGGGCCATCACTCACCTTTGACGAGGTCGAGGATTTCGGACAGATGCCGCCGGCAGGACTCGACGTCGCGGGCTTCCAGGTTCACCCGCAACAACGGCTCGGTGTTCGAGGGGCGGACGTTGACCCACCAGTCCCCGAAGTCCAGCGTGAGCCCGTCGGTCCAGTCTGGCGTCACGTCGGGATGGGCGGCCGCCAACCGCTGGATCACCGCGTGCGGGTCGTCGACCTCGACGTTGATCTCGCCGGAGTCGGCGTACCGCTCGAACGGCTTGCGCAGCGCCGACAGGGGCTCGGTCGCCTTCGAGAGCATGCCCAGCACGACGACCGCGGCGATCAGGCCGGAGTCGGCCCGGTAGTTGTCGCGGAAGTAGTAGTGGCCCGAGTGCTCGCCGCCGAACACGGCGTCGGTCTCGGCCATGACCCTCTTGATGAACGAGTGGCCGACCCGGGTGCGGACCGGCTTGCCGCCGTTCTCGAGGACGACCTCGGGCACGGCCTTGGAACAGATCAGGTTGTAGATGACCGTCGCGCCCGGGTGCTTCTCCAGCATCGCCTCGGCGACCATCGCAGTGGTGATCGAACCCGAGATCGGATCGGCCTCGTTGTCGACGAGGAACACCCGGTCGGCGTCCCCGTCGAAGGCCAGGCCCACGTCGGCGCCCAGCTCGAGCACCCGTGCCTGCAGCGCCTTCAGGTTCTCGGGCTGGATCGGGTCGGGCGGGTGGTTCGGGAACGTGCCGTCCAGGTCGGGGAACAGGATGTCAAGGGCGAAGGGAAGCTTTTCGAAGACCTTGGGGACGACCAGCCCGCCCATGCCGTTGGCCGTGTCGGCGACCACCCGCAGCGGTCGCAGCGCGTCCCGGTCGACGAACGACAGGACGTGGTCGGCGTACTCCTCGAGCAGGTCCTGGCGGGTGATCGACCCGGCCTGGCCGGAAGGCGCCAGGCCGGCATCGGCCACGGCCTTGATCTCCTCCAGGCCGGTGCCCTGGCCCACGGGGGCGGCGCCGGCGAGACAGAGCTTGATCCCGTTGTACTTGGCCGGGTTGTGCGAGGCGGTGAACATGGCGCCGGGCGATGCGAGGCGGCCGGAGGCGAAGTACAGCAGGTCGGTGGACGCCAGCCCGAGGTCGACCACGTCGACGCCCTGGCCCGTCGCACCCTCGGCGAAGGCGCGCGAGAGCTCGACCCCGGACGGCCGCATGTCCCGGGCGATGAGGATCTGGGGCGCGTTGGCGAACCGGGCGAAGGCGGCGCCGATGGCTCGGGCCAAGTGGGCGTTGAGCTGGTCGGGCACGACCCCGCGGATGTCGTAGGCCTTGAAGATGGCGTCGAGGGACATTCGGACCAACCCTAGTGGCCTACGCTCGCCGGTCGATGCTGACCGTCGTGATGCCGGCGCACAACGAGGAGGGGTACCTCCGCACGGCCGTCCACGACGTCGTGGAGGCGCTTCGATCCCGCGGCCTTGACTTCGAAGTGGTCGTCGTCGAGAACGGCTCCACCGACGCGTCAGCCGCGATCGCCCGGCAGGCGGCGGACGAGCTGCCCGAGGCCCGCGCCATCTCCATGGCCGAGCCCGACTACGGCAAGGCCCTGAAGACGGGCTTCCGCGAGGCCAAGGGCGACTTGGTCGCCATCTTCGACGTCGACTACTACGACTTCGATTTCCTCGACAACGCCTTGAAGCTGATCGACCGGCCCGACGGCCCCGACGTCGTCGTGGGCAGCAAGAGGGGCGCCGGCGCGGTCGACACGAGGGCCTGGAAGCGGCGCATGGTCACGGCCGTGTTCTCGCTCATCCTGCGGGTGGGGTTCGGGCTCAAGGTGTCGGACACGCACGGCATCAAGGTCGTCCGCCGGGCGCCGCTGAAGGAGCTGGCCGCCTCCTGCCGCTACGGCACCGACATCTACGACACCGAGCTGATCCTGCGGGCCGAGCGGGCGGGCCTGAAAGTGGTCGCCATACCGGTCACGGTGGAGGAACGGCGCCCGTCGCGCAGCTCGATCGTCAAGCGCATCCCCCGGACGGTGCTGGCGCTCACCCGTCTCCGGGTGGCCCTGTTCAGGGAGACGCAGGGGCGGGAGCGGGCGCGGAAACGGTGAGCCGGCGGGCCGCCACCAGCTCCCCTTCGTCGTAGCCCCGGAGGTCGATCACCTCCACGCCGTCGGCGACGGAGATCCCGTGGGCGCCGTCGGTCACGTCCATGCTGCCGAACGGCCGCCCGTCGAAGGTGATGTCGAGACGCGAGACGCTGGCCGTGGTGACGGTGACCGACCCCGCGGTGACCGTCGCCGCCAGGCCGCGAACGGGGGCGGCGGCGAGGAGCGCGCCCGCGGCGGCGATCAGGTCGGCGTTGCTTCCGACCACGTCCTCGCGGGTCATGCGGTGGAGGTGGTCGGGCACCACGCCGAGGTCTTCAAGGGGCACGCCGGACCGCTCCCCCACCCGGGTGGTGCGCCGGATGGCAACCCGGAAGTTGGCGTTTTTGGGGAGCGGCTGGAAGGGCCCGTCGTCGGCCTCCAGCTGGCGCAGCTGCTTGTGGGTGACCACGTTGGCCCCTCCGGCGCCGGTGTTGCCGGCGACGCCCAGGATCGGGCCGATGGCGTGGTCCTGGTAGCCGGCCGCAAAGATGTCCGTCGTGCTGTAGCAGAGGGCGTCGGTGACGAGCACGACGGGGCCGCAGTACTGCTGCCCGAGCCGGTTGTACTCGGCGGCCGGCTCGGCGGGGAAGCCGTAGGAGTAGGAAGCGCCCGTCTCGACCGCTTGGGCGATCGACGGCGCCCACTCGCGCAAGAAGTCGTTGAACTGGGCCAGCGCGAGCGTGAACGGCGTGTTGATGAAGCTGAGCCGGCACGGGTCGATGGCCTTGGGCGTCAACACCTGGAGCAGCTTCTCGCCGGCCGTGATGACCCCGCCGCCGTTGCTGCGGACGTCGACGATGAGGCCGTTCAGGGGCAGCAGGCCGAGGATGCGGACGAACTCGGTGACGAACGTGTCCGGGTCGACGTCGAAGGTCCAGATGCGGACGTAGCCGAACGTGCCCGAGGGCGTGGCGACGGTGCGGAAGGACAGCACGTCGGGCAACGAGGTGGTGGTGTCCGCGGCGGTCGGCGACGACACCGCCCGCGCTTCGGCCTCCATGGCGGCGCGGGCGAACAGGGCCTTCTTTGCCCGCCGCACGGCCTCGCCCTTGGCGTTGACGCCCAGGGCTCGAGCCGCGGCGTCGCCCGCGTCGTCGGGGTTCACCCCTTGGGGGGCGGCCTTGGGCTGGAAGATCTGCCAGTCGAAGCGGGTCTGGTGCTCCTCGCCGTAGGGCGTGCGGTAGCCGATCACGACCCAGTCCTCGTCGGGCGGGAGCGACATGGAGAGGGGCCGGATGGTCATGGCGTCGAGGCCCTGGGCGTGCCGGGCGGCCTCGTTGCTGCCCGCTTGCTCGTCGGCGTTGATGTCGACAGCCCGCTCGAAGGCGATCCCGTTCCAGTGGTGGACGGTCACCCCGGCCTTGAAGTGGCGGTGCTTGAAGCCCGCCAGCAGCTTCGTCACCACGTAGGCGGGAGTGTCCCCGTCGTAGTACTCCTCCACGAGGAACGGGAGGAAGGCGGTCCTGGTGCGGTAGGGGTCGGGGAGGATGTAGTTGGTGTGCAGGTCGCGCAGCGACATGAACACCGAGATCATCTCGTCGTGGAAACGCCGGTCGGACATCCGCTCGTAGCGGTAACGCAGCAGCCGCAGGCGCTGGATCGGGTCGATGGCGTGCATGGCCCGCTTGAGGGGCAGGTGGACGTAGGCCTGGTCGAGCAGGGCCAGCGCCTGGGTGATGATCGTCCGGCGCTCTTCGGGGGTGAGCGGTTCGGCCGAGACCGCTTCGCGGAACCGCGCGAGCGTGCTCTCGATGCCGGGGTCGTCGGCGCCGGTCAGGTCCGCTACGTCGTCCGCCATCGTGAGCCGAACCCTACTGCTGCTTCTTCTCCTCGTGGTAGGCGGCCTCGACGTTGACCGTCCAGATGTCGTGGGGCGGGTCGTGGCCGAGGATGTTCTCGACCGACAGCATGGCCGTGTACATCGAGTGGTCCTGGTTGTTGTACTTGTGCATCCCGTTGCGCCCCACCGGGAACACGTTGGGGGCGTTGTCGTCGAGCCACTTCCGCAGCACGCCGACGTTGGCCTTGTAGGTTCCGTCGTACATCGGGTACGCCTTCGGCATCCGCACGACGTAGCCGGCCTCGACCTTGGCCGGGTCGACGAGGCCGAGAGCGGCGAGTTCGCGCGTGCCCAGGGCCACCAGGTCCTCGTCCTTGCTCGTCCACAGGTCGTCGCCCTCGTTCACGAAGTACTCGAGCCCGAGGCACGTCCGGCCTTCTTTGACCATGAACGGCGACCACGAGCCGAAGTTCTGGATCCGCCCGAGCCGCACTTCGGGCGAGTGGACGTAGATCCAGTTGTCGGGGAAACCGTTCGCCTCCGGCACGACGAGGGCGATGGTGAGGAAGTCCCGGTACTTGAGGCCGTTGGCGGCCGCCAGCACCTCGGGCGGCGGGGGCGGGTCCATGTCCTTCAGCAACGCGGTGATCGGCATGGACGAGATCACGTGACTCGCGTCGTAGCGGGTGGGCTGGCCCTCGTGCTCGGCCGTCACCGCCACCGCCCGGCCGCCGTCATGGTGGATCTTGGTGACCGCCGACTCCATGACGACCTTGCTGCCCTGGCCTTCCACCAGCTCCCGGCACCGTTCCCACATCATCCCGGGGCCGTGCTTGGGGTACTGGAACTCCTCGATGAGGCTGGTGATCTCCTTCTGGTTCTTCTTGGGCATCACCGCGTTGAGGATGGCGCTGGCCAGCGACAGGTTCTTGATGCGCTGCGCGGCCCAGTCCGCCTTGATCTCGGTGGCCGGGACGCCCCAGAGCTTCTCGGTGTAGGTCTTGAAGAAGATGCGGTAGAGGCGGCGGCCGAAGCGGGCCGACGTCCAGCCCTCGAACCACTCCTGGTCCTTCGGCGGCCGGATGCGCGCCCACCCGTAGGAGGCGACGCACTTGACGGCCTCGACCATCCCGAGCCCCTTGAGGGCGTTCATGGGCTTGAGCGGGTAGTCGAAGAACTTGCCGTTGTAGTAGATCCGGCTCATCCGGGGCCGCATCAAGAAGTCTTCGTCGGGCAGGATCTCGTGCCACAGGTCCTCCACCGCCTGGACCTTGGTGAAGAAGCGGTGGCCGCCGATGTCGAAGCGCCAACCGTCGCGCTGCACCGTGCGGCTGATGCCGCCGACCACGGAGTCGGCCTCGAGCACCACCGCAGCCGCGCCGGCCTTCCCCAGCTGGTAGGCGGCAGTGAGGCCCGCGGGGCCGGCCCCGATGATGACGACGTCCAGATCGTTCACTTGTCTCACACTGCCTGGTTGGCGCGGAACCGGACCAATCCGGGCCGCTCGAAGTACTGGGTGGATACCTTGACGACGCGCCGGTTGTCGGGGCGGGCGTTGTCGAGGACGTCAATGATGTTCTGGCACTTGCCCGAGACGCTCCGGTACCCAGGGCTCCACACCAACCACACGTCGTGCGCCGGTCCGGCCCGGTCGAGCAGGAGCTGGGCGAAGTCGGCCGGCCGGCCCGCCTTGTTCACGGCCGCGTAGTCGCGCCAGTCGACGAACTGAGGGGCATTGCCGCGGGGGAACGTCAGCTCGACCAGGCCGGGGGCACGCAGCTCGCGGTTGACCGACGGTCCCACCTGGTCGGGGCAGTAGGCGACCACGTCGCCGGGGCTGGCCTTGGCGTTGAGGACCGAGGCGACGCGGGCGGCGCTGGTGCGCTCCCCCACCACGTTGGGCACGTTGGCCCACAGGCCGAGCACGCAGGCGACGGCGAGGACCCCGTTGAAGACCCGTTGCTCCGCGAGGGGCTGGGTGCCCAGGGCGACGAGGATCACGAACACGGGGTAGAGCACCGCCGCGTAGCGCACGGCGAAGGCGGAGCGTCCCAGCTGGCCGGCCACGATGGCGACCGCGAGGGTGCCGAACGCGACCAGCGCCACCCACCCCCCCGGGGCGCGGGCCCGCCAGTCGAACATCACCCGGTTGCGGTCGACGGCGGCGCCGAACAGGGCGAGGCCGGCGAGGCCGAAGAACATAAGGCCCAGCGGGATGCCGGCGTCCCAGTACCCGCCGGCGAAGTCGAACACGGTGTCGAACAGCGAGCGCAAGGTGCCGGGATGGCCCCACGGCGTGCCGGTGTGCTTCAGCTGGTCGAGGAAGACGGGCGCCCAGGGCAGGAACAGCAGGCACCCGGCGCCCACGGCGACGAGGCTCAGCCGGGCGCCGGGTTGGCCGCGGCGAGCAGCCACCAACAGCCCGACGACGGTCACGACCAGCAGGTAGAAGCTCCAGTAGTGGGTCAGCAGCAACAGGCCCGTGGTGACGGCGAGGACCACCGCGGGCTTGGCGCCGCCCCCGTCCCGCAAGGCCATGACGGCCAGGAACCCGACCAGCACGAACACCGTGACCAGCGAGTACATGCGGGCCTCGGTGGCGTAGCGGAGGGCGAAGGGGCCGGTGGCGAGCAAGGCCGTCGCGGCCCAGGCCACCCGGGGTCCTCCCACGCGGCGGGCCGCGAACCACATGAGGGGAAGGGCGGCCACGCCGAACAGGCCCGGGAGGGCGCGGACGGCGAAGGTGCTCGTGCCGAACACCGCCGTCCAGGCGTGCAGGAGGACGTAGTACAGCGGCGGGGCTCCGTCGTGGCGGAGGGCCTCGGTGATCTGGCCCAGCGGGAGGCGGGCGATGTTGACCGTCAGCGCCTCGTCGAGCCACAGGTGCGACCAGGTGGCGAAGCGCAGGAGGACGCCCAGCGCCAGGACGACGACGACCGCGGCACGCCAGCCGGCGCTAAGCGCCGACGGCGCGGGGGCCGCGACTGACCGCGGCGGGGCGGTCCACGCCGGGTCGTCGTCGGAAACGGGATCAGTCCCGCGGATCGTCAGGTCCACGAACGGATGGGGGGCGACGCGGGCCTACGTGCCGCGGTCGCGAGCCGACACCGGCTCGGGCTTGATGGGCCCGGCGCCGGCAGGCACGGGCTCGCGCCGCTGCTTCTCGGAGGCGGGAGCGTCGGTTTCATCGGGCTCGGGGTCGAGGTCGACGGGGCCGCGGCGCACGAACATCACGACGGCGCCGACACCGGCGAGGGTGATGAGCCAACCAAGGATGTCGGGGGGCGTGTACCCGTAGTGCATGCTCACGTGGGTCGACGTGGGCACCACGACCATCAGGTTGGGCGCGACCCGGTACGGGCCCTTGCCGCCCGAGACCTTCCAGTTCGGGTAGTACGAGAGCTTGACCAGCACGGGCGAGCCGGGCCGGTCGACGTCGAAGGAGATCGAGTCGTCGCCGGACTTGATGTTGCGGACGCCCGTCGCGGTCGGGACGGGGGTCTTCTTCGGTGTGTCCACTGCGACACCGTTCCCGATCGTCTTGACACTGGTGGGGACCTTGTGGAGGTCGACGCGTTGCCATTCCTTGGGGCCGCTGGCGGCGAGGAACACGTCCTGGGCGTTCGGGTCCATGAACCAGTTCACGGCCATGTCGAGCCACGGCCGCTCGCCGCGGTTGTCCACGCCCTTGACCACGGCCGGTTCGAACGAGAGCGGCGTCACCAGCTCGGAGCCGGCGATCTCGTAGACCCGCCAGCGTCCTGTCGTCGCCACCTGGGTGAGGTCGGGGTTCTGCTGGGCCTGGGCGATGGCGTCGGCGGAGAACGCCATGTAGTACCGGGTCCCGAGCAGCTGGAGCTGCGTGATCCCGGCGTTGATGTCGAGGGGCTTGTAGGGCAGGTCGCGCTGGGGGTTGGACGGCGCCTTTGAGAGCTCGCCGGCGGTGAGGAAGTGGTACGGCGTCGTGGCCGACGACTCGAAGTACAGCCCTTCCATCGAGTCGATGCAGCCGTCGGTCCAGTACGGCAGGAGCATGAGCGCCATGGGCGTGCCGAACTTGTCCAGCGCCGATTCGTACTCCCAGTGGGCCCGGCCGCAGCCGTGGGCCTTGCCGACCTCGGACATGGTCTTGATCACGGCCGAGTACTCCGGATATGCGTCCTTGCGCTCGTAGCCGGAGTAGTTCCACTTGGCCCAGTCCGACACGAACGAGTGGTCGGTCGTGGTGGGCGCAGGGATCCACTTGGGGACGACGCCGAGGGGGATGCCCACGAACAGCCAGGCCGCGAAGGCCGTCACGAGGGGCGTGGCGCGGAGCAGCCGGGCCGACGGGTACTTGGGGTCGGCGGCGAACAGCTGGGCGATGGCGACGCCCGCCTCCGCGACCGCGACGGCGGCCAGGAAGTACAGGCAGAGGTACCAGAACGGCAGCGCCCGGGCGTTCCACAGGCGGCCCTCGGGGGCGCCGACGAATATCGCCGCGGTGATGGCGGCCATGCCCAGGAAGAACAGGCCGGAGCGGCGGCGGAAGGCGATCGAGACGATCGCGCCCGCGGCGGCCAGCACCACGAGCCAGCGCAGGTTGTGGGGGAACAGGTTCTTGCTGTACTCGCGGATCTTCTCCCAGCCCATGTTGTTGACGTAGGGCAGCCGCACGAAGAACGGAAACGACCAGAACGCGGCCAGGCACCCGCCGATGCCGAGGATCCCGGCCAGGAACTTGGCCCGGGTCTTGCCGGGGCGCAGCAGCAGCATCACGCACGCGCCGATAACGGCGAAGATCGTCGGCAGCAGGTGGCAGAGGCCGGTCGCCGCCAGCAGGACCGCGGCGACGGCCCGGTGCTTGCCGGTGTCGAGCCCCCGGGCCACGACGCCGAGGAACAGCAGCGAGAGACAGAGGCTTATCGCGAACGAAAACTCACCGGCGAGGGTCGAGGCGATGTTGCCGCCGTAGATCGTGAACCCCCGGTCGAACAGGAACAGCACGGCCGCGCAGGCCAGGATCGGCGGCCCCGGGAAGCGCATGCCCGACAGGCGGCCGAAGGCCCACGCGCAGACCGGGAGCCCGACCAGGCCGAGGATCGTGACCAGCTTGAACGCGATCCCGTAGGGCAGGATCACGTCGAAGATGACGATCAGCAGGGACGGCAAGGGGAAGTAGAACTGGAAGGCCGGGAAGCCGGCGTACCAGGACGGGGCCCAGCCGAACAGACGGAAGTGCGGGAGCAGGTGGTCCCGCATGTAGGCGGGGCCCCAGACGTGGGCGCCCATGTCGCCCCCCGCCGGGGTGGTGTTGGCGAAGATCAGCTCGGGGTGCAGGCGGCTGAACACGAACAGGACCGCGGCGGTGACGATCCCGAGGGTGATGAGCTCCTCCGGCGACATGCGGCTG
The DNA here is from genome assembly GCA_023265045.1 of Acidimicrobiia bacterium. Classification (GTDB taxonomy): domain Bacteria; phylum Actinomycetota; class Acidimicrobiia; order Acidimicrobiales; family AC-14; genus JAHFUQ01. The sequence continues at coordinate 12,531 of JAHFUQ010000079.1, forward strand.
AGCCGGGCCCGAAGCTGGCGCATCCTTCCATGTTGTCATCCCCGCCGACCCCTGACAGATCGGTGGGGCTTACAACTGGCGAAACTTGATCAGGCGGCCTTTACGGTCGTGAGGACCCGGGCCAGCTCGACGGCCTCGCCGTTGAGGTCCCACCAGCGGGCCTCGCACGACGGGCACGAGTGCATCGTGAACTGACCGTTGGCGAGAGTGACACCGATCTCGACCAGGACCGCGGCATGGCAGTGGGGACACCTCATGGCCCCTCCCTTCCTTTTCTGAAGCCCTCCTACAGGCAGAGAAAGCATCGGCACGCCCCGCCCCAAACTTGAGGGGCTTCTCACTTCAGGAGGAAGAAAACCGTCCAGGCGTTGAAGGTGGCGTGGGCGACGACCGACGCCCCGAGGCGGCCGGTGCGCAAGGCGAGGGTCGCCAGCGCCGCCCCGAAGGCGGCCAGGCTGACCATGACCAGGGCCAGGCCGGCAGCGGGAAGGTCCAGGTAGTGGGCCAGCCCGAACAGGATCGACGACACGATCACCGCCCCTACGGGGCCGAAGCGCCGGTCGAGGGAACGCATGATCAGCCCCCGGAAGAACAGCTCCTCCACCAGGGGCGCCCCGACGGCCACGAACAGCACCAGCACGACAGTCCCCACGCCGTGGGCGGACTCCACCAGCTTCTTGGTCGGACCGGACACGTCGGGGTCGCCGACGAGCGGCCGCATCAGCAACGCGATCCCCGGGAGCAGGGCGACCTGGGCGAGCACGCCGGTAGCGACCCCGATCGGCACGTCGAGGGGGCGCGCCGCGAAACCGAAGTCCGCGGCGAGGGATCCCGCGCCCTTCCGGCGGCTGGCGAAGAGGACCGCGCCGAACAGGCCGACCCAGAGCGCAAGCTGGCTGAGCGCCTCGCCCCCCGGGCTCACGTCTTTGGCGCCTGGGTGGGCGCTCAGCCAGGCGCTGGCGACCACGCTCGACAGGACCAGGCCGGCCACGACGCCCGCGATGGCGTCGCCCAGGCCCCAGCCGGGCCTGGCGATCCTCTCCTTGCTCAGGACGCGGCCAGCGCCGACGGCGCCGAGGGACCGGCCCGCCGCCGGTCTTCTCCGTACCACCCTCGGGGGGGCTGCAGGCGATCGGCGTGCATCGTGCACAGGTCGATCAGGTGGGGCGCACGCTCGCCGAGATCCTCGAGCCAGAGCTCGCGGGCGGCGTACTGAAACGCCAGTTGGGAAGTCGCCGGCTGTGCACAACCGGGACGGGTGCACAATCGGGCGCGCTCCATCGGCGTCAAAGCTACCCAAGCGCAAACCGTTCGCGGGGGATGGGACCAATAAGCAGGCAACCTCCGCCTACGATATTGGGGCCATGAATCGCCCAGCCCCGCCTGCGCCGCGGGGAACGCGGAAGGACCGTCCCGGAACCCCCTCGCTGCCGGGGAGCGGTTCCGGGTGGCCACGCCCCATCGTCTGGGGCCTCGTCACCGTCGCCGTCCTCGTCGTGCTCCTCTCGCCCCTGCTCAGCAAGTCGTCGTCCCAAGACCTCAACTACAGCGAGTTCCGCAACAAGGTCACCAACGGAGAGGTCAAGAAGATCGACGTCGCGAACGACTCGTCGCGCATCAGCGGCGAGACGAAGGACGGCAAGAAGTTCACCACCACGGGCCCCACCCAGATCCCCGACGACGACCTGGCCCTGTTCCGCGAGAAGGGCGTCGACGTCAAGTTCCGCTCCCCCAGCTCCAACCTGCTGGGTTCGATCATCGTGTGGGTGCTGCCCATCGCCATCCTGATCGCGTTCTGGTGGTGGATGGGCCGGCGCGCCCAAGGCCAGATGGCCGGGATCATGTCCATTGGCCGGTCGAAGGCCAAGGTGTACAACACCGAGAAACCGAAGACGACGTTCAACGATGTCGCCGGTTACGCGGGCGTGAAGCAGGAGATCAAGGAGGTCGTCGATTTCCTGAAGTCGCCGGGCAAGTTCACGGAGATCGGGGCCCGCATCCCCAAGGGCGTGCTCCTGGTCGGACCGCCAGGGACGGGCAAGACCCTCATTGCGCGCGCCGTGGCGGGAGAAGCGGGCGTGCCTTTCATGTCCATCACCGGCTCGGACTTCATGGAGATGTTCGTCGGCGTGGGCGCGGCCCGGGTGCGCGACCTGTTCCAGACCGCCCGCAAGCAGGCCCCCTGCATCATCTTCGTGGACGAGATCGACTCCATCGGCCGCAAGCGCGGGGCCGGGCTGGGCGGCGGCCACGACGAGCGGGAGCAGACCCTCAACCAGATGCTCTCGGAGATGGACGGCTTTGAGACCACCGAAGGCATCGTGATGATGGCGGCCACCAACCGGCCCGACATCCTCGACCCGGCCCTGCTGCGACCGGGGCGCTTCGATCGCCAGATCGTCGTCCCGCTCCCCGACCTGGAGGACCGGCTGCCGATCCTGCAGGTCCACTGCAAGGACAAGAAGCTGGCCCCCGACGTCGACCTCAGCACGATCGCCCGCGGCACTCCGGGCATGAGCGGGGCGGACCTGGCCAACCTGGTCAACGAGGCGGCCCTGTTCGCGGTGCGCCGCGGCGCCCAGGAGATCCACATGGAGGACTTCGAGTCCGCGCGGGACCGGGTGTTGATGGGCCAGCGGCGCGAGTCGATGGTCCTGTCGGAAGAGGAAAAGGTCATGGTGGCCTACCACGAGGGGGGCCACGCCGTGCTGGCCTACGTGCTGGAGCACGCCGACCCCGTGCACAAGGTCACCATCCTCCCCACGGGCATGGCCCTGGGCGTCACCCAGCAGCTGCCCCTCGAGGAACGCCACATCTACCCCCGGCCCTACATCGAGGACTCGCTGGTCGTGCGCCTGGGTGGGCGCATCGCCGAGGAGCTGGTGTTCGGCAACATCTCCACCGGCGCCAACAACGACCTCGTCGGCTGCACCGAGCTGGCCCGCAAGATGGTGCGGGAGTGGGGCATGAGCGACCGGGTCGGGCCCATGGCGTGGGGGTCGCAGGGCATGGTCTTCCTCGGCGACGACCTCATGCACTCGCGGGACTACTCGGACGAGACGGCCCGGGTCATCGACGAAGAGGTCGAGCGCATCCTGCGCGAGCAGGAGGACCGGGCCCGGGCCACACTGCGCGAGCACCGCGGCGGCCTCGACCTCGTCGCTCGCAACCTGCTGGAGAAGGAGACCATCGACGGGGCGGAGGTGGGCGCGCTCGTCGACCAGGCCGCGGGCCGGGTCGTGCGCCGCAAGGCGGCGCCGCGCCCGATCGCCTCCGCCGAGCCGGCCGGCAACGGCCGCGCCGCGGCCGACGAGACCCAGGAAATCGTGCCCGGCCCGCGGGCGAGGTAACTGACCCGGGAGGACGGCGGATGAGCCGCGGCGGCGGGTACGAGCGCAGGCCGCGCAGGAGGCCGCCGAGGGGCTGCTCGGGCACGGGTAAACTGTCCTCCGGGGCCGCGGGTGCGGCCCTTTTTCGCCCTGGGAGGGCCCATCTTCACCCCTGACGCGGCATCGGCCCTACCCGGGCCGGATTGGCTCCGAGCGCGGCGCTCCGCGGCCGCGGAGCGGTTCGCGACACTGTCCCTGCCGACCGAGGCCGAGGAGATCTGGCGCTACAGCCGCATCTCCCAGCTCGACCTGGACGCGTTCGCGCCGCCGGCGCCCGACGTCGACGCCGGGGTCGGCATCCCCGCCGGGCTGGAGGACGTGGTCGAGGCGGCGGGCCCGCTCGCCGGCCTGATCGTCGTGCGCAACGGCGAAGTGAGCCACGTCGAGGTGAACCCGGAATGGGCGAGCCGCGGACTGTCGGTCGGGTCGATCGCCGACCTGCCCGACGGCGACGACCTGCTCGGCGCCGTGGCCCAATCGTCCACCGACGCGTTCACCGAGCTGAACACCGCCTTCCTGCCCGGCGCGGCGACGGTCCGGGTGCCCGCCGGCCTCGCCGTCGACAAGCCCGTCCTCGTCCTGCACTGGCTCGACGGCGACGGCGTGGCGGCCTTCACGCGCACCGTCGTGCAGGCGGGGCCCGACAGCGGGCTGACCGTCGTGGAGCACCAAGCGTCGGCCGACGTCGGCCTGCTCGTCGACTCTGTCGTCGAGCTCGAGCTCGGCGACGCGGCACGCGTCCGCTACCTGAACGTGCAGGACCTCGGTCCGCGCGTCTGGCAGATCGGCTACCAGGCGAGCCGCGTGGGCCGCGACGCCACCCTCAACTCGGCGGTGGTGGCGCTGGGCGGCGACTACGCCCGCGTGCGCACCGACTCGACCATCACCGGCAAGGGCGGCAGCAGCTACCTGAACGCGGTGTACTTCGCCGACGGCGACCGCATGCACGACTTCCGCACCCTGCAGGATCACGCCGCGCCCTCGTCCACCAGCGACCTGCTGTTCAAGGGCGCGGTGCAGGACCACGGCCGCTCCGTGTACTCGGGACTGATCCGGGTCCGCAAGGAGGCGCCCGGCACGAACGCCTTCCAGACCAACCGCAACCTGGTGCTGTCGGAAGGCGCGTCGGCCGAGTCCGTGCCCAACCTGGAGATCGAGACAAACGACGTGAAGTGCAGCCACGCGTCGGCCGTCGGACCCATCGACGAGGAGCAGCGGTACTACCTGGAGAGCCGGGGCGTCCCGCCCGCAGCGGCAGAACGCCTCATCGTGCTCGGGTTCTTCGCCGACGTGCTCGACAAGTTGCCGACGCCCAAGCTGGTGGGGTCGATCAAAGCGAGCGTGGCGGAACGTCTCTCCCGACGGCAGTGATGTCGCACACCCACCGGCGACGCATCGGCCGGGTCGACGACGTCAAGCCGGGAACCGCCCAGCGGTTCGACGTCGGCGATTACCGCATCGCCGTGGTGCGCATCG
>JAHFUQ010000080.1 GCA_023265045.1 Acidimicrobiia bacterium
GGCGCGCGTGGCGCGGGGGCGGCGGCCGCGGGGGCGGCGGCCGCGGGAGCGGCGCCCAACCGCACCGTGTCTTCGACCGTCCGCTCGAGGTGCGCCCGGTCGTGGCTGACGACCACGAGCGACCCGGGCCACGTCTCGAGGTAATCCTCCAGGGCGCGCAGCGTGTCGAGGTCCAAGTCATTGGTCGGCTCGTCGAGCAGGAGCACGTTCGGGTGCTCGGCCAGCACGAGCAACAGCTGCAGCCGCCGTTGCTCGCCGCCCGAGAGCGTGCCGATGGGCGCCCACTGGGCGTCGTCGTCGAACCAGAACCGCTCCATGAGCCGCACCTGCTCCCAGCTCGGCTTGCCCGCCGCGCCGGCGACCGCGTCGCGGACCCGCAGTGCGGGATCGAGCGAGCGCCCCGTCTGGTCGTAGTAGCCGAGGCGCACCGTGGGCCCAACCTCGACGATCCCGACCGCGGGCGCCAGACGGCCCGCCAGCACGTCGAGCAGCGTCGACTTCCCCGACCCGTTCGGCCCCACGATCCCGACCCGGCCGCCCCCTTCCAGGTCCAACTCGACATCCTGGAAGAGCCACGGGCCCTCGCCGTAGCGGTGGCCGACGCGTTCCAGCCGGACGACCTTGTCACCCAGCCGCGGGGTGGCCGCCAGGCTGAGGTCGAGCGGTCCTGGTCGTTCCGGCGCCGGCGCCCGGCCCTCGACGATGGCGGTGGCCGAGGCGATGCGCGCCTTCGGTTTGCGGGTCCGCGCCGGCGCCCCCCGCCGCAGCCAGGCCAGCTCGGCGCGCGCCAGGTTGCGCCGCACCGCCTCGGCCGACGCCTCCCGCTCGGCCCGCTCCGAGCGCGCCGCCAGGTACAGCTGGTAACCCCCGTTGTGGACGTACCCGCGGCCCCGGTCGAGCTCCAGCACCCGTGTCGTCACCCGGTCGAGCACGTGGCGGTCGTGGGTCACGAGCACGAGCCCGCCCTTGAACCGGGCCAGCCGTTCCTCCAGCCAGCGGATGGCGTCGAGGTCGAGGTGGTTGGTGGGCTCGTCGAGCACGAGCAGGTCGACCTCCTCGACGAGCGCCCGCGCTAGCGCCACCCGCTTGGCCTGGCCGCCCGACAGGGCGGCGACATCGGCGTCGGCCAACGATCCCATCCCCAGCCGATCCAGCAACGCAGCCGCCTCCCAGTGATCTCCCACCGCGGCCCGCACCGTCCCGGCCGGCAGCGACGGGCGCTGGTCGAGGAACCCCACCCGCACGCCGCGCCCGCGCCGCACCACGCCCGCCTCGGGCTGGCGCACGTCCGCGAGCACATGCAGCAGGGTCGACTTGCCCGTGCCGTTGCGACCCACGACGCCGAGGCGGTCGCCCGTCTCCAGGGTCAGCGACAGGCCCTCGAACAGGGCCCGCTCGGGACGTCGCACCGCGACCCGGTCCAGGTCGACGAGGATCATCGCCGCGGGCCGGACGGCGGCGGCGCGGCGGCCGGGTCCTCGGGCCACGGGTGTTTGGGGTAGCGGCCGGCCATGTCCCTGCGCACCGAGGCGTAGCTGCCGGCCCAGAACCCGGGCAGGTCGGACGTGATCTGCACGACCCGGTTGGCGGGCGAGAGCAGGTGGAGCTGGACGGGCACATCGTCGACGGTCGGGTGGCGGACCGTGCCGAACAGGTCCTGCACCCGGGCCGACGCGACGGGCTGGTCGCCCTCGAACCGCACGTGGAGCTTGCGCCCGTTGCCCAGCGCCAGGGTCACGCCGGGGCGGTGGTCCGCGGCCGCCGTCTTGGCGGGACGGGGCCGCGCCGCCGGAGCCTCGACCGCGGGGAACGCGGGCGCGTCGGCGGGAGCCAGCGCAGCGGCGATGCGGATCCGGCTGTCGCGCCCACCCCGGTCCGCGTCCAGCTCGGCCACCACCAGGAACGCCTCGGTCGCCATGGGATCGCCCTTCGGCGCCCACGCGCCGCTCCCGTTGCGGAGCCGGAACCGGGCGGCGCCTCGCGCCTGCGCCACCCGGTCCGGGTAGGCGAGGGCCAGCACCGGGCCGGGCTCGTGCGCGTCGTCCAGATCGATCCCGCTGCGACGGGCGAGCAGCTCCGCTCGCCGCCGGGCGCCTGCCACCGCCGCGCCGTCGACGGCCGGGTGGGACGCGCCGCGGTCCGCGATGAGACGCAGCCGCTCGACCACGTCGACCGGGAGCTCGTCGGGCCGGCCCCGCAGCACGTCTCGGTCCTCCAGCAGCGCAGCCAGCATGCACGCGGTGGCGCCGCCGCCCCCCGTGACCATGCGGGCCAGCCGTGGGTGCAGAGGCAGCTCCGCCATCATGAGGCCCTCGACCGTCGGCCGGCCCTCGGCGTCCAGGGCGCCGAGCATCCGCAACAGTGCGCCCGCCTCCTCCAACGCCCGCGCCGGCGGCGCGTCGACGAACGACAAGGCGGCGATGTCGCGACCCCACACGGCCGCCTCGAGCAACACGCTGGCCAGGTCCACCGACAGGATCTCCGGGTCGGGGAACGGCCGCCGGGCGGCGTGCTCGAACTTCGACCACATCCGGTAGGCGACCCCGGGCCCGGTCCGCCCGGCCCGGCCCGCGCGTTGATCGGCCGACGCCCGGGAGGTGACCACGGTCTGGAGCTTGGTGAGGCCGGTCCGGGCGTCGTAGCGGGGAACGCGCACCTGCCCCGAGTCCACGACAGTGGTGACGCCGTCCACCGTCAAGCTGGTCTCCGCGATGTCGGTCGACAACACCACGCGCCGGCGCCCGGGGGGCGAGGCCGCCAGGGCGAGATCCTGCTCGGCCAGTGACAAAGCCCCGAACAAGGGCCGCACGTCGACCCCGGGCGCGAGCCCGCCCAACATCCCCTCGACACGGCGGATGTCGCCGGCGCCGGGCAGGAACACCAGGACGTCGCCGTCCTGCTCCCGCAGGGCGCGCGACACCGCGGCCGCGGTCGCCTCGGCCAGCCGCTGCTTGGGTGGGGGCGGGGCCCAGCGGACGTCGACCGGGTGCTGGCGCCCTTCGCTGCGGATGACGGTGGGCTCGCCCCACATGGCCGCCAGCCGCTCGGTGTCCAAGGTCGCGGACATGGCGAGCAGCCGAAGGTCGGGCCGCCCCCCCGACGCGATCACGTCCAAGGTGAACGCCATGGCCACGTCGGTGTGCAGGTTCCGCTCGTGGACCTCGTCGAAGACCACCAGGCCGACGCCCGGCAACGTCCGGTCGTGCTGCAGGCGCCGGGTCAGCACGCCCTCGGTCACGACCTCGATACGGGTGCGCCCGCTCACGTGGCGCTCGTCGCGAGTGGTGTAGCCGATCGTTTCGCCGACCGTTTCGCCGAGGAGGAACGCCATCCGCGCCGCGGCGGCGCGCGTGGCCAGCCGCCGTGGCTCGAGCACGAGGATGCGCTCGAGGTCGCCGAGCAACCGCAACGGCGCGACCGTGGTCTTCCCCGCGCCCGGCGGCGCCTGCAGGATCGCCCGCCCGCCCGCGGGCGCCATCGCCTCCCGGAGCGCGCCGATGCACTCCTCGACGGGCAGATCAGTCACGGGCGAAGGTCAGCCGAAGCCGAATCCGTCTTCGAACGCCGCCGCGGTCGTGTTGTAGAGGCTCCAGAAGAAGTCGTTCCACGGGGTGAGCGGTGGGGGGACGTCGCCCAGCAACGGGCTCTCGCCGTCCGCCAGGTAGTCCGTCCACGGCCCGGAGAGCGCGTCCCACTCGGCCTCGTTCAGCGACGTGAGCACGGGATAGAGGCGGCCGTACAGCGCCACCACGTAGGCGAGATAGGTCGGCAAGCCCAGCTGGCCCGGGTCGGGCGTGCGGTCGAAGTGGTAGTTCCAGCGCATGACGACGAGTTGGTAGATATCGGACTCGACCTGCATGCGCCGGTACTCGCGCTTCCAGATGGGCGCCGTGAGCGTGCCGTCGAGCCACGCCCCGGCGGGGCAGATCACGTCGTCGCGCCGCACCATCACATCATGCTCGTCGGGCACGGCCGGGTACACGCGGCAGGCGAAGGGGCGGTACGGGTAGATCCCGCACCGCCCGGCCCGGCTGCCCACCGGGAGCCAGAAGACGCACGGCTGGTCCTCTTTGAGCCGGGGGTTCACCTTGTCCAAGGCGAGCTCGTAGGTTTGCTGGGTGCCGGCCACCTGGAAGCTGTAGGCGGTCGGCTCGTCGACGGCGATGGCGAGGACGAACTGCTCAGGGGCGAGGCGCAAGCCCTGGGCGATGCGAAATACGTCGAACCCGGACATGGGGACGATGTACTCGTGGCAGCAGCGCCTCGAACACGTCCCGCACGGGTTGCTCACGACGACGACACCCCGTAGGCCGCCAGCAGGAAGTCACAGAAGTCGCGGTAGGTCCGCTCACTGTCCAAGGCCTGGTTCCAACGGGACACGACGGCGGTGTAGGCCGCGTCCTCCTGCGCCACGTCCGCCAGGACAGCCCGCTCGGTTTCGCCGTCGAAGTCCAGCACCGACCAGCGCCGGCAGGTGCAGGCGGAGCTGTCGGCGCAGAGGGTGCCGTTGACGAGCAGCGCCGGGTACGCCCGGCACACGCCGGGGCGCAGATCGCCGAGCCCGCACTGCGCGTGCCCGTCGTTCAGCTTCCAGAGGAACGTGCACGGGCCCTTGGGCGCGGTCTTCCTCCCCCGCTTCGCCAACGCCATCTGGTAGGCCGGGCCATCGAGCGCGAGGAAGAACGCGTCGGCCGCGCCCTCCTCGGCGGGGACGGCGACGGTGAAGTCCCAAGGCTTGGCGCACAGGACTTCGCTGATCCGGCACACGTCCTGGCCGGTGACGAGGACCTTGACGTGGCAGCACGCCTTCTCCTTGCACGCGAGCCACAGCAGCTCACGGGCCGACTTCAGGTCAGGACCCCCAGATTCCCGGCCGCTCGGCCTGGCGGCGGAAGTGGTTGGGGTTGGCGTACTTCTCGTAGTACTCCAGCTCGAGATGGCTGACCTGCACCCACAGCCCGGGCAGGTAGAAGGCGTCGGTGTGAGCGGGGAAGCGGCCGTACGTCTCGTAGAGGTAGCGGCAGATCTCCTTGGTGTACTCGATGGCCTGGCGGGGGTGGTGGCCCTCCTGCTTGAGGTAGGCGTCGGCCACGGCCTGGTCTTTGTAGGCGCGGGCGAAGGTCTCCTTGTCGCCGTAGGCCCCATGCGGGCCGTATTTCTCCTCGAGTACCTGGTCCACCGCCGCGTCCATGTCGGTGACGTACGGCGGGCACAGCCCTTCCAGCACGCCGTCGATGCCGACGATGTTCGGCTGCGACGCGGGCGCCGGTGGCCAGCGGGTGAAGCGGCCGCGCTTTTTGGGCCCGTCTTCCCGGAACCCGAGGCCGAGCAGCCCCTTGGCCTGGTCGCGCTTCCAGATGTGGGGCGGCAGGATGCCGGAGTGGATCCAGCCGCCGAGGCGCATCCCCTCGGCCAGGAGCAGCAGGTTCTGCATATGGAGGAACGCTTCGTGGTCGGTGCGGGCCGAGCCGACGGCGTTGAGGGTGACCGGGTTGTCCTTGCTGAAGTACCCCTCCCGCACCCGCTTGACGCCGCCGATCGGTTGGTACGGGATGTTGGGCGCCAGCCCCACCGTCATGGCCGCCCATCCCACCCAGTCCATCAGCGTCTTGGGCGTGAACCGCTTGTAGTCGTCGATGAACAGCGGGGCGAGGCCCTTGGGCTCCGAACACAGGATCAGCAGGGCGTTGATGTACTGGCGGGTGTTGTCGACGACGGGCAGGAAGATGGTCGTGCCCGGCGCGTTGGAGTGCTGACGGTTCCAGCCCAGGTAGTAGGGCCAGTCCCGCGGGAAGGCCATACGGCCGTCGTGGACCTTCTGCTTGACGGCCGCAGCGGCCGCCACCCAGTCGTCTTCGCTACGGTCTTCCCAACGGGCCGGGTAGTTCTTCTGGAACTCGACCGCGTCGCGCCCGCGCGGTCGCTTGAGCAGCCAGATGCCCTCGTCGTTGATCATGAAGAACGACGTCGCTTGGGCGTTGTCTGGACTGCTCGCGCCGCGCCCGGTGGTTTGGAGGAACGGGCTGCCGAGCTCCTTGTCGCCGTTGGGCAGATAGACGGGGCCGTCGTGCATGACCGCGCCGGTCACCCCCGTGGCGGCGACGAGGATCGCCTCCTCCAGGGGGCTCAGCGGCGCGGGCGGGTTGGCGCTCTCGTGGCTGATCTCGCCGGCGCGGATCGACACCCCTCGCGCCACGCGCCGGGTGCGCCGGTCCTGCAAGCAGGCCATGAGCGGGTACGAGAGCAGGTCGGCGAGGCCCGGGTGAGGGGCGCTCGGCCCGCCCGTGATCTCTACGGTCGGATCGGCATCCATTGCGCCTCCGCTTCGCCGGAGCAGTATTCCTGGGAGGGAGCGTAGCGGTCCCCGCGCTACGCTCCACAAGGCCCATGAGGACGGGGAGCCGCAACGACGAGTGGGTCGGCGCCATGAGCGCGTCCGACATCGCCGCCAAGGTGGCGTCGGGCGAGGTTTCCGCCAAGGACGTCGTCGAGGCCCACATCGCGCGCATCGAGGCAGTCGACGGCCGCCTCAACGCGGTGGTGAGCCGCCGCTTCGACGAGGCCCGCGCCGAGGCCGCCCTGGTCGACGCGGCCGTCGCCCGCGGCGAGAAGCTGGGGCCGCTGGCGGGGGTGCCCATCACGATCAAGGAGCAGTTCAACGTGGCGGGGCTGCCCACGACGTTCGGCCTGCCCAAGCGGCGCAACCACATCGCCGCGGCCGACGGCCCGCTGGTGCGACGGCTGCGCGACGCGGGCGCCGTCGTCCTCGGCAAGACCAACGTGGCCCAGTTCCTCTTCTACCAGGAGGCCGACAACCCGCTGTACGGCAGGACGTCGAACCCGTGGAACGTGAAGCGTTCCTCCGGCGGCGGCAGCGGAGGCGAGGGGGCCATCATCGCCGCCGGCGGCTCGGCGCTGGGGCTGGCGGCGGACGTCGGCGGCAGCATCCGCACGCCCGCCCATTTCTGCGGCATTCACGGGTTCCGGCCCACCTCGTGGCGGCTCACCAACCTCGACTCGCCGCCGGAGATGTTCTTTCCCGGGTTCAACGAGATCGCCTTGGACCCCGGCCCGATGGCCCGCCACGTGGCCGACCTGGCGCTGGCCATGCAGGTGCTGGCGGCGCCCGGGCTCGAGCGGGTGGACGCCCGCATCCCACCCGTCCCGTGGCCCGATCCCGCCGCGGTGCGCATCGAGGGGATGCGCGTCGCGATGTTCGACAACGACGGGTTCTGGTCCGCCTCGCCCGCCCTTCGCCGGGCCACGCAGGAGGCGGCGGCCGCATTGCGGCTCCGCGGCGCCGTCGTCGACCACGTCACCCCGCCCGAGCCGGAAATGGCGGCGAAGGTGTACTTCTCGTTCATGATGGCGGACGGGTTCGCGTGGGCCGCGCCGCAGCTGAAGGGCAATCCCCTCGACGGCCGCATCAAGATGGCGCGCCAGATCGCGAAGATCCCCAACCGGTTGAAGCCGCCGCTCGCCGGTCTGCTCTCGCTCCTCCGCCAGCGCCACCTGGCGGGGACGATCATGACCTCGCGCAGCATGGCGGTGAAGGAGTACTGGAGCCTCGCCGCCGACCGCAACCGGTGGCGCGACGCCTTCGTGGCGATGCTCGACAGCGACATGGGCGGCGCCAGCGCCGCGGGCGGCTATGACGCGATCCTGTGCCCGCCCCACGCCCTGCCCGCGCTGTTCCACGGCGGGAGCAAGCTCCTGTTCGACACGACGAGCTACGGCATCCGCTTCAACGACCTGGGCATGCCCGCCGGCGTCGTCGCCGCCACGAGGGTGCGCGAGGGCGAGGAGAGCGACCGGCGCTTCAGCCTCGACATCGTCGAGCGCGCCGCCCGCAAGACCGAGAAGGGGACGGTGGGGCTGCCGGTGGGCGTGCAGGTCGCGGCCCGGCTGTGGCGCGACGACATCGTTCTGGCCGTGATGGCCGCCCTCGAAGGCCACTTCCGCCAGCTGCCCGACTACCCGGAGAACCCGCCGTGCTGAGCACGAAAATGTGGTCGTGTTGAGCACGGAGACGGCGCCTGTCCCCACCGTTGTGCCGGGCCACCAGTTGGGGCGCGCCCGCGTCCTCACCATGCTCACACCCATCCGTCCCGGCTGGGCCACGTTCCTGCGCACCATCATCTGGACGTCACGGTTCCACACCTACTTCCGGGACCACAGCGTGCAGTTCCGCTTCATCTACTTCGTGCGCTGGTGCGTGTTCGACAAGCTGCCGTACAACGGCCCCCCGCAGCGGCCGGAGAACCTGAAGTACCAATACCTGCTGTTCGAGAGCAACTTCGACACGCCGTGGCAGAAGTACATCGACGCCTTCGCCTACGTCATCCCCCGCGACATCCGCACTATCTGGGGCAGGGGCTTCAACTTCCCTGGCCCGCCCCCGGCCGAACCGCTCAAGCACTGGATCGCCGACAACGCCCTGCCGGGCAACCACTACTACCACGCCTACCCTGAGGCGAGCGTCCGCATGGTGATGTCCGGCCTGAAGGTCCGCAAGCGCCTCAAGGACGTCGTGCGCGACGCCCGCCGCATGAACCCCGAGCAGTTCCAGGCCGCCTACGAGCGGTTCCTCACCGGCGTGCAGACGGACATCTGATGGGCCTGTTCGCCATATCCGACGTGGCCCGTTCGCTGCGATGGCTGGCGCGCTTCTGGGACGGCAACCGGTGCGGCGGCGACTCCTACGGGCTCACCACGTTCGCCGCCGTCAAGGAGGGTGAGGAGGACGAGCTGGCGCGCTACCTCGACCTCATGCCGGTCGGGCCGGAAAGCCCTTTGGCCCGCCTGACGCAGGTGCACTGCTCGCGCCTGCACATCCTGCGCGAGCTCGTCTACCAGGGCGGGAACCAGACCCGCGAGCCCCTCAACTCGGCGTTCCTGATCTTCACCGCCAGCTTCGACGGCGACCTGGACGAGCTGGTCCACGACATGTGCGCGTCGATGCCGGCCGAGGCCGACGCCATCTGGAGCCACTGCGTCGGCTACCCAGGCGCCGCCGACCCCGAGGAGTTCCGCCGGTACGTCGAGCACAACCAGGTTCACAACCACTACTACCTGTCGCCGTTCCCGAACGCCACCGTGCGCGACGTGCGGCAGAGCTTGGCCGTGCGCGACCAGGTCGCCGCCTTCGCGGCCGAAGCGCAGGGCATGGACGCGGACACGTTGCAGGAGCGCTTCCTGGAGCTGTTTGGATGAGCATCGAGCTCGACCTGGCCGAGATCCAGGGCGACCTGCTGCGCGGGTATACCCATCGCGCCGCCGCCTACGTGTTCGTGACCGTCCATGAGGTGGCGGGCGCTCGGCAGTGGCTGGGCGACCTGCTCCCCCACGTGACCACGGCCGAGCCGTGGTCGGACCGGCCCGACACGACGCTCAACCTGTCGTGCACGCATGCCGGGCTGGCGGCGCTGGGCGTCGAGCAGGCGGTCCTCGACAGCTTCCCCGAGGAGTTCCGCCAGGGGATGGCCGCGCGCCGCGACCACCTCGGCGACCGCGGTCCCAGCGCGCCCGAGAGCTGGGACGCGGGCTTCGGCGTCGGGCAGGTCCACGTCGAGGTCGACATCCACGCCAAGTCGGCCGAGGCGCTCGGCGCTCGCTGCCAGTGGCTCCACGAGACGATCGCCGGCGCAGGCGGGGCCGTGACCTTGGTGCGCGACCAGCGGGCCGACCTGCTCCCGACGGGCCGGGACCACTTCGGCTTCAACGACGGGATCGCCCGGCCCGCGGTCATCGGCTGCGAGCCCAAGCCGCGGCCCGGCGACGGGCTCCCCGAACCGGGCGGCGGCTGGCGGTCGATCCGCCCCGGCGAGTTCGTGCTCGGCTACCAGGACGAAGACGGCGGGAGGCCCGCCGCCCCGGCGCCGCCCTTCGACCGCAACGCTACCTTCGAGGTCTACCGCAAGATGCACATGAACGTGGCCCTCTTCCGGTCGTACGCCGAGGAGGCGGGCCGCGCCTACCCGGGGGGCGCCGAGAAGGTGATGGCCAAGATCGTCGGCCGCTGGCGGGACGGCACACCGCTGGAGCTGGCCCCCGACGGCCCCGACCCGGCGATCGCCGCCAACCCCGAGCGCGTCAACAACTTCCGCTTCGCCGACGACCCTGACGGCGTGCGGTGCCCGCTCGGCGCCCACATCCGCCGCACCAACCCCCGCGACAACGACGGAATGTTCGGCGGCAAGTTGTCCAACCGCCACAAGATCATCCGGCGGGGCCGACCGTACGGGCCTCCCTTGCCCGAGGGCGCCACCGAGGACGACAAACAGGAGCGGGGCCTCGTCTTCCGCTGCTTCCAGGCCAGCATCGCCCGTCAGTTCGAGACGATCCAGAGCCTGTGGGTGGACGACGGCGACGGCCTCCACGTCGGCGCCGACAAGGACTTCCTCATCGGCGACGGGACGGGCAGCAACAAGATGACCATCCAAGGCTCGCCGCCGTTCGTGCTCACGCCCCAGCCGGTCTTCACGGTGGTCAAGGGCGGCGAGTACCTCATCCGTCCCAGCATGCGCGCCCTGCGCTCGCTGGCCGCCGACCGGTGAACCAGAGCGAGGACCTCCGCGGGCGCATCGCAAAGTACGGGCCGATCGCCTACCTTGTCACGGTCAACGCCGAGGAGCGGCCCCATGTCGTGGCGGTGCGGGTCGCGTGGGACGGCGAGGCGGTCACGACCTCGGCAGGCTCGACCACCCTCGCCAACGCCGAGGTGCGACCGCACGTGACCGTCGTGTGGGCGGCGCCGCCGGGCGCCGGGTACTCGTTGATCGTCGATGGCGTGGCGACCACGGCGGGGGCCATCGTGCGCATCTCGCCCACGAGGGCGGTGCTGCACCGCACCCCCGAGGGCGACCCGGCGGCGCCGAATTGCGTCACCATCCTCTCCCGCAAGTAGCTACGCTGGGCGGCGTGCCGCACGGGTAGCGGCTTCCTTTCTGGTCCTGCGTCGACCGAGGAGGTCCCCGTGACCGAGGTACGCCCGTTCGTCCGTTCCGACCGCGACCAGCTCACCCGGCTGGCCAACGCTCACATCGCGGCGGTGATGCCGGGCTGGACGGTCCCCGTCGCCACCGTGCTGGCCCAGCTCGAACACCAGCCCGGCGAGTACATCGTCGACCCGTGGGTCATCGACCGGGCCACGTTTGTGGGCATCGAGCGTGAACGGCTCGTGGCCGCCGCCCACGTCCTGCGCTACGCCGATGAGGACCGTGTGAGCGAGGACTACCGGAACGCGGGCGACATGGCCTGGCTCGTCTGCTGGCCGCAGCACCTGGAGGCCGGGCGGGCGGTGCGCGACGCCGCCCTGGCCCGGCTCGGCGTGTGGAACGTGCGCATCCAGTACGCCGACGGCCTGCTGCCCACGAGGGCCACCTACGGCGTCTCGGACGCATGGCCGCACGTCGGGCGGCTGTACGAGGAGGCCGGTTTCGACGCCGAAGGCGGCCAGACCGAGGTCCAGTTCGCGGGCTCGGTGGACGGCGTTCCCGCCCCCGGCGACCCGCCCGTCCCCGGCTTGAAACTTGAGCGGGCGGTCGGCCCGTGGGGCACGGAGTTCCGCGCCATGCTCGACGGCGAGATCGTCGGCATCCTCGAAGTCGACGACGACCTCACCCGGGGCGGCAGCCAGCTCGGCCTGTCCGGGTGGGCCGATGTGGCCAACCACACGGTGCGCGACGACCTCCAGGGCCGGGGCATCGGCAGCTGGCTGTTCGCCCACGGCGTGGCCTGGCTGCGCCTCGGCGGGACGACCCGGTTGCTCGTGTACACGGTCGAGAACGACCATTTCGAGCGGAGCGCCCGCTACTACCGCCGGTTCGGCCTGGCGCCGATCAACCGGACGACGCGCGGTTGGAAGAGAATGGGCGCATCAACGCCCGGGCCAACCTCGACCGCCACCTCAGAGGATCGAAGCAGCTCGACCTGAACGCGCTGGCGTGGGAACGCATCCCCGACCACCCCCTCACCGAGGCCGAGATCCGGTGCCTCACCTACATGATGGACATCGAGTCGCACACCATGGTCTTCCTGCGCGACCTGCTGGCGACCCGGGCGGTCGAGGACCCTGAGCTGACCGCGTTCCTGGCCTGCTGGGTGTACGAGGAGCTGTGGCACGGCGAGGCCCTCGGCCGCTTCCTCCGGACGGCGGGCGTCGCCGTCGAGCCGGGCGAGCGTGCCCGGGCGGTGCGGCAGTCCCTCGGCGCCCGGGGGCGCGCCCGCCACATCGGGATGCTGCTGGGCGGGGCCGCGTTCCGCGACTTTCCCGCCGTGCACGTGACGTGGGGAGCGGTCAACGAACTGTCGACGCTCACCGCCTACGAGCGCATCATCGCCGCCACCGCGAATCCGGTCCTCGCCGACCTCCTCCAGCGCATCGTGCGGGACGAGCGACGGCACTACTCGTTCTACCGGGCCGAGGCCCAGCGCCGCCTTGAGGCCGCCGCCGCGGCCCGCCGGCTCACGCGCGTGGCGCTTGACCGCACCTGGGCCATCGTCGGCACCGGCGTCCGACCCCTTGACGAGACCGACTTCGTCGTCCTCCACCTATTCGGCGACGAAGAGGGCGCCGCGGCCGCGGCCGGGATGGACACCAAGGTCCACTCGCTGCCCGGCCTCGACGGGCTGTGGCTGTTCCAGCGCGCCCGTCAGCGCGCCCTCAGCCGCACCCGCAGGCCGTCACGCGGCTCGGGCGGGATGGTGTTCCAGCGGTAGGCGAGGTCCTGCGCAGGCAGGTCCCACTCGTACCCCCGCACCACCAGCGCGAGGAAGGCGAGCACGAGGTAGGTGGAGTAGTCGAGCCCGAGGCACTGATGGCCCGTCGGCGGGCCGGCGCCTTGGGGGATGAACGCCAGCGGATGGGCCATGTGCTCCGACCGATCGCTGCCGAAGCGGTCAGGGTCGAACCGCCGCGGTTCTGGATACACCGCCGGGTCGAGGTTGCAGAGGTGCAACGCGAGGTAGACCCGCCAATCGGAGGGCACCCGGAACCCGCCGCACGTGAACTCGCGATCGGCCCGCCCGAAGGCGAGGGGCACGATGGGCACGGCCCGCTTGGCCTCGAGCACGACCCGTGTCGACGTCTCCAGCCGCTGCAGGTTGTCCAACGTGAGAGGGGCGCCGGCGCCGAGGGCCCCGACCTCGTCCCGGCACCGGGCCGCCAGCGCGCCGTCGTCGGCGAGGCGGCGCAGGACTTCGCCCATGAGGGCGTAGACGATGAACCCGGCTATCACCATGTGGTGGACCTCGAGCACCGCTTCCTCGTCGCTGAACCGCCGCCCGTCGGGCGACTGGCCGGTCAGCATGCGAGACAGGCCGTCGCCGCCGGGCGCCGCCCGCCGCTCGCCGACGATCGCCTTGATCGTCTCCAGCAGCCGGTCGCGCGCGGCGCGGGCCTTCCCGTAGGGCGTGCCCGGGATGGGCAGCGGGGGCGACACGATGCCCTTCAGCACCCGGGCGTAGTCACGGCAGATGGCGTCCGTGCGGGGGCTCGGCGCCAGCCCCAGGACGTTGAGGCAGATGGCTTCGATGGCGAGCTTGCGCAGCTCCGCAGTGGCCGAGAACTCGAGCTGGCGCGCCCACCGGGCAAGGCGGTCCTGGATGAGCCCCTCCAGTGCGGGCAGGTAGCCGGCGATGGCGTCGTGGCCGAACGCGGTGAGGGCGATCTCTTTCAGGGCGAGGTGACGCGGGCCGTCGTACATCTCGAAGTTCAGCCCGCCAAACAGGTCCGTGATCGTGTACGGGTGGGCGTCGGAGCGGCTGATGGCGCCTCCGTCGTAGAACGCCTCGGCGCCGGCGCGCCCGGCCAGGAACACCGTGGTGCGGCCCAGGATCCTCGACTTGAAGACGTCCCCGTAGCGCGCCTGGCGCTCCTCCAAGAACCGGAACGGGTTGCGCAGCAGCGCCAGGGTCTCGCCGAGAAACGGGAACCCGAGCCGGCCGGGCGGGAGCGGAGCGCTCATGTCACGCCGAGACTACGGTCCGGCGCCATGGGGAGCGACGAGCGGGTGGCCATCGTCATCGAACACATGCGGCTGGAGAACGAGCACGACTTCCCGGCGTGCATCGCCACGTTCGGCCGGCCCCGGTACCACGTCGTGGCGAGCGCCGAGACCCACGACGGCGCCGCCGGCGTCGCAGCCTTCCTCCAAGAGAACAAGAAGGCGTTTCCCGACTTCCGGTTCGAGCCGTCCCGGGTCACGCCTACGGCCGACGGCGCCGTCTTGGTGCTGGGCGTGTTCTCCGGCACCCACCTGGGGACGTGGCGAGGACTCCCTGCCACCGGCCGTGCCGTCAGCTTCGAGATGGCGGTCGTGTTCGAGTTCGACGGCGACGCCATGACCGGCGAACGCCTGTACTTCGACCTGGGCACGCCGCTGCGCCAACTGGGCGTCGCCCGGGACCCGACGAGCACGGCCGGGCGGATGGCGACGGTCGCCAACCACCCGGTGACGGTGGCGCGGGCCCTGGTGCGTTCGTTTCGGCACAGGCGTACCCTGGAGTCCTAGAGCAGGAGAGAGGTGAGGCCGATGCGTCATTACCTCGTTGTGGCCAACCAGACCCTGGCCGGCCAGCCGCTGGCCGACAAGGTCACGGAGCTCATGGCCGCCGGGCCGTGCCGCTTTCACCTGGTCGTGCCCGCCACCCACCCCCACCACCACATGACGTGGACGGAGGGCGGCGCCGTGGCGCTCGCCAGGGAGCGGCTCGATGACGCGCTCGTCCGCCTCCGGGCGCTGGGCGCCGACGTGGACGGGAACGTCGGGGACGAGCGCCCGGTGGACGCCGTGGGCGACGCCATCCGGGCCGGTCCGCCCTTCGACGTGATCATCGTGTCCACCCTGCCGCCGGGGCTGTCCCGCTGGCTCGGCCAGGACCTCCCCCATCGCCTCGAACGCCGCTTCGCGCTCCCGGTGATGCACGTCGTCAGCGAGGTCGCCGTCCGCAGCTGAGAAGATGAGCGGCCATGTACTGGCTCCTGCTGTACGACCTGATCGACGACTACCTCGAGCGGCGCGTCCCGCTGCGGCCTGAGCACCTCGGCCTCGTCCAGGCCGCCCACGAGCGCGGCGAGCTGTTCATGGCCGGCGCCCTCGCCGACCCCGCCGACATGGCCGTGCTGGTGTGGACCGACCCGGTCGCCGCAGAGGCGTTCGCCGGTCATGACCCCTACGTGCGCGAGGGGCTGGTGACGCGCTGGCGGGTGCGACCGTGGCGCGTGGTCATCGGCGGCGAGCCCCGCGAAAGCTAAACCTCGGCGGGCGCGATGGTGTCGATGACGATGGGCGAGCGGGCGAGGAGCAGCACGCCCGCGGCCATGGCCAGGGCGCCGATCAGCTCGGCGCTTACGGCCAAGGGCGTGTGGGCGAGGCTCTCGTGGAAGGCGAGGACGCCGATCAGGGCGGCGACGAGCGGCTCGCCGATGATCAGCAACGGCAACACGGTGCCGAGCCGGCCGGCTTGGAACGCGCTCTGGGACACCACCAGGCTCACGATCGCCAGCCCGACGAGCGCGTACGGCTGCCACGACGTGAGCACGCCCGTCAGGCCGCCGTCGACAAGGTGGGCGGACGCCTTGGTGAGCGCGGCGGTCAGCCCGTAGAGGATGCCGGCCGCGGCCGCCAGGTAGGCGGCCCGGCGGGGCCCGTGGGTGCAGTGGCCGGCGCGCACCAGGACCGCGGCGGGGATGCCGCACACCACGGCGATCGTCGCCCACCCCATGGGGCTGGCCTGGCCCCGCCCCACGTCGGGGTCCCCCACTACGAGGAACAGCGCCAGCCCCCCGACCACGGCCAGCGCGCCGGTCCACTCGGTGACGTGAGGCCGCGCGTGGGCCAGCGCCGCGCTCATGGGCACGGCGAACAGCAGGCCGGTCACCAGCAGGGGCTGGACCACGAGGAGGGACCCCCGGCGCAGGGCCAGCAGCTGGAGCCCGAAGGCGAGGAGGTTCATGGTGATCGCGCACACCCAGACCGGCCGCTTGACCAGGTCCATGAGCAGCGAGAGCTTCATCGTCTCCTCGTGCTTCACCCGCCCGGCGGTGCGGTGCTCCAGCACGGAGCCGGCCGCGAAGAGGAACGCCGCCGCCAGGCTGAGGACGAACACGTCGGCGCGGTCGAGGACGTGCGGGAGGCGCTGCATCGCCGGCGGCATCTCGTTGGAAGTTTATGGACCGACGTCAGCCGCCCACCAACCGGACCCTACGAACGGAAGAGGAACGGCGCCTTCTTGGTGTAGCGGTCGTAGCGGGCGTCACCGTATTCCTTGCGGAGCCGGTACTCCTCGTGAACCGATCCGACCACGCCGTGCAGCGCCACCAGCGCGCAGAACGCGGCCCGCTTGTCGGTCATGCGCGGCTCGAGGAGGAAGATCGAGGTCGGGAACCAGTTGTTGGGGTGCCGGGTGACGCCGAACACGGTGCGGCTCGACAACTCGCCGTCGGCCTCGGGCGCCGGCCCCTGCGCCTCGGGCTCGGCCACAGGGTCGCCGCCGCCGAAGAACGCCTTGAGCTGCGGCGCCCCGAAGAACCCGGGGCCGATCACTCGCGTCGCCTCCATGGTGGCGAGCACGCACGCCACCTGGCCGGCGCGCATCAGCCACGAGAAGGGCGGGCGCAGTTCGTACAGCACCTTGTGCGGGCCCTTGTAGACCTTGCGGACGATCAGGACCGCGCCGACGGCCGAGAAGACGATGTACAGCGGCCGGTAGAGCCCGTTGCGCACCCGGGCGCCCAAGGTCTTCTCCACCGCCCCCTTCACCTGGCGGCTCGCCAGCAGGCTCTTGGCGACGATGAAGGCGACGGTGACGGGGATCATGCCCTTCATGTCCCCCCGCGCCTGGGTCTTGGTCCGGGCCATGGGGGCTACCGTAGGGCGGGATGGCAGAGCTTTCCAACGACGAAGTACTGAAGCAGTACTGGACGGCCACCACGACCGGCGACATCCCGATGCTGCGGCCCCTGATTGCCGACGATGCGGTGTTCCACTATCCCGGCCAGCACTACCTCTCCGGCGACTACCGCGGCGTCGAGGCCGTCTGCAACCTCTACAAGACGGTCACCGGGCTGGGGACACAGTTGTTCGAAGGCGACCTGCACGACATCGGCCAGTCCGATAACGGCACGTACAACTTCGTGATCCTGAGCTACAAGCTCAAGCTCTTCGCCGGCAAGTTCCTTCCGGGGCGGGCGTGCGGGCTGATGCGGATCAGCGGCGGCAAGATCCACGAGTACTGGCTGTTCGAGTGGGACCAGCACATGATCAACGACGTGTGGTGGACCTCGGCGCCGAAAGTCTTCATGAAGCAGAAGAACTACCTCCGCA
>JAHFUQ010000217.1 GCA_023265045.1 Acidimicrobiia bacterium
GGCCGCCATCTTCGAAGCTGCCCCGTGACCGCCACGACCACCCCGTGACCGCCGCGACCAACCCGTGACCGCCACGACCACCCCGTTCCCCGCCTACCTGGTCCGGGGCCAGGACGACGTCGCGGTTGGGGACGCCGTCCGCACCCTCGTCGGCGAACTGGCGGGTGCCGCCGACGCCAGCCTCGTCGTCGAGGACCTCGGCAGCGACGACTACGAGATGCGGACGGTCGTCGATGCCGCCCAGACCCCGCCCTTCCTGACCGACCGCCGAGTCGTCGTGGCCCGCCACGTCGGCCGGTTCTCGACCGCCGATGTCGGCCCTCTGCTCGCCTACCTCGCCGATCCCCTCCCGACGACCGCCCTCGTCCTCGTCGGCGGCGGCGGCCAACTGGCCCGGTCCCTCGTCGACGCCGTCCGCAAGGTCGGCCACGTGGTCGACGCCGACGTCCCCGGCGGGCGGAACCGGGCGACGTGGCTCGCGGCGCGCCTCAAGGAAGCCGCCATCAAGCTCGACCCGGCCGCGACCGCAGCCGTCAGCGACCACTTCGGCGAAGACCTCAGCCGCCTCCCCCAACTCCTCGAGACCCTCGTTTCGTCGTACGGCCCCGGTGCCCGCATCACGACCGAGGACATCTCGCCCTTCCTCGGCCAGGCCGGGTCAGTGGCGCCGTGGGAACTGACCGACGCCATCGACCGCGGCGACCCCGCCAAGGCCCTCGACCACCTGCGGCGGCTCCTCGAGGGCGGGGGCCGCCACCCGCTGGTCGTCATGGCCAGCCTCCATACCCACTACGCCCGCATGCTGCGCCTCGACGGGGCGCCCGACGTGACCGACGAGAAGTCGGCCGCCGCCGCACTCGTCATGACCGGCTCCACCTTCCCGGCCAAGAAGGCGCTGCTCCAGGCCCGCCGACTCGGCGGTGCGGCGATCGCCCGCGCCATCATCCTCCTCGCCGACGCCGACCTCGCCCTCAAGGGCACCATCGACTGGTCGGGCGACCTCGTCCTCGAGGTGCTCGTCGCCCGCCTCTGCCGCCTCCGCCCGAGCACGCCCGCCGCCCGACCGCCGTCTCGCGGCCGCGCCAGCGCACCGCAATGAGCGCGCCGCTCGCCCCGCGCTCGCGCTTCACGAACGTGATTGCTTCGAGGGCCGCCTGTTTCGAGGTGTAGCCAGCGCCGGGCCGACCGATCCGCCGCCCGCGCTCTCCAGAACTAGCTCGACGCGCCGACCTTGTTGAGGCGCCGCATCAGGCGGGACTTTCGGTTGGCGGCCTGGTTCTGGTGGATCATGCCCTTGGCCGCCGCCGTGTCGATCCGCTTGACCGCCGCCTTCAGCGCCTCGGCACTGCCGTCGGACCCCTGCTCGGCTGCGGTGACGGCGGTCTTGACACGCGTCTTGATCTCGGAGCGGACGGCCTTGTTCCGAACCCGCCTGCGCTCGTTCTGGCGGTTGCGCTTGATCTGGCTCTTGATGTTCGCCATGGACCGACAAGGCTACATGACGTGCTGCTGCGCGGTCGCCAGGGGACGGAGCTGGGCCTCACCATCGTCGACTACCAGTTCCCGGACGAGGCGCGGGACCCGTGGGACTCCAATTCGCTGCTCGTCGAGGTCAGCCTCCTCGCTCCCGAAGGCAGCTGGCACGTGGTCGATCCGTGCCTCACCACTTGGGAGGCGGCCCAGATCGTGCGCTGGCTCGCCGCCTTCGGCCAACGCGCCGACCTGGTGGCGGCCCGGGCCCTCGCCGTCAACGCCCCCAACGTGACCCTCGTCGGCCGGGCCCGTCCCGCCGAACCGGATCGGGTCGACATCCGGGCCGGCTTCGCCCTCGAACGCCGCCCGCCCTGGATCCGCGGCAGCGCCAACCTCTCCGTCGACCTCGACGTCGACCGGCCCCAACTGGCCCACGCCGCCCGCCAGCTCCAAGGCGATCTGACCCGCTTCCCCCAACGGGGCGACGACCCCACCCTGTGACGACCGCACCTTGTGACGACCGCACCTTGTGACGAATCGTGATCCGGCTCCGCCACGGCGCGACGTGGGCCGTGCTCACGGTGATCTACGGCGCCATCGCCGGGTTCGGCCTCGTCCTGGTCGTGCTCTCCTCGACCGAGGGCGAGCCGGTGCTCGCCGTCATCGGCGCCGCCGCCGGCACCCTCGGCGCCGCCGCCATCTCGCTGCTGTTCCTGGCCGGCGCCCGCCGACCGCCCAGCTTGACCATCGCCGCCGACGGCGGGGTCGTCGTCGATCTCCCCGGCGTGCTCCGGGAACCGCTCCGGATCCCGCAGCACCAGGTCCGCCACGTGTACATGCGCGACGCCTACGACATCAAGGACCACCGCCCACGCGGGCTCGATTGGATCCCGTAGGCCGGAGGTGCCGGCCGGGACGCGGCGCGTGCCCTGGCTCTCCTTCGGCAACCTCACCAGCCCGTCGGAGTGGCGGCTGCTCGTGGTCGTCGACCCACCGATCGTCTTCACGGACCTCGTCCGGCGCACGACCGCCATCCGCACCATTGCGGCCGGCGCGGCGAAGCTCCCGACGTACCTCCCGTCCTACCGAACCGTCGCCCATGGCCTCGCCTGCGAGCCGGAGCACCTCCAGGAGGCGGTCGACATCCTGTTCGCAGCCGGCTACCCAGTCACCCGCCCGCCCATCAGCGACAACGACGCCGACTGGCTTGCGCCGGGACGGGCGCTGAACACCGGCCACAATGGGCGGGACGCCATGATCCCCCAGGACCGCACCCGCAACTTCGCCATCATCAGCCACATCGACCACGGGAAGACGACGTTGTCCGACCGGATCCTCGAGCTGTGCGGCGCCGTCGACCCGCGCGACATGCGGGAGCAGTACCTCGACTCGATGGACATCGAGCGGGAGCGGGGCATCACCATCAAGGCGCAGAACGTCCGCCTGAACTGGAAGGGCTACACCCTCCACCTCATCGACACGCCCGGCCACGTCGACTTCGGCTACGAGGTCAGCCGCTCGCTGGCCGCCTGCGAAGGCGCCGTCCTGCTCGTCGACTCGACCCAGGGCATCGAGGCCCAGACCCTCGCCAACGCCTACCAGGCCGTCGAGCACGACCTTGAGATCGTGGCTGCCATCAACAAGATCGACCTCCCGGCCTCCGAGCCCGACCGGGTCCTGGCCGAGATCGAGAAGGTCCTCGGCATCGACCCCGACACCGTCCTGCGCATCAGCGGCAAGACGGGCGAGGGCGTCCCCGAGCTGCTCGACGCCGTCATCGCCCGCATCCCGCCCCCCACCGGCGACCCCGACGCCCCCCTCCAGGCCCTCCTGTTCGACTCCTACTACGACCAGTACCGGGGCGTGGTCAGCGCCATCCGGGTCATGGACGGCGTCCTCCGCTCGGGTGACCGGCTCCGGTTCATGCAGGCCAAGGTCACCCACGACGCCGAGGAGATCGGCATCCGCACGCCGACGCCGATCCCGACCGCCGACCTCGGCCCGGGCGAGGTGGGCTACCTCACCGCCGGCATCAAGGACGTGGGCGAGGCCCGGGCCGGCGAGACGGTCACGACTGCGGCTCGCCCCGCCCCCGAGCCCCTCGTCGGCTACCGCGAGCCCAAACCGATGGTGTTCTGCGGTCTCTACCCGGTCGACGGCGACGACTTCTCCGACCTGCGCGACGCCCTCGACAAGCTGCGCCTCAACGACTCGTCGTTCACGTTCGAGGCCGAGTCTTCGGGCGTCCTCGGGTTCGGGTTCCGATGCGGGTTCCTCGGCCTGCTGCACATGGAGATCGTCCGGGAACGCCTCGAGCGGGAGTTCAACCTCTCCCTCATCGCCACCGCGCCCTCGGTCGCCTACATGGCCCACCTCTCCGACGGGGGAATCACCGAGGTCTCCAACCCGTCCGATATGCCCCCGCCCAACAAGCTCAGCTCCGTCGAGGAGCCCTACCTGACCATCACCGTGCTGCTCCCCACCGAGTTCACGGGCACCGTCATGGAGCTGTGCCAGAGCCGGCGGGCGGAGATGCAGAAGATGGAGTACCTCGGCCCGGAGCGGATCGAACTCCTCTACCGCATCCCCCTCGCCGAGGTCATCATCGACTTCTTCGACCAGCTCAAGAGCCGCACCAAGGGCTACGCCTCCCTCGACTACGAGCCCGCGGGCTACGAGGCAAGCGAGCTGGTC
>JAHFUQ010000081.1 GCA_023265045.1 Acidimicrobiia bacterium
TACTGGGGCTCGCGTTCTTTGAGCAGGGCCAGGATGGGCGAGGCGATGAAGATGGACGAGTAGGCGCCGGTGAGCAGGCCGACGAGCAGGGCGAGGCCGAAGTCCTTGAGCGTCACGGCGCCGAGCACGCCCGCGCCCACCACCAGCACCGACAGGATCGGGAGGATGGCGACCAACGACGTGTTGATCGAGCGCATCAGCACCTGGTTCATGGACAGGTTGACGGTGTCGCTGTAGGTCATGCGGCGCTGGGCCGAGAGGCCCTTGGCGTTCTCCTGCACCTTGTCGAACACGACGATGGTGTCGTACAGCGAATAGCCGAGGATCGTCAGGAAGGCGACGACCGTGGCCGGAGTGACCTCGAAGCGCGACACCGAGTAGATGCCGACGGTCACAAGGATGTCGTGAATGACGGCGGCAATGGCGGCGACCGCCATCTTCCACTCGAACCGGAACGAGATGTAGGCGGTGATGAGGACGAAGAAGACGATCAAGGCCGTTCGGGCCTTCTGCGTGACGGCTTTCCCCCACGACGGCCCCACGTCGTTGACGCTGACCTGCCCGGCGTCGGTGTTCCCGAGCTTGGCCAGTTCGTCGGTGACCTTGGCCTGGTCCTCGGGGCTCAGCGTCCCCGCCGTCACGTGGATGATGTCCGAGCCCTGCTGCTGGATCCGGGCGTCGGCCAGACCGACAGGACGCAGGGCGTCGCGCGTCTTGGCCACCGACACGCCCGGCGCCTTGACCTCCCAGGAGGTGCCGCCCTTGAAGTCGATGCCGTAGTTCAGGCCCTGGAAGACCAGCGACAGGAGCCCGATCAGGATCACGGCGCCCGACGCCAGGAACCACACCTTGGCCCGGCCCACGAAGTTGAAGCTCGTCTCCCCGTGGTAGAGCCGGTGGCGCAGGGTCGCCTTCTTCGGCGCCACGCTCGGCGTGTCTGGCTCCGTCATACTCCGGCCTCGACCAATTCGTCCTCCGTCTTGGGCGCGGCGAGGCCACGGGCGACCCCCAGCCAGCGCGCCTCCGTGAACAGCCGCTTGCGGCCCAGCAGAACGACCATGGGCCGGGTGAAGAAGTAGGCCGTGAAGACGTCGAGCAGCGTCGAGAGGCCCAGGAAGAAGGCGAACCCCCGCACCGAGCCGACGCTCAGGAGGTACAGCACCACGGCGCCGATGAAGGAGGCGGCGTCGGCGGCCAGGATCGTGCGGTAGGCGCGGGCGAAGCTGCGGTCGACCGACGAGCGGACGGTCTTGCCCAATCGGATCTCGTCTTTCAACCGTTCGAAGTACACGACGTAGGAGTCCACGGTGACGCCGACCGACACGATGATGCCGGTGGCGCCGGCGAGGGTCAGGGCCAGGCCGTTGGTCGTCCCGAGCCACGTGACGATCGAGTACATGAACATGCCCGTGAGGATCAGGCCCAGGAACACCACGATCCCCAGCGCCCGGTAGTACAGGATCATGTAGAGCACGACCAGGGCGAGGCCGACGATGCCGGCCGCGATGCCGGCGTGCAGCGAGTCCTTGCCCAGAGAGGCGGACACGCTCTGGACGGTCTGGCGGTCGAGCTGGACGGGCAGGGCGCCGTAGCGCAGCACGAGGGCGAGGTCCTTGGCCTCCCGCTGGGTGAAGTTGCCCGTGATGCGCCCCTTGCCCGGGAAGTCGGTGGTGTCGAGGCTCGGCGCCGACTTGACCACGCCGTCGAGGTCGATGGCGATGCGGTTGCCCTGGCCGACCTTGACAGCCATGTCGTTCCATTCCTTGGTGCCGCTCGAGCTGAGGCTGAACTCGACGTCCCAGGCGCCGGTGGTCGGCTCCACGTTCGCCCGGGCGCTCGTCAGGGCGCGACCGTTGACCTCGGCCGGCCCGAGCAGGTAGCGCTTGACCACGTTGCCGTTCTCGTCCTTCTCCGGCAGGACCACCTGGTTGGCCGGGTTGTTGTCCTCGGGCTTGGTGGTCTTGGCGGTGTCGATCGTCGTCGTGGTGGTGGCGGGGACGGTCGTCGTGGCCCCCGCGACGGTGGTGGTCGTCGTCGGGGCCGTCGTCGTTGTGGAGGCCGTGGCCGACTCGCTGGCGGGCAGGTCGCTGAGCACGGGGCGGAAGTAGAGCTGGGCGGTCGTACCGATCAGTTCGAGGGCCCGGTCCTTGTTCCGCACGCCGGGAAGCTGGACGATCACCGACGAGCCCTGCCGGCTGATGTCGGGCTCGGCCACGCCTAGCGCGTCGACCCGGCTCCGGATGATCTCGATGGCCTGGTCGAGGACGCTCTCGGGAACCTTGGTGCGGGGCTGGAGGACCACCGAGATGCCGCCCTGGAGGTCAAGGCCGAGTTGGGGCGAGTGGCCGCCGATCAGGGTGGTGATGAACGTCCCGAGCGACAGCACGATCACGCCCAACAGCGAGAGCACGAGCGGTCTGCGCACTACGCCTCCTCGTCACGCGACGGCTCGGCCGCCTTGGGCAGGGCATCGACTTCGCCGTCGCCGATGGCCCCGTCGATGTCGTCTATGTCTTCGAGGTCGTCGAGGTCGTCTTCGGTGTCGCCGTCGAGCTCGCTGTCCTGGGCGACGCGCTGCGAAACCGCAGCCCGCAGCACCCGGAGCTCGACGCCGGGGGCCACCTCCAGCAGCATCGACTCGGCGTCCACGGACAGGATCGTCCCGTAGATCCCGCCCGCCGTGACGACCTCGTCACCCGGCTCCAGCGACGCCACGATGGCCTGATGGGCGCGCAAACGCCGTTGCTGGGGACGGATGAGCACGACCCACATGAGGCCGAACATCAAGACGAGGGCGAGCAGCGGCTGCATGGCAAAAGGCGCCCACCGATGGGGCGGGGACGAGGTTAGCGCGAGCCTCCGCGGTAGCTCTTTCGGGCTCCGCCGGCTTGGCCCTTGTCACGGCTGAAAGTACATGATATGTAGTAGGCGGTGGGACGCGGGGCTCGGTGGGCGGCAGTCGGAGCGGCGTTGGCGATCTTCGTCGCCTGCTCCAAGAGCACCGGCGATCAGGCCCAACCGGGCGCGACGCTCGGCACGGAGCCGCCCCGGACGACCACCACCGCGCCATACGCCGTTCCCGCGGTCATCGACGTCGCCTACATCACGAGGGTGATCACCGGCCTCGACGCCCTCAAGGGGGACGTGACCCGGCTGGTCATCAATTCGAAAACAATTCCACGCGAAGCGTTCGACCGACTGAAGGCGATGTATGCAGACGCGGGGCTTAACCGGGAACTCGACAGCTATGCAAGGGACCTGGCTGACGGGCTCCAGGGGTACCGCGAAAGTCCAGGAAATAAGAGGTCCGCGGTCAAGGACATCTCGGTTTCGCCGGCGTGCGTGTTTTCCGCGTCGAGCGAGACTACAGCGCGGTAGGTCTCAATAGCGCGACAGCACGCCCTGAGTGGATCGCCTTGCAACCGCTCGATCGCGGACGCGACCCAAACCTGTACCACGCCACTGGCTGGGCATATATCTATGAGGGCTTTACGGCGGAACGCACTCAGCCAGCGCGGGACCCATGCACCGGCTGACGGTACGGCTCCTGGTCGTGATCGCAGCGGTGTTCGCCGCCGCTCCTCGTGTCGTTGAAGCGGGACAACAGAGTCCGAGCCCTGTCGGCCCAGGTTGCCAGACGAGTGAAAGCGGGCGAGAGCCCTCGGGTCCAGACCAAGCGCGATGTGGCGGTCAGGGAAACAGCTCGCAGGACAGCAGCGGCGGTATTCCGTCGACTTCCTCGAGTGGCGGACGCTACGTGCCCTATTACACACCCATCGCTGGGCCGGACGGGCAGCCGTGCGTCGCGCGAGTTTGGCGTCCGGAGGGTGCGCCGGCCCCGCCCGCGGCGCCCGGCTATGTGCCGCTCGGCGGGCCGACGGTCGGGACCGAGGACAACAGCAACCTGTACCTCATCTATCCGCCGTGCCCCGAGCCTGAGGGCCAGACGACGAACCTGGACACGCCTGAGTCCTACGCCGCCCGGTATTGGGAACTTGTTCCCTTGCCGAAGCCAAAGCCGTTTATCGCCCCCGGATGGGCCATCACGGGCAAGCTCGCCTACATGGAGACCAAGGGTGAGGTCCGCCACGTCTACACCAACGCCACCACGCCGTTTGGGCCGCTCGAGATCTTCGCCACGGGGCGCTATTACGTCGACTGGGGAGACGGAGAGACGTCCGGTCCGCACTCGATGGAGGGCACGCCGTGGCCGGAAGGCGAGATCACGCACGACTACGTCTGGGCCCGCACGTACGACATCGTGGTGACCGAGCGTTGGACCGCCACATGGCAACTGGGCGGAAGAAGCGGCACGCTTCGAGAGCTCCGCACCTCTGGAAGGATCGAGGATTTCCCGGCTCGCCAGATCCAGGCCGTGATACGCACGGGGCGCTGACGCGGCCCGCCCTCCCTTACTCGAACAGGGCCGCGGGGCGGTCCTCCGGGCAGGTGAGGCCGAGGTGGGCCCAGGCCGCCGGGGTGGCCACCCGTCCGCGCGGCGTGCGCATGAGGAAGCCCAGTTGCAGCAGGAACGGCTCGTAGACGTCCTCGACCGTCTCCGGCGCCTCGCCCACGCTGATGGCGAGGGTCGACAGCCCCACCGGCCCGCCGCCGAAGCGCTGGCAGACGGCGGAGAGGATGGCGCGGTCGACTTTGTCGAGCCCGGCGTGGTCGACCTCGAACAGGGCGAGCCCGTCCTTGGCCGCCCGCTCGCTGACCACCCCGTCGGCGCGGACCTCGGCGAAGTCGCGCACCCGGCGGAGCAGGCGGTTCGCCACCCTCGGCGTCCCCCGGGACCGGCGGGCGATCTCATAGGCCCCCTCGGGCGCGATCTCGACCTCCAGGATCCGCGCCGCCCGGCGGACGATGGCGTCCAGCTCGTCGACGCCGTAGTAGTCGAGGCGAGCCACGAAGCCGAAGCGGTCCCGGAGGGGGCCGGTGATGAGACCGGTGCGGGTGGTGGCGCCGACCAGGGTGAACCGGGGCAGGTCGAGGCGGATCGAGCGGGCCGACGGCCCGCGGCCGATCACGATGTCGAGCTGGAAGTCCTCCATGGCCGGGTAGAGGACCTCCTCCACCACCCGGTTGAGGCGGTGGACCTCGTCGATGAACAGGACCTCGCCCTCCTCGAGGTTGGTCAGCACCGACGCCAGATCCCCGGCCCGCTCCAGCGCCGGGCCGGACGTGACCCGCAGGTTGGCCCCCAGCTCGTGGGCGACAATGGCCGCCAGGGTCGTCTTGCCCAGCCCCGGAGGCCCCGCGAACAGCAGGTGGTCGACGGGCTCCCCACGGCGGCGGGCCGCCTCGAGCAGGATCTCGAGGTGCTGGCGCAGCTGGGGCTGGCCGACGAACTCGTCGAGGCGGCTGGGCCGCAGGCCGGCTTCCTCCGAGCGTTCCTCGGCGCCGGCGGCGGCGTCCAGCAGCTCGTTTCTCATCGGGCCGCGGCGAGCATCTTGAGCGCGCTGCGCAGCAGGTCTTCGACGTCGCCCTCGGCGGGGAGCTCGCGCAGGACGTCGCCGATCTCGTCGGGGCCGTAGCCGAGCCCCGTCAGGGCGGTGCGCAGGTCCGCCCGCACCGGGCCGGCCGTGGGACCGGCGGCGTCGAGGCCCGATTCCAGGTCAGGGACGTCGAGGCGGGCTTGCAGCTCGACCATCAGCCGGGTCGCCGTCTTGCGGCCCACGCCCGCCACCAGGGTGAGGGCGTCGATGTCGCCCTCGGCCAGCACCCGCACCAGCTCCCGGGGCGTGTGCACGGCCAGGATGGCCAGGGCGAGTGACGGCCCGACGCCGCGTGCGCCGATCAGCGCCTCGAAACAGTCCCGCTCCTCCCGCGTGGCGAACCCGAACAGGATGAGGGCGTCCTCCCGCACATGGAGGTGGGTGTGGAGGACGACCTCGGCCCCGACCGTGGCCAGACCGGCGAGGGTGCGGGGCGCGACTTGCAGCCGGTAGCCGACACCGCCCACGTCGAGCACGACCTCGCCCTTGCGGGTACGGTCGACCACCCGGCCCCGCAACAGGCCGATCATCGCCCGATCCTCGCCCGCAAAGGGGCCATCGCCAGATGGGTGAGCGCCAACGCCAACGCGTCGGCCGCATCGGCCGGCCGAGGCGGCGCCGGGAGGCTCAGCAACGCCTGCACCATGCGGGTGACCTGCTCCTTGGGCGCCGCGCCGTACCCGGCGACGGCCTGCTTCACCTCGTTGGGCGTGTACTGCGCCACCTCGCAGCCCGCGCGGGCGGCGGCCGCCAGCGCCAGCCCGCTGGCCTGCCCGACCGCCATGGCGGTGCGGGCGTTGACCTGGAAGAACACCCGCTCGACGGCCACCGCGTCCGGCCGGTACTGGGCGATGAGCGCCGCCAGCTCGTCGCCCAGCGCGGCCAGGCGGTGCGGCAAGGGATCGGACGGCGGGGTGGTGAGCACGCCGGCCGCCACGGCCCGGCCTGGTCCCTCAACGCACCCGTAGCCGCAGCGTGACACCCCCGGATCGATGCCGAGCACGAACATGCGTTTGCAGGCTAGCGGGCGCCAGCCCCCCTTACGCGGATGGTCAGAACGCGCCCGTCCCGTTGGGCGTCCCATTGCCGGTCGGGCCGTCGTAGCCGACCTTGGCCGTGCACAGGTATCCCACGGCGGGCGCCGTCTTGGGGTTCGAGCACCGCCCGTTCGTGCCGAGCGTGACGTCGTACAGGCTGGCGGTGTGGCCGTACGGGTAGGACGGGCCGATGCTGGCGGCGTTGCCGGCCAAGGCGTACACCGCGGCCACGATCGGCGCGGCGACGCTGGTGCCGCCGAAGACGAACCAGTTCGCCCCGCCGGTCGACCCGTAGCTGTCGTACACCGCCACGCCCGTGGCCGGGTCGGCGACGGCGGCGACGTCGGCCACCGTCCGCCGGGCGCACCCGGTGTCGGTCTGCCACGCCGGCTTGGGCACGTAGGCTGAACAGCCGCTGCCGGCGCCGTTCCACGCCGTCTCGGACCATCCCCTGGCGTTGGAGGCGATCGTCAGGCTCGTGCCCCCGACCGCGGTCACGTACCGGGACGCGGCCGGGAACTCGACCCCGTAGCCGCTGTCCCCCGAGCTGACCGTGATGGCGACGCCCGGGTGGTTGTAGTGGCTCTCCCAGGACGTCTCCGTCGAGAACTCCCTGGCGCCGTAGCTGTTCGAGATGGCGCTCGCGCCTAGGGTCGCGGCCCGGTCGACGGCGGCGGCGAGGTCGGCGAAGGAGTTGGAGTCGGCGACGACGAGGAGCAGGCCACAGCCGGGGCAGACCGCAGAGGCCATGTCCAGGTCGAGGGCGATCTCCTGCCCCCACCCCACGTCGCCCCGCGGGTACGCCACGCCGCCCCGCTGGTCCACCTTGCGGAAGCACCCGTTGGCGGTCGTGCACGCCGGCAAGCCGAACTGCGCCCGGTAGGCAGCCAGGTCGGTTTCGGCGTTCGGGTTGTCGTAGGCGTCGACAATGGCGACGGTCTGGGTGGCGCTGCCCGCCGTGACCAGGTTGTAGGCGGCGCGCAGCTGCGCCGGCGCGTAGCCCTTGGTGTACGTAGCGGTCGCCAGCGGCTGAGCTTCGCCGCCGCTCGCGGTGGTGACGACCTGCGCATGGCAGCGCGCCGCGGCCTCAGGCGCCGGCGGGCACACGGGCCGGTGGGTCAGCCCGAAATCCGCCCCGGGATCGCCAGGAGGCTCGCCCGACGACACCCCCGCGCCCAAGGCGACGCTGGCCGCCACCAGCGCGCCAGCAACAAGCATCCGCCCACGTCGCGGCATGGCAGCCTCCTCCGGTTGATCCGAAGGCGAGTGTACGGACGCCTATCTCAACAAAATCCCGGCGAAAAACCCAACTTTCTCCGGTGGCTCAAGCCTCGACGGCCTGGAGCACCGCGTCGGGGATGTCGAAATTGGCGTAGACGGCCTGGACGTCGTCCTGGTCCTCGAGCGCGTCGATGACCTTCAGGACGCGGCGGGCGTCGGACTCGGTCTCCAACGCGACGGTGGTGGTCGGCAGCATCGTCAGGTCGGACGACTCGATGGCGACGCCCGCGGCCTCCAGCCCCGTGCGGACCTTGGCCAGGTCGCTCGGCGCGGTGGTGACCTGCCACATGTCGCCTTGATCCTCCAGGTCCTCGGCGCCGGCGTCGAGGGCCGCGAGCATGAACTCGTCGTCGTCGCCCGCGACCGCCTTGCGCACCATGACGACACCCTTGCGCTCGAACTGCCACGCCACCGCCCCCGGTTCGGCCGACGACCCGCCGTTCTTGGAGAACGCGGTCCGCACCTCGGCGCCCGTGCGGTTGCGGTTGTCGGTGAGGACCTCGACGTACACGGCCACCCCGCACGGCGCGTACCCCTCGTAGGCGATGGCTTCGTACCGAACGCCCTCGAGCTCGCCCGTGCCCCGCTTGATGGCGCGGTCGATCGTGTCGTTGGGGATGGACGAGTCCCGGGCCTTTTGGTACATGGAGCGCAGCGTGGGGTTCGCCTCCATGTCGCCGCCCCCTTCGCGCGCCGCCACCTCGACCTGGCGCAGGACGCGGGCGAACAACTTGCCTCGCGCCTTGTCGGCCGCGCCCTTGCGGTGCTTGATCGTCGCCCATTTGGAATGCCCGGACATCGATGACCTCCTCTTACAACTCGACGAGAAACCGCTGATGGAGCCGCAGGTCGCCTGACAGCTCGGGATGGAACGCGGCGATGAGCACCGGGCCCTGGCGGCACAGCACCGGCCGGTCGCGCACGGCCGCCAGCACCTCCACTCCCCGCCCCACCCGTTCGACGACGGGCGCCCGGATGAACACGGCAGGGAAGTCGCCGCCCGCCAACCCGTCGACCGCCAAGTCCGTCTCGAACGAGTCGACTTGGCGGCCGAAGGCGTTCCGTCGCACCGAGACGTCGACCACTCCGAACGAGCGCTGATCCGGCCGGCCGTCGAGGACCTCGCGCGCCAGCAGGATCATCCCGGCACAGGTTCCGAACGCGGGCAGGCCGTCGGCCAGGCGCGCCGCCAGCGGCTCGAAGACCCCGGACGTGACCAGCAACTGCGACATCGTGGTGGACTCGCCGCCGGGCAGAACGATGGCGTCGATTCCCGCCAGGTCCTCGGGCGTACGCACCGCCACCGCCTCGGCGCCGAGCGCGTCGAGGGCCTCAGCGTGGCGCTGGACGGCCCCCTGCAATGCGAACACGCCGACTTTCACGCCGTTCAGGCACGGAGCCTTGGCCACCTGGGGGCCGCCGGGTCGTCACGCCTACCAGCCCCGATCCGCGAGCCGCACGTCCACCGACCCGGACTCCTGGCCGCGCATGGCCTCGCCCAGCCCCCGGCTGACCTTGGCCACGATGTGGGCGTCGTTGAAGTGGGCGGTGGCCTCGACGATGGCCTTGGCCCGCGCCGCCGGGTCGCCGCTTTTGAAGATCCCCGAGCCCACGAACACGGCCTGGGCGCCCAGCTGCATGACCAGGGCGGCGTCGGCCGGGGTGGCGATGCCGCCCGCGCAGAACAGCGGAACGGGCAGTGCCCCCGTGTCGGCGACCTCGTTGACCAGCCCGATCGGCGCCCGCAGCTCCTTGGCCCAGCCGTAGCGCTCGGCCGAGTCGGCCGGGGTCAGCTTGCGGATGTCGCCCAGGATGGCGCGCAGGTGGGTGACGGCTTCCTTCACGTCGCCCGTGCCCGCCTCGCCCTTGGACCGGATCATCGCCGCGCCCTCGGAGATGCGCCGCAGGGCCTCCCCCAGGTTGTTGGCGCCGCACACGAACGGGACGGTGAACGCCCACTTGTCGATGTGGTGGGCCACGTCGGCAGGAGTCAGCACCTCGCTCTCGTCGACGTAGTCGACGCCCAGCGCCTCCAGCACCTGCGCCTCGGCGAAGTGGCCGATCCGGGCCTTGGCCATCACGGGGATGGTGACGGCCGCCTTGATGCCCTCGATCATGGCGGGGTCGGACATGCGCGCCACGCCGCCGTCGCGCCGGATGTCGGCCGGCACCCGCTCGAGCGCCATGACGGCCACCGCGCCGGCGTCCTCGGCGAGCTTGGCCTGCTCGGGCGTGACGACGTCCATGATGACGCCGCCTTTCAGCATTTCAGCCAGCCCCCGCTTGACGCGGTCAGTTCCAGTGGTACGGGACCCCTCTTGCATGGAAACCGAGTCTACCGACGACCCGGCCGGTTACCGCGTGACGAACGACGCGCCCACGTTCGGGAGCTCGACCCAGGTGCGCCCCGCCGGCAGCGTGAGGGGGGCGTTGTTCATATCGGTCCACTTGGTCATGGCGGTGGCGGAGGTCTTGTTCCACCGGGCCTTCAGCATCGTCCCGTTGGCGAACACCACCGCGTCGCCCGACCCGACCAGGTTGGCCTCGGACACGACCGCGCCGGTGGTGTCCACCTCGCCGGTGGCCTGGTAGGTCACGTACTGCACGATGACCGTGTTGGGCGCCAGTTGGCCGCCGCCCTCAGCCGAGTGCGCCCGCCCGTCGGTGGCCCGTAACCATGTGCCCGACGCCGCGTTCCAGTCGTAGTCGACCGTGGTGGACGACCCGATCCCAAGGGTGAGGTGGGTGACGGGGACAGCGCCCACGGGGGCGAAGGGCTCGCCCGGCTTGAGGAAGTCGGCGAACTTGGGCGGCGGGTTCCCGCCCCCGCCGGCGGCGACGTACAAGGCCGCGGTCGACGTGTACAGGTTGTGGGGTGCGACCTTGTCGCGGCGGCGACGGAAGGCGTCGCCGGCGTTGGTCTCGTCGAAGTTCTTGAGACCGGTGGCCTTCATGGCGTTGACGAACTTGTCGATCCCGCCGGAGTAGGCGACGATCCCGCCGAAGGGCCCGACAATGGACGGGTCGCTCGGGCGCACCGAGCGCACGGGGCCGGCGTTGTCGGCGTCGGTGGACTGGAAGACGGCCAGGAACCGGGTCTGGCCGCCCTCGACGACCGCCTCGAAGACGACGTCGGCCTTGTCCAGGCCCGCCTGGGGACGGGACGCGGGCGAGTTCTCGATCTTCACCGTGATCGCGGGGCGGGAGGCCGCCGACTGGTCGACGACGGTGAGGCCGGTGAGCGGGAAGAACTTGGGGGCCGTCGTGGTGGTCGCCTTTCCCCCTGTCCCGAGCTGGGCGCGGCCCGAGGACGAGCAGGCCGTGGCCACGAGACAGAGCACGCCGAGCGCGCTCAGGGACGACCGCCGGAGCGGACGAGTGGGGGCGAACTTCATAGCTCCTTCAAGGCCTGGATGCGCTCCTCGAGCGGAGGGTGGGTGTCGAAGAGGCGGTTGAGTCGCGAGAAGCGTCCCTCTTCGGGCGTACGAGCCAGGGGCGACTCTATCCACAGGTGAGCGGTCGCACGGGACGAGGAGTGCACCACGGTGGTGTCGTCCTTGAGCTTTTCCAGGGCGGACACCAGTCCGGGCGGGTACCGGGTGAGCGCGACGCCGCTCATGTCGGCCAGCGCTTCGCGGCGGCGGCTGACGGCGAACTGCATGAGCCGGGCGGCCAGGGGGGCGAAGACGAGCAGAACGAAGCCCAGCAGAGCGAAGACGGCCGCGGGGCCGCCGCCCCCGCCGCGGTCGTCGTCACGATGGCGGGGGCCGCCCCACCACATGAAGCGCAGGGCGAAGTCCGCCAGCAGGGCGACGATCCCGACCATGGTGACCGCCAGCGTCGACACGAGGATGTCGTAGTTCTTGACGTGGCTCAGCTCGTGGGCCAGCACCCCTTCGAGCTCGACCCGGTTCATCTTCTCGAGCAGGCCGGTGGTGACCGCGACGGCCGCGTGGCGGGGGTCGCGGCCGGTGGCGAAGGCGTTGGGCGCCGGGTCGTCGACGACGTACACCCGCGGCTTGGGCAGCCCGGCGGCGATGCAGAGCCCCTCGACGAGGTTGTGCAAGCGGGCGTACTGCACGGGGTCGGCGGGGCGGGCGTGGCTCATGGCCAGCGCGACCGAGTCGGACTTCCAGTAGCCCGCGAACGCAGCCCCGCCGGCGACGACCAGGGCGATGGCGAGCCCGATCGTGCCGAAGCCGAACAGGTAGTTGACGGCCGCCACCACCAGCGCTACGAGCAGGACAAACGCCGCGATCAGGACCGCGGAGCGCCGCTTGTTGGAAGTGACCTGGTCGAACAGGAGCGGCTAGCTCAGAACTGGACCGAGACCGGGCCGCGGGACGTGTCGTCGGCCTCGAAGTACTCGTGCTCACGGAAGCCGAACATGTTGGCGATGACGTTGCTCGGGAAGCTCTGGACCTTGGTGTTCAGCTGGAGGACGGCGTCGTTGTAGAACTGCCGGGCGTAGGCGATGCGGCCTTCGGTCGACGTCAGCTCCTCCTGGAGCTGGAGGAAGTTCTGGTTCGCCTTCAGGTCGGGGTAGGCCTCGGCCACGGCGAACAGCGACTTCAGGGCGCCCGTGATCTGGTTCTCCGCCTCCGCCTGGGCGACCACGCCCTGGGCGTTGATGGCGTTGGCCCGGGCCTGGGTGACCGCCTCGAAGGTGCTCTTCTCGTGCTTGGCGTAGCCCTTGACCGTCTCCACCAGATTGGGGATCAGGTCGTAGCGGCGCCGGAGCTGGACGTCGATCTGGGCCCACGCGTTGGCGATCCGGTTCCGCAGTTTGACCAGGCGGTTGTACGAAAGCACCAGGAACAACAGGAGCAGTACGACGACTGCCAGGATGATCCAGAGCATGGCGGTGAGTCTACGGTCCCGCCGCGCGTCTGCGGGTGGCGAGGGCGCCTTCGTAGAGGGTGAGGTAGCGCTCGGCGAGGTGGTCCATGGAGAACTCCGCCGCCCGCAGGTCGCCCGCGGCCACCAGCGACCGCCTGAGCCCCGGTTCCTCGATGACCCGGCAGATGGCGGCGGCGAGCTGGTCCGGGCGGTCGGGATCGACCAGCAACGCCTCTTGCCCCTGGCGCGCCACGTTCCGGTACCCCGGCAGGTCGCTGGCGACGATCGGCGTCGAGGACGCCATGGCCTCCAGCAGCACCAGCCCGAAGGACTCGCCGTGCAGGGAAGGCGCGCACACCACGTCGGCGCCCCGGAGCCGGCGCGCCTTCTCCCCCTCGCTGATCCGCCCCAGCCACTCGACCCTCCCGTCGCCGGCGGTGCGGGCCCGTAGTGCAGCCGTCTGGGGGCCGTCGCTCGCCACCCACAGCCGGATGTCGGCGGGCAGATGGCGGAGGGCGTCCAGCAGGACGACCAGCCCCTTGCGGGCTTCGTGGCGGGAGACGAACAGGATCGTGGGCACCTCGGCGGGCCACGGCGTCGCCTTGGCGAAGCGTTCCACCTCGATCCCGTTGAAGAGCAGCTCGTACGTGCCGCCCAGGGCGCGCTGGGCCATGGCGCGGGCGTCCTCCGACACCGCGCAGCGGATCGTCATGCGGGAAGCGAGCCACCTCGTGATGGGGCGGAGGTACCGGTACGCGGCGCTCTCGCCGGCGGCGTGGAACGTCCCCACGATCGGCGCGGACGCCATCACCAGGCTGGTCATCGTCGGCCCGGGCGCGCACGGCTCGTGGAGGTGCAGGACGTCGAAGTGCTCGTCGCGCAGGACGCCCACCGTGCGCATGGCGCACGAGAGGTCGGGGGCGATGGGCGCGATCGAGCCGTTGGCGTGGGTCATGAGGCTGCACCCGAGGGGGAGGACGCCCGGCGGAGGGTGGCCGTCGCACGGCCCGAGCACGCGAGCCTGGTGGCCCATGGCCCGCAGCGTGCGAGCCAGGCCGAGCACCTGCTCCTGCACGCCGCCCGGCGCCGAGAGGCTGTACGGGCACACGAGGCCGACGCGCATGTCCCGCGGATGGTAACCCGCCCGTAGTCTTGTTCAATGAGCGACGCGAATCTGAGTAGGGCCGAGGCGCAGGAGCGGGCCCGCACCGTCTCCGATCTCACCTACGACATCACTCTGGACCTCACGACCGGCGACGAGACGTTCCGCAGCGAGGCGAACATCCGCTTCTTCACGCCGCTCACCGGGCTGAACACCTTCATCGACCTGGCCGCGGCCCAGGTCCACGAGATCTCCTACAACGGGCGGTCGCTCGACCCGGCGGTCACCTACGACGACGAGCACAAGCGCATCCCGCTCCGCGGCAGCCGCCCGACCAACGAGCTGCGCATCGTGGCCGACTGCACCTACGAGCACACCGGCGTCGGCATGCACCGCATGGTCGACCCCACCGACGACCAGGTGTACCTCCACACCCAGTTCGAGCCCTTCGACGCCCACCGGGTCTTTGCCTGCTTCGACCAGCCCGACCTCAAGGGCGAGTTCCGCCTCACCGTCAAGGCGCCCGAGCACTGGACGGTCGTCAGCAACATGCCGGTGGCGAGCCGCGAGGGCGGCGTGTGGGCCTTCGAGCCGACGCCGCGCCTTTCCACCTACCTCGTGGCCGTGGTAGCCGGCCCGTACGACGTCGTCAAGGACACCCACGACCAGCTGGAGCTGGGCCTCTACTGCCGGGCCTCGCTGCGCCAGTACCTCGACCCCGACGAGCTGTTCGAGCTCACCAAGCAGGGGCTCGACTTCTTCGGGGCCGAGTTCGGCTACCCCTACCCGTTCGACAAATACGACCAGCTGTTCGTGCCCGAGTTCAACTTCGGCGCCATGGAGAACCCCGGCTGCGTCACGTTCAACGAGTACATGGTGTTCCGCTCCCGGGTCACCGAGCTGGCGCGCGAGGGGCGGGCCAACACCCTCCTGCACGAGATGGCCCACATGTGGTTCGGCGACCTCGTGACCATGAAGTGGTGGGACGACCTGTGGCTGAACGAGAGCTTCGCCACCTACATGGCCAGCCACGCGTCGGCCGAGGCCACGCGGTTCCGGGACGCCTGGGTGCGTTTCACCCTCGGTCTCAAGGCGGCGGCCGTCAGCCAGGACCAGCTGCCCTCGACCCACCCCATCTCCGCCGACATCGTCGACACCGAGGCTGTCCGCCTCCACTTCGACGGCATCACCTACGCCAAGGGGGCGTCGGTGCTCAAGCAGCTGGTGGCGTGGGTCGGGCACGAGGCGTTCACGGCCGGGGTGCGGGAGTACTTCCAGCAGCACCAGTGGGACAACGCCGCCCTGGCCGACTTCCTCGCCGCGCTGGAACGGTCCAGCGGCCGCGACCTGGACGCCTGGTCGAAGGAGTGGCTGGAGACGGCGGGGGTGAACACCCTCCGGCCCTCGTTCGAGCTCGACGCGGACGGGAACTACACCTCCTTCGCCATCCTCCAGGAGGCCGCGCCGTCCCACCCGACCCTGCGGTCGCACCGGGTCGCCGTCGGCCTGTACGACTTCGACCGCGCCGGCCTGACCCGTGTCAACCGCGTCGAGCTCGACGTGGTCGGCGAGCGCACCGACGTGCCCGACCTGGTCGGGACGCGCCAGCCCCCCCTCCTCCTGGTCAACGACGACGACCTCACCTACGCCAAGGTCCGCCTCGACGAGCGCTCGCTGGAGACTGCGTCGCAGGACTTGACCAGGGTCCTCGAGCCGCTCGCCCGCACCCTGTGCTGGTCCTCGGCGTGGGACATGGTCCGCGACGCCGAACTGCCCACCCGGCAGTTCGTCGACCTGGTCGTCGCCCACGCCCCCGGCGAGGAGGACGACAGCATCCTGCAGCGCCTGCTGGGCCAGGCGTCGACGGCCGTCGACTACTACGGCGATCCGGCTCGGCGCGCCTCCACCCGGGCCCGGCTGGCGTCGTGGACGCGCCAAGGGCTGGTCGAGGCGGCGCCGGCGAGCGACCGCCAGCTCATCTGGGCCCGGGCCTGGCTCGGGACGATCGACGACGGCGAGCAACTCGCCATGGCGCGCGACCTCCTCGAAGGCGCAGCCGTCATCGACGGTCTCGCCGTCGACACCGACCTGCGCTGGGAGATCGTCGGCGTACTCGCCACCCACGCCGCGGACGACGGCGGCGCCCTCATCGAGGCCGAGCTGCAGCGCGACCCCACCGACATCGGCCGGCGCCGCGCCGCCCTGTGGCGGACCGCCCGGCCGGAGGCACAGGCCAAGGCCGAGGGTTGGCGTCGGCTCAACGACGAGCGCCCGCCCCTGGCCACGATGCGCGCCATCTGC
The DNA here is from genome assembly GCA_023265045.1 of Acidimicrobiia bacterium. Lineage (GTDB taxonomy): Bacteria > Actinomycetota > Acidimicrobiia > Acidimicrobiales > AC-14 > JAHFUQ01. The sequence continues at coordinate 16,059 of JAHFUQ010000081.1, forward strand.
GGCGGGTTTGGTCAGTGGGGCCAGGAGGACATCTCGCGGCCCTACGCCGACCAGTACTTCACGTCCCTCCGGGGGTGGTGGGCGGACCGGCACCGGGAGGAGGCGCTCACCCTCGCCGGCGGCCTCTACCCGGGCCGGCTGATCGAGCCGGGCATCGTCGCCGCCACCGACGCCGCCCTGGCCGACCCGAGCCTCCCCGGGCCGGTCGCCCGCATCCTCCTCGAAGGCAAGGACGGCATCGAGCGGGCCCTGCGAGCCCGAGCCGTCGACGGCTGATTACTGCGTTCAGGCCACGCAGGCTACGGCGCACCGCCTTCGGCGGGCGCCTAACCCCGCGCCGCGGACTCGGTAGCCCCCTCCGCGGCGGCGCCTGAGGTGTGAATCATCTTTTGCGTTGCCGCACTGGCGCGGCGGCACAACCCAGGGTCGGGCGGAGCCCGACACTGAGGGTTGACGTCAGGCGGCTGGCTCCAGCGTGACCTT
>JAHFUQ010000006.1 GCA_023265045.1 Acidimicrobiia bacterium
GGATGCAAAGGCAACCGCCGAGCTCACGAGCAGCTGGGCAACCGCCGATCCGATCCGCCTCATCGTTCCCCCTTGTCGCGATCACAGCCGTCGCAGCGCCCACAGGATACGCGCGGCGGTGAGTTTTGGGGCATCAATCGTCGAGACGCCAGCGCCTCGACGACCGACCCGGCTGCTCAGGCGCGGTCGATGACGCTCACGACCTCGACGTGGAAGGTGTGGGGGAACAGGTCGACGGGCGTGACTGACGCCAGCCGGTAGCCGGCCGCGTGCAGCAGGCCGGCGTCCCGGCCAAAGGCGCCGACGTCACAGCTCACGAGCACGACGCGCCGAGCCCCGGTGGCGACGGCGGTGGCGACGCCGCGCTTGCCAAGCCCTTGGCGGCTGGGGTTGGCGATGACGAGATCGGCGGCCGGCGGTCGCCATTTCAGGACGTCGGCGCGCACAACATCGACATCCGCCTTGCGCAGGTTCGCCCGGGCGTCGCCCACGGCCACCTTGGACGACTCGACGGCGGTGACCGACCAGCCCCGGTCGGCCAGCACACCGGCGAACAGGCCCACGCCGCTGTAGAGGTCGACGGCTCCGCCGGGACGCACGTCGGCGGCTGCGGCGGCGACCAGGGCGGCCAGTGCGTCCGCTCCGTCGGGGCGGGACTGGAAGAACGAAGGTCCGGAGATGCGCCATGTCCGTCCCGCCACCACCTCGTGGACGTGCGCCCGGCGCGCGTCGTCGGGGATCGTCATGCGGGCGCCGGGTGGGTCGGTCATCGCCATGCGCTCACCCGTGCGCGCCCCACAACGGAGGACGACCTCGTCGGCGTCGCCATAGTCGCCGTGGAGCAGGAGGTCCTCGACGAGGGGGTGGGCGACCTCGCAACTGCCCACGGCGACGATGTGGTGCTGGCGGCGCTGCCGGTAACCGGCCCGGCCCTGGACGACGCCGGCGCGCAAGGTCGTCCGGTACCCGGTGGCGGGCAGCTCGACGACCGGTTCGATGGTGGGTGCCTCCAGCCTCGCCGTCCGCCGGAGCACGTCCTCGATGACCTTCCGCTTGAACGTGCGCTGGTCGGCCACAGCGATGTGCTGCCACTGGCAACCGCCGCATCCCCGTCCGAACTCCGGGCACGAGGCGTCGACCCTCGCGGGCGACGCCTCGATGACCTCGACGGCGTGCGCCCGGAGGTAGTCCTGAGCCCGGCCGGTCACCTCCACGCGGACGAGCTCGTCGGGGAGCGCACCGGTGACGAACACCACCCGCCCGTCAGGGGCCCGCGCGATCGCATCGCCGCCCGCGACCATCGCGTACGGCCGCAGTTCCGAAACGGCGGCTGCCTCGGCTACGTCCATCGGGCCAATCTGCCACGCTGGCTGGTCGGAGGTGGACGGACATGACCGAAGCGGGGGACCAGTACCGCCGGCGCGCCGACCGGTTCGAGGCTCTCATCGGGGGCGCCGCGCTTGAGCGGTGGGCGAGCCGGTCGCCGTGTGAGGGGTGGCTTGCCCGTGACGTCGTTGCGCATGTCGTCGACTACTCGGCTCAGGTCCTCCGTGAGAAGGCGGGCGTGCCGGACGCGCCCGCGTTTGCGGACTACGATGACCCGGCGACGGCGTTTCGTGCCACGCGCCAGGTGATCCAGAGCGTCCTCGACGACCCGGGCACGCCGCCGAAGGTGGCGACACACCTGGTGTGGTCGCTGAGCTTCGACCTCCCCCAACACGGATGGGACCTCGCTGCAGCGACGGGTCAGGACCCAACCATGGACCCTGAAGAGGTCGAGCTGCTCTGGGGCTCGCTCAACGGCGACCCGCGGTCGTGGGACTGGCAGCGCGCCCGGGGCTGGTACGGGACTCCCGTTCCCGTGCCCGCGGACGCTCCCATTCAGGATCGCGTGCTCGGGCTCCTCGGCCGCGACCCGAGCTGGACCCCGCCGCCGGCCTGAACCAGAGGTCGTGCTGGTCGCCGCGAAGGCGCCCAACCATTGTTGGCGCGCCGGCCTTAACCTCGCCCACGATAACGCGAGGGAGGGGGCTTGCCGCAAACCACCAAACGTGCTGACGATGACGACCTCCGCTGAGCCGACACGGCCAGAACCTATGACGCCAGGAGCTGTGCAATGCGTGTGCCGCCTTCGGCAGACGGGTCGACCGGGTGCGCTGGCGCGCCGTGGCTTTGTGCGAGGCGGCTGCTCTTGTCGAGCGCCGCGTTCCCCGGGGAGCGCCGATGACCAAGCACGCGGTGGTAATCGCAGGAGGAGGCCCGACCGGGCTGATGTTGGCGGGCGAGCTGGCGTTGGCGGGGGTCGACGTCGCCGTCGTCGAACGACGCGCCAGTCAGGATCTCGACGGATCGCGGGCCGGGGGCCTCCTGTCCCGCACCATCGAGGTGCTCGATCAGCGCGGCATCGCGGAGCGGTTCGTCTCGGAGGGGCAAGTCCACCCGGCTCATGGGTTCGCCCTGATCCCCTTGGACCTCGGGGACCTCCCGACCCGCCACAACTACACACTTGCGCTCTGGCAGAGCCACTTCGAGCGCATACTGGCTGGCTGGGTCCGAGAGCTCGGGGTCCCGATCCTTCGCAGCCGCGAGGTGGTGGGCTTCGCTCAGGACGACACCGGCGTTGACGTGGAGCTTGCGGGGGACACGCCGCTCCGAGCGGAATATCTCGTCGGCTGCGACGGTGGGCGCAGCGTGATTCGCAAGGCCGCCGGCATCGGCTTCTCCGGGTTGGACGCCTCGACGAGCTGGATGATCGCCGAGGTCGAGATGGACGAGGAGCCGGAGTTCGGCTTCCGGCGCGACCGCGCCGGAACCCATGCCATGGGTCGGAGGGAACCCGGGGAGCCGATTCGGGTCGTCCTCACAGAACGAAACCTCGAACACACCGGCGAGCCCAGCCTGGACGAGCTTCGCGAGGCGCTCGTGGCCGTGTACGGGACGGACTACGGGCTTCGCCGCGCCAACTGGATCTCCAGGTTCACCGACATGACGCGGCAGGCTGTTACTTACCGCCAGGGCCGAGTGCTGCTGGCTGGCGACGCCGCGCACACCCATCCCCCGCAGGGCGGTCAGGGCCTCGGCACGGGAGTACAGGACGCGGTGAACCTGGGGTGGAAGCTGGCCCAGGTGGTTCACGAGACGTCACCTGAGAGCCTTCTGGACACTTACCACGCGGAGAGGCATCCGGTCGGCGCCCGCGTGTTGCGCAACACCGAGGCGATGGTCGCACTCGGCAGAAACGACGAACGTCACCAGGCCCTCCGCGACATCATGACCGACTTGCTGAGCATGGACGAGCCGCGCCGGCGCATCGCCGCGAACCTCTGCGGGCTCGACATCCACTACGACCTCGGCGAGGGACACCCACTGCTCGGGCGGCGCATGCCGGACCTCGACTTGGACACGGTGGACGGGCCCATGCGCGTGTTCACCCTGCTGCACGACGCCCGGCCCGTGCTCCTCAACCTCGGTGAACCCGGCGGTTTCGACATCGCTCCTTGGGCGGATCGAGTTCGGTCGGTCGACGCCAGGCACGACGGCGTGTGGGAGCTTCCGGTCCTTGGCGAGGTCGCGGCTCCCCCAGCCGTGCTGATCCGACCGGACGGGCATGTCGCCTGGGCGGGAGGCCTCACCGACCCAGAGCTGCCACGAGCGCTTGCGACCTGGTTCGGAGCGGCCACTCCGGCCCATTAGAACCTGACATGCGAGCGCCACCGCGCCCGTCACCCAGATGCCGCTTGGCCCCGCCGTGGGCGTCGATGGCTCGGTGGCCTTCGGGGTCACCGCCGTCACCTTCGCGGTGCAGACCCTGCGGGTCCGCGTCGTGCCGACTGGGTATCCGGCGCAGATTTGGTTGGCCCCGCAACACCCTGCCGGTCCGCACACGCCGTCAATCGGCCCGTTGCAGCAGATCTGCTTCGGAGCGCAGCAACTCGGTGTCGGCGACAGCCGCGAGCTGGTCCCAGACGTTGCCGAGCTCGTCATCGAAGGCCGCGGCGTGCGCGGAGTCCGGCGCCTCGCCCCTGATGGCCGCCAGCTTCCGAGTGTGGCGGGTGAAGCAGTCGCGCGTGAGGTAGTCGTCGTCGGCGGCGTACGCCCTGAACATGCGGTCGTACCTGGCGAGCTGGATGTCGTCCATGCTGCCCCCTTCCGGCGCCCGGGACGCCGAGCGCGCCGTTGACGCTAACCGTCTGACACCGCCCGGCGGGGTTTAACCGGCGGCTAATGACCCGACGATCCCGACCTTCAATGGGGATTCGAGCCCGACGTGCGCCGAATCGGTCTGTCGCGATCGTCGGATCAGCCTCGTGGCTACCGTCGCCGCGTCGCGCGACCTCGTCGTCCTTCACTACGACCGGAACTTCGAACGTGTCGCCCGGATCACGGGCCAGGCGCACGAATGGATCGTTGCGCGCGGAACGGCCGATTAGGAGCGCTTTGAAGCGCAGACCCCTGATCGGCCAGCTTTCGAACCCGATGTCGACGCCGGTCTCGTGGTGTTGTGTCGATGCCAGTGACGGGACCGGTCTTACGAGCCGTTCAACCGGCGAGCCGACGCCGAACCTCTGCGACCCGTCGAGGAGGCGTTCAGCCAGCGAGCCGACGCCGGACTTCTGCCACATCCGCCGCGAGGCGATCGACAAGCGCGTGAGCTTCCAGCGAGGCTGTGTCCTGGCGCAGCTCGACCGCGTCCTGCAGCAGCTCACGGACGAGCTGCGACACGGTCACACCGCGTTCGGCCGCGAGCGAGTCGAGGGCGGCCGCAGTCCCCCGGTCGAGCCGCACCGAGAAGGTGACGATCACGGCCACTGGCCGGGGGGCCCTCCGGGACGTAGTCAATCCTCTCGCCGGTCTGGTTTTCGAGCCACCTGATCGCGTCGGGCTTGGCCATCCTTCGCCTCCACTCTGTCGCTCAAGAGCCTGCGTGATGGCGACGGCGATGTCGACCGCGTGCGATCGATTCGCATCGAGAGCATCGGCGCCGGAGATCAGCGCGCGGAGCGAGCGGAAAGATCGCCTCGCGTCAGAACGACGCCGTCCTCCGGCGGCCGAGAGGATCGACGCACACGGACATCAGGTGCGGCAGCCGCGCTCGCGATGCGGAGTTGGTCGAGTCCTTCTGCGCTGGGTACGAAGCGGTCGTTCGGCCGAGAACTTCGCACAGGTCGCGGCCACCCGCCTCGTACGGCTTGTACCCCGCGATAAACGCCGGCGTCGCCCTCGAAGGAGGTGACGAAACCGCTCCCGCCATCCTTGGTGTTCCAGTCGCTAGCAACGGGCGCGGCGACCGGGTCAGGCCGTTGTTCTGCGACACTTTCTGCACGGGGTGGGCGGTATCCCTCCTGCACATTGACATCCGGCCATTCGCGCGTAGCGTTTGGGCACCCGACGAACCGGCGCACGGTCGGCCTGCGGGCGTCGCCTTCAGGTTTACTGCGAGCAAACCGTGCCGTCGAGCGTCCAATGTGAGGGGAGATTCCATGTCCGTGATGGTTCTGGCCTTGGCGGGGGGCACGGTCGAAGTCAACGACGAGGCATTGGACGGCCTGCGTATGTCCGTGCGAGGAGACGTCATCCTTCCGGGCGACGCCGCCCTCGCCGGGGTCCGGCCCGTCTACAACGCGATGTACCCGGGCAGTCCCGGGCTGGTCGTCCGTCCATCCGGCACGGCCGACGTGGTCGACGCCGTCAACTTTGCTCGTGACCACGGGCTGGTCGTCGCCGTGCGCGGTGGCGGCCATTCGGTGGCCGGGTTGTCGAGCATCGATGGCGGCATGTTGATCGACCTGGCCAACATGAACGGCGTAGAGGTTGACACCGATGCCGGCTTGGCCCACGTCCAGGGCGGCGCCCTGTGGGGGGACGTCGACCGCGAGACCCAGCTGCACGGACTGGTGGCGCCAGGCGGCGTGGTCTCGGACACAGGCGTGGCCGGTCTCGCCCTTGGCGGCGGCGAGGGATGGGTCCGGCGCAAGTACGGCCTCACGTGCGACAACATGGTGTCGGCCCGGGTCGTCACGGCCGACGGCCAGGTGCGTACCGCGTCCGCCGACGTCAACCCCGACCTGTTCTGGGCCATCCGGGGTGGTGGCGGCAACTTCGGGGTGGCCACGTCGCTCACATTCAGTGTCCACCCTCTCGGGCCGATCGTGGCGTTCACCGGCGCCTTCTATCCCGCGTCGGACGCCGCCAAGGTCCTCCGGGCCTACGGTGACTGGGCTCGCACCGCGCCGAACGAGATCACCACGCTGTGTGGGTGCACGACGCTGCCCGCTCACCCGGGTTTGCCTCCTCAAATCCACAACACACCATTCGTGGTGGTCGGGGGCGTGTACTGCGGCGGCGTCGAGGAGGGGATGGCGGCGATGCAGCCGCTTCGGCAGTTCGCCGAACCCCTCGTCGACATCAGCCAACCCCTGCCCTTCGGCGCCGTCCAGTCGGCCTTCGACCCCTTCTTCGCCCGCCAGGATCTCCGTAGCTATTGGAAGTCCACCTTCCTCGCCGACATGTCCGACGGCGCGGTCGAGATCATTGCCCGCCGGGCGCAGAGCCGACCGTCGGATCGCACATTTGTGGTCGTGTTCCATATGGGCGGTGCGGTGAACGACGTCGCCGCCGACGCCACCGCCTTCAGCGAACGCTCGGCGTCGTTCATGGTCTCGATCGACGGTAACTGGACCGACCCAGCCGAGGACTCGAACGTCGTTTCGTGGGTTCGGGAGGCGTGGTCGGAGCTCGCGGCGATCGGCACCGGAGGCGTGTACCTGAACTTCACCAGTCTGGTGGACGAGGGGCCGACGACGGCGGTCGATAGGGGCCTTGGCGGCAACCTGAGCCGCCTGGCGGCGATAAAAGCCAAGTACGACCCGACCAACCTCTTCCGCCGGAACAACAACATCCTGCCCGCCTCGTAGCTGGGGCTTCCTGGTCAGTGACGTCCGGGTAGGGCGTCGGCGATGTCTCCATGAGCGCCAGTCGAGCCGTCCGTCACGCGTTCACGTCGATGACGACGGCAGGCACATGAACGTCATCCACGTCCATCGGGACTCGGCCTCGCTCGCCTTCCACATGGACGTGCCCGACCCGTTGTTTGCTCCATTCAGCCCGCTGATCCGGCTGTTATCGAGCGCCGTGTATGGCCAGCCGGGCGACGAGGTGATCGAGCATTGTAGGACGCTCCAGTTCGCGAAGGGCGGGCCGTAGAGGTGAAGGGGAGACATCGATATGACGGGGCTTGATGGCGCTGTTCGAGGCGTTGTCCTCCATCCCGGGGAAGAGCACTACGAGCAGGCCCGGCGGGTGTTCAACGCCATGATTGATCGGCGCCGGCGGCAATCGTGCGCGCTGCGCAGGCGCCGAGCTGCTGTTCGTCACCGAACACGAGGAGAAGGCCTCGGTCGCCACGGGGAGCAACCTGCCGTTCAGCACTTCCACTTGAGTCGGGGTCGACCATCCCGACCCACGGTCGGTGGCCGCCATTGTGGACCGGCCCACTTTCCACGCCCACATCATGGACACGGGAACCGAGAGCTACAGGCTTCGGACCACTCGGGCCAGCAGGGGCCCGAAGAAGAAGGCCTCATGCGGGGCCACAGGACTCGGGCAACAGCCGCCGAAGCGGCTCGATGACCTCGCGCTCGGAGTCGCTGTGAAACGCGCCCTCCAGCTCAACCGGCGATCGGCTTAAGCGAAAGCCCACCTCGGCCCGCCGGCGTTCAGGTGAGGCCTCGATCACGCGGTCGTCTCTTTGAGGCCAGCGGCCCACGACGCGACGCATCTGGGGCCTGGAGCCGACGCGGAACTCGATCACGATGATCTCGCGATCGGTGACGACGACGAACGGATAGGGAGGCAGCCGTGTCCGCTTCTTGATCCGGGCTCACTGCCCCGATCGCGACGAGCGCGCCGACGATGCCCCCGAGCGACTCCACCTCGGCAACGGTCCGGAAAGATCCAGAGGCGAGGATCGGCCCCCCGACTGTTCGCTCAGCGACTTGCCGATGTCCCGTTCGCCGCCGGCTCCATCGATGAAGTTGGCACGGGCGCCCGACACTGGGGCAGATCATGTGAGCATGGTGGGGCCAATCCGGCTTGACACACTCAACGCCGGCTACAGGTGGCGTTTGCGGACACGACTCGGCCGAGTGTTTTTGGGCGAGGACCGCACACGACTTCGCTTGGCTAGTCGAGCACGATTTCCACGACGTAGGTCCGGACCTCCTCCGGGTCGGCGTCCCACGGGCGGCCGAACGAGCAGCGCACCGTTCCCTCTCCGAGGGCGCGCGCGGCGATTCGCACTCGCTGGCGAGGCGGGGAGGTCGGGTCAAGCCTTTGCTCCACGACGGCTAGGAGGCCCGCCGGGGCTTCGACTCTCCAAGTGTGCACGGGCGCGACGCCTAGTGGGAGCCGGAGCTCGAACTCCCTCCCGAGGCGGACCCTGAGGCGTTTGGGCGGGACTTCAACGGTCGCGCGGCACGCCGCGGCGAGGTCCGGTTCCGACTTCGCCTGCGGCGCTCTCTGGGCTGCTCGGGCGGGCGGCTGCTCGACGGCAGGGTCCCAGCTAGTCGGGGGCGGTTCGGGCGTTGCCTTCACCCACACCCAACCGTCGTGCTCCTCCACCGCATAGGTCGGCAGGTAGCCAGGATGGAGCTTCCACAGGTTCTCCCGGCGGGCGACCTGCGTGGGAATCACGTTCTCGCCTGAACGCGGGTCATACATGTAGTTGTGCCGTGGGCAGCGGACCTTGCCGTCCACGAAGGTGGCGTCCCGCAGGTCGGTTCTCTCGTGCGGGCACGACGAGCCGAAGGCCACCGCTTGGCCGTCGTTCAGCCGCCCGACGAGCACGGCCTCGTCGCCGACCTGAACCTCGCGCACCTGCGAGTCCAACCCTTCGCGGGCCGCGAGGTCGGCGCTCCGCAGCACCCGCACGAAACCGTGAGTAGCGCTCACCGACCGACCTCCTGGCGGCGTCAGTTTAGGCGGGAGGCCTGCGCTATACGGCGAGGGCAATGCGGGCCGCGACACGAGGACCGCGGGCCGCCGACTTCGGCACGAGTCGGGCGGCCGGTAAGGTCGCGGGCGGGTTTCCCCAACCGTCCGGAAGTGCGGGTGTAGTGATTCTGTCGCCCCGTGTTGTGGTGCAGCCGTGGCCGTTTCGGCTTCCGGACCGAGGCTGCGCCAGGATGCACGTCCTGAGCTACGCAGCCGACCGGACGTTCGAGCGTCATTCTGAACTGGGCGTGACCTCGGCGCTGGGCGTTGGGGTGACCGCTCCGACGGCCTCGTCGAAGATGCGGCCGAGAACGTTGCCGGCGCCGCGGTCGGCTTCGGCGAGGAAGTGGGAGTAGACGTTCAGGGTCGTGGCGGCGTTGCGCCCGCCGCCGCGCTGCCTCATGAACCCCTGCATCCCGAGCCTGTCGCCGGACCTTGGATTTGGCACGAGATTGGCAGAACCGTTAGCGGCAGCAAGGAGCCCCGGTCAAAAATGCTCTGAACTGGACTTATGTGAGCACCCCCAACGGGATTCGAACCCGTGCCGCCACCTTGAAAGGGCGAGCGTGACCATGCCGGCCGGTGTCAACCGGTGCCAAAACCGCAGGTCGCGCTACGAGCGCGTTGCCAGATGATTCCTCGAAATACCACCCCGTGCCGAGCAGTAGATGGGCAAATGGATGGGCAAGGGCCGGGATGATCCTGATTGGGGTACCCGCGTACTTTGTGCAACCGCCGCCGCAGCGGGCTATCGGATCCGTTGAGGTGGATCGCCTCGGTATTCGCCGATTACCTCAATCGTTCCCACGATGTTGGCGTTGAACTCGTCGAGCTCCTCGGCTGGTATCCAGTATTCGCGCCGCTCCCGTCCCCCAACCTCGTGGACCTGGTGCCGATCAAGGTAGGCCTCGGCGACATCAAAGCGCAGGACGTAGCCGACGCTGCCGTTATCGATGTCCTTGGTGTTCCAGTCGCGGGCGATCTGGGTCGCGTAATCCTCGGTGATTACCGGGTAGAAGATCGGCTGCCAATCCAGCCGCGGCGGGAACTGTTTCCATGCGGCCGCCGCGATGAGGTCGAGTTCCGGCTGGCCGACCGGCCGGTAGAGCGTCACCATGCTTCCAGAGTTTTGCCCACGGAGAACGCCCAGGCATCCCGAATGCGCGGCAACCGGCTCCGTACCAGTTGGGGCCGCCGCGCTTGCCGGGCACCGGTGGTGCATTGGTGTGGGAGATGACGTCCTGTTCGGCTCCGGCGAAGTTGGCTTGTGTTCAGGCAGGGTTGATGGCGCGACGAATCAGGGCTTCGTAGTCCTCGACTAGGCCGGGGAGGAGGCGAAGGTGGACGACTGTGCCGGCGGCCTTCTCCACCAGGTCGACGACCTCGGCGACAGCCGGCGCGTCCGAGTCGCCAGCGACGACGATCGCGCCGGGTTCGATGATCGACGGGTCCCGCGCGTCGTCGAGGAGGGTCCAGATGTACCCGGATTCGTCTTCGCCGTTGAGGTCGGCCTCAATATCGACGGTGATCATTCGGTCACCTCCTTCGCGGTCTTCTTCCTTGATAGTACGGGTTGTCGCTCGCTGGGCCGACGGCCTTAAGCAGACGGTCCGCGCTCGCCGGACTGGCGTCGGGGAGCACCACCGTGAAGTGGGGCCGGTCGAACGTCGGGAGGAGTTCGAAACCAGCCGCGATCAGGTCCCCGGCTCTCGGCAGGTGAACCTCCCGGTACGACGCCAAACGCGTGGCGAGCAACTGCGGGAGCGACGCCGGGCCGAGGTCGTCCATGGCGGCGACGATTGACACGCCGAGCACGGGTAGGGCGTCGAGGACGTAAATCGTGTTCAGCCGGCGCGCGTGCGCCAGGATCTTCTGGACCGCGTCAGGGCCTCCGCGAATGACGATCACGTCGTCGGAACGAAGGCCTTCGCTTCGGACGAAGTCGCGAAGGTCTTGCTTCGGCGGCTGGTCACTCACGCGGGAGCCTTGCCACCAGCGATCGCCTGGTCGAACAGGCGGCCGAGCTTGTCGGCGGCTTCCCGGTCGGCCGACTCGACGAAGTGGCCGTAGACGTTCAGCGTGGTCGACGCGTTGCGGTAGCCGAGGCGGCCGGCGACAGTCCGGACGTCGACGCCGGCGGCGAGCATCGTCGTGGCCACGTAGTGGCGGAGGTCATGGAGGCGTAGGCCGGGCATCCCGCACCGGTCGCGCAGCTGCGTGAACCGCCGCGTGGTGCTGTCGGGCCGCCAGGGCTCGGAGCACTCCGGCGAGTCGGAGAACACGAACGGATCCGCCGCCAGCCCGACATGCAACCTGGAGGCGCGACTGATCATCCGCTGGCGGTGCTCGCCAAGGAGGCGGGCCGTCGTCCCGTCGATCGAGACCGTCCGGGCGGCGTGAACTTTGGTGTCCTTCTCGACCAGGCCGGCCGGCCCGATCACGATCCCGCGAGCAATCTCGATCCGGGAGGCGTCGAGGTCGACGTCGCGCCACCGCAACGCCACCAGCTCGCTCCTTCGGGCCCCGGTGGCGCCGGCGAGCACCACAAACGTGGCGAAGTCCGGAGCGAGGGTCAGGGCCTCGACGAACAAGCGTCCGAGGTCGGACGGGGAGGGGGGCTTGATCTCGGCGGCGACGACCCGAGGCGGGCTGGCCGAGGTGGCGGGGTTGGCGGGTAGCCAGCCCCAGCGGACGGCCTGCTGGAGGGCCACCCGGAGGACGCCATGGATGCGCCGAATCCGCGCCGGTGTCAGCGGCCAGCTCGCCGTGCCCTTGCCGGCTCGCAAGGTGGCGTAGAACGTGTCGAGGTCCGTGGCGCGAAGGCGGCGGAGGGGCACCGACCCGAGCGAGGGGAGCAGGTGGCGGTCGATGATCCCTCGGGTCTCGAGCGCCGTCTTGGGCGAGAAGTCTGGGCTGGCGTGGTCGAACCACTCGTTGAGCAGCTCGGCGACGGTCGCTCGGGTCGCGGCCAGCCGCCCGTCGGTCGCCTTGGTGACCATCTCGGCCAGTGCCCGCTGGGCCTCCCGCTTGCCACCGCGGACCGTCTTGGTGACGTAACGCTTCTTGCCGGTGGCGGGCTCGATCCCGACGAAGACCCGTAGTTCCCAGGCCTCGCCCCGCTGCCGCAAGCTCCCGCGCACCGCCCAAAACTACACCGACTGGATGGGCAAAAGAGTAGCAAGCTGGCCTGTCTGGAAGGAGCGGTCCTCAAGGCATGGCTCCTGAACTGCTCTTTTATCGCACCCCCAACGGGATTCGAACCCGTGCCGCCACCTTGAAAGGGTGGTGTCCTAGGCCGCTAGACGATGGGGGCGGGACACGTCAGCCTACCTGCCAGTCCGTCCCCTCCGGGCGGTCTTTGACCTCGACGCCGGCTGCAGTCAGGCGGTCGCGGATGGCGTCGGCTTGGTCCCAGCGGTTGTCTGCCCGCGCTTGCTGGCGGGCCTCGAGCAGCGCCTCGACGAACGGACCGACGACCTCGCGCTCGTCGCGCATCCCGCCCTCGGCGGCCTCGCCCAGCCGCACGACCATCGCCCGGAACGCGGCGCGGCCGCGGTCGAGTTCGTCGGACTGGAGCGTGTCCCGAGACCAGTCGACGACGAGATCGTCAAGGCGCAGGATGGCCTCGACGGCGGCGCGGGCGTCCCGAGCAGCCAGCGCATCGGCGAAGTGGGCTTCCAGGCCGGCCAGGTCGTCGAGCAGGGGCGAGCGGACCGGCGTCGGTGAGGCAGTGACGCCCGCAGGCTCGGCGGCGGCGGTTTGGGCCGCAAGGTTGGACAGGCACCGAATGCTCATCGTCTGACCGGACTCGATGCGGGCCGAACCGTCGCGGCGGCGCACCGTCACCCCGCCGAGGCCCGCCACGGTCGCTGAGCCGGCGCCGAGGTCGAAGATGAGCGCAGTGTGCTCGTCGACGCCCAGCACGAACACGTCGTCCGGCAACTGTTCTTCGAGCATGCGCAGTCGGCGCTCGCCCATGTAGCAGTAGCGGGTGTCGTGGTTGCCGCCCTCGGCGTTGTTGAAGTGGGGGATGACGGCGGCGCACAGGCCGGCGATGGAGAGCAGGTCCAGCCCTTCCAGCCAGTGCGGGGCGGCGCCGACCTTGTAGATCTCGTACACGGGCAGCGTCACGGGCCCGAGCGTGGCGGCCGCGGCGCTGGCGAACACTACGCAGCCGCCCTTGCGCAGTTTGTCGGCGAGCAAGGCCGCGGCCGGGCTGGCGCGCCACTGCGCGACGGCATACGACGGGCTGCCCGGCCCCGAGAAGACCCACTGGGCCTCACTGAGGCGCGCCAGCATGGTCTCGTGCTCTATGGATCCGATTTCGTCGGCGGAGCGAAACGTCGCCACCTTGACGTCGCGGTTGACGCTTTCGCGGAAGTAGTCGACGGCCCGGGCGGCGATGTCGTCGGCGTTCTCCTGAAAGCCGAACGGGGTGTCGAGGACGAGGGCCGGGACCGACGCACCGAGGCGGGCGAACAGCTCCCGGTGCACCTTGCTCATGGTCGGGCTGGTCTCGCCCGAGCCCATGATGGCGAGCAGCCGCGGCAGCCTGTCAGCCACAGGTCTCCAGGAGAAGGTCGGCGACTCGGTCGGGCTGCTGGACGTGGAGGTCGTGGTCGCCGGGCAGCACTTCGATGCGGACTTTGTCGCCGAGCGCCGCGAGCGCCGCGAGCGCCCGGGCGTCCTCGGCTTCGGACGGCTTGGCGAACAGAAGAAGCGTCGGGACGCCGAGGGGCAGCAGGCCGAACGGGCGGTGTTCCCACAGTGCCCGGAGGATGCGCAGGTGCCGGTCGCGGGTGAGCCAGGGCCGGACCGCGCCGTCGGCCAGGACCTCGCAGTTGGCGGCGGTCGCCTCAACGCCCCAGGCGGACCAGTCGGGATGGTGGCGGTGGATCATCGCTTCGAAGTCGGCGACGGGTATGCCGTTGAACGAAGGCGGCGCCAGGGCCGCTTCGCAGTCGTCCCAGTGGGGCCACCGGGCTTGCAGGTCGATGACGCCACCGTCGATACCTACGACGCCCGCCACCCGCTCGGATGCGCGGTGCGCCAGCTCCACGGCCAGGTTGCCGCCCGTCGACTGGCCCACCACCACCGGCCGCTCGAGGCCGAGGGCGACGATGGCCGTCGACAGGTCGGAGGAGAGCGTGGCGAAGTCGTACCCCGTGTCGGGCTTGTCGGACTGGCCGTGGCCCCGCAGGTCGAGCGTCGCCACCGGATGACCCTCGGCGTGGAGGCGTTCGGCGACCGCCTCGAACGTGCGGCAATTCGACGAAAGGCCATGGACGAGCAGGAACGACGGCCAATCGGCGCTTCGGTCGTCCCACACGCGGGCGTGCAGCGACACCCCGTCGGCGACAGGCACACGGCGGATCGGCACGGGAGCCATGATGCCCCGGTGCGAAAGGTGGCGGTGACCGCCGCGGTCCTGGCCGCCCTCCCTGGGTACGTCGCCTGCGGCCATGGGCGGGCGCCGGCGCCGGTCGCCGTGAGCCAGTCGTGTGTCGAGCCGGGCAGCGCCGGCGGAGCTTCCGTCCCGTGGGAGCGGCTGCGCAACCCGATCTACGAGCTGCCCGACGCGGCCGTGAAAGACGTGGCCGTGCGCCTCGTGGACGGGCGGTGGCGGATGCTGTTCAGCTACGTCCGAGACGACCCGTTCCGGTTTCGGATCGGGCTGACGGACAGCGGGGATTTGACGTCATGGTCGGGCGTAAAGGTGTGGGACCAGCCGGGGGTGGGCGGGGTCGCCTCGCCTGACATCACGCGCGACCGCAACGGCACGTACATCGTGACGTACAACTCGCACACGCGCGACCTCGACGGGCTCAACAAGCTCTACGCCCGCACGTCGCTGGACTTCCGGTCGTGGTCGCCGCCGCAGCGCCTCGCCCTGCCGGTGCGTCGGCGGCCCACCGATCGCCTCATCGACGCCGCGCTGGCCCACACCCGCACCGGGCTCATCCTCGGGTACAACTACCAGGAGGATCGCTTCGAAGTGGCGTGGTCGCCATCGGGTTCGATCGACGGGCCGTGGCGGCGGCTCGGCGTCGCCGACACCGGGCCGTTCGAGAACTACCAGTTCCTCATGATCGACGGCGTGTGGCACATGGTGGGCACGACCATTCCGGTCCATCACGAGCTGCTGTACCGGCTTTCCGGTCCGCCCGATCGGCCCGAAAGCTGGCTGCACTGGGACCTCGTGCGCGAGCTCAACGTCCCCTCGGAAGTGTGGAACCGCCCGCCTGGCGAGATCGCCAACGCCGCCTTCCTCTGCGACGCACGCCCGCTCGACGGCCACTGGTACCTGTTCTACGCCGGCAGCACCGAGCTCGACCGCTTCGGGGGCCGGGGGCACGCCAAGATCGGTGTGACCCGCAGCGCCGATCTCATCCACTGGGAGGTCCCGTAGCCTTCGTCCCGCGTGTCGACCTCCCGCATGATCGCCGCAGCCGCCACGGGTTACTTGATGGGCACCGTGCCCTCGGCCGATGTCGCCGCCCGGATGGCGACGAAGGGGGCGACGGACATGCGCCGCGCCGGCACCGGGAACCCGGGGGCTGCCAACGTCGCCGCCGTCCTGGGTAAGCGGTGGGGGTATGGCGTGCTGGTCGCGGACATCGGCAAGGGCGCTGCCGCGTCGTTCGCCGGACGCCGCATCGCCGGCGACATCGGCGCCCACGTGGGCGGGACGGCGGCCGTGGTCGGCCACTGCTTCCCAGTATGGAAACGGTTCAAAGGCGGCAAGGGCGCGGCCGCCAGCAGCGGCCAGTGCCTGGCCACCTTCCCGGCCTACTTCCCCGCCGACCTGGCCGTTGCGTACGCGGTGGCCAAGTGGCGCCAGCGGCCGCTTCCCGCCACGGTCGTGGCGTCGACGGCGTGGGTCGGCGCGTGCGTGCTCTCCTGGCGGCGCGGCTGGCGAAACGCATGGGGGCCGACGCCGAGCGCCGCGCTTCCGGTCGCCGCCGCGATCAGCAGCAGCGTCATCCTCTACCGGTTCTGGGCCGCCCGGGCGCCCCGATGATCGCCCTCGTCACCGACTCGAACTCGCAGATCCCACCCTCGCTGGTGGCGCGGTACGGGATCACGGTGGTTCCGCTGCCGGTGAGGATCGACGGCGTCGACTATCTCGAGGGCGTCGACATCGACGCCGACGACTTCTACCGGCGGTTCGAGTCGGGTACGCCCCTGGTCGCGACCGCCCAGCCTAGCCCGGGCCAGTTTGCGGCCGTTTACGACCGGCTGGTGGCGGAGGGGGCGGAGGCGATCTTGTCGGTCCACATCGGGTCAGTCCTGTCGGGCACGATCAACTCTGCTCGCCTGGCCGTCGCCGCCACCGGCCTGACCGTGCCCGTGCGCATCGTGGACACGGGAACGGCCTCGTTCGCGATCACCCTCTGCGCGTGGGCCGCGGCCGAGGCCCTGGCCGACGGCGGCGACATCGAGGACGCGGCCCGCGCAGCCGAGGAGACGGCCGCCACGGTCGGCAACGTGTTCGTGGTGCGCGCCCTCGACCAGGCACGGAGGGGCGGCCGCCTCGCCGCCGGTGAGACGGCGCCTGACCCGGCCGCCATTCCTGTTCTGTCGATGGACGGCGGCGCCATGCACGTCGTCGGCCAGGCGGCCGACCTGACCGAGGTCGCCGACCTCATGGCGGCCCATGTACGCGCCGCCGGCTGCGACCTGCGGGTCGGGATCGGCGTCGCGGATGCGGCCGTCACCCCGATGTGGGACGAACTGGAACGGCGCCTCGCCGGCGCGCCCGAGGTGCGCGAGGTCGTCCGCTACCGCGTCGGGCCGAGCGTCGGTGTGCACACCGGCCCGGGGACCGTCGGCGCCATGTACGCGCCCGCCTGGTGAGCACCCGGTCGCGGCGGCGAGGACGCGGCACGCCTGGGCCATGCGGGCCGGCGACAAGACGCCGTACGGAACACCGGCCGCAGGGTTGACATGTGACTAATTAGTCACGTATTGTCTAGAGTATGCCCGGCGACGACGACCTGGACAGCGTGTTCCGAGCGCTGGCCGATCCGACCCGCCGGTTCCTGCTCGACCTGCTGTTCGCGCGTGACGGCCGCACGCTCACCGAGCTGGAGTCCGAGCTGTCGATGACCCGCTTCGGCGCCATGAAGCACCTCAAGGTGCTCGAGGAGGCGGGCCTCGTGGTGACTCGCCGTTCCGGGCGCGCGAAGTTGCACTTCCTCAACCCGGTTCCGATCCGGCTCATCCACGACCGTTGGATCGACAAGTACACCGAGCGCCATGTCACGGCGCTTCTCGACCTCAAGCACGAACTGGAGAACCCGTCATGAGCACCTCCACAACGACTGTCGCGACGACCACCCAGGTCTACCGGGTTTACATCAAGGCCCCGGCCGAGAAGATCTGGCAGGCCATCACCGACCCCGAGTGGACGAACCGCTACGGCTACACCGGCTATGTCCACTACGACCTGCGCCCGGGCGGCGCCCTCAAGGTCGTCCCCGGCGAGGAGTTCAAGGCCAAGGCCGAAGCCAACGGCTACCCCTGCCCCGACGTGATCATCGACGGCGAGGTCGTCGAGGCGGACCCGCCCCGCAGGCTCGTGACCACGTGGCGGATGCTGATGGACCCCGAGACGGCGGCTGAGGGCTTCACCCGCATCACCTACGAGATCAAGCCGACGGGCCGCGGCTATTGCTCGCTCACCCTTGTCCACGAGCTCGAGGGCGCGCCCAAGCTGGCCATGGTCGTCAGTGGGCAGTGGGAGGACGACGGCGCCGGCGGCGGTCACGCCTGGGTCCTCAGTGACCTCAAGTCGCTGCTCGAGACCGGCTCGATCCTCGCCGGCTGAGGTCAGCCAGCCAAGGCCTCGATCAGCTCGCTCTGCAGCATGCTGAGGTAGTCGTAGGCGGCGAACGCCGGCGTCCGGGGGTCCTCCCTCGACGTCGGGCGTTCGTCGCCTTCCTCCGTGACGTCGAGGCGCATGCCGAGCACGAGGCGCACCTCGTTGATGGCGCGCATCCAGGCGTCCGCCTGCTCGCGGTCGAGGTGCTCGGCGTCGGCGCTCGACTCGAGCTCGGCCAGGGCGGCGAGGTGGGCGTCCACCAGCTCGACGTGGGCGAGGAGCCGGTACTCGGTCTGGCGGTCCGGGTCGTGGGGGTAGGCCTCCGGGAACAGCCGGTCCATCACCGGGTCCTCGGGGTCCTCGATGACGTCGCGCATCTGGGGCGCGAGCGAGCGCAGGAACTCCCGCTCGGCGGGGGGGATGCGCAAATCGACGCCGCCCTTGCGGGAGCGCTTGATCCGCCGACCGATGGGTCCACGGGGGGTCATCGCAGCCTCACTCGTCGTGCTCCATGGTGGCCCAGAGGCCGTGCTCGTGCAGCCGGAAGACGTAGATCTCCGCCTTGTCGCGAGGCTCGCTGGCCACGACCGCCTTGCCCTTGTAGTGGACGTCGAGCATCAGTTGGGTGGCCTTCTCCTTGCTGTAGCCGAACAACTTCTGGAACACGAAGGTGACGTACGCCATCAGGTTGATGGGGTCGTTCCAGACAATTACAACCCACGGACGATCGGGGCGGACGTCCGCGCCGATCTCCGGCTCTTTGACCTCGACGGGAGCTGCTGCGGGCGTCGCCGGCACGGTTAAAGGCTACGTCTCTTGGCGGGCGAGGACATTCGGCGCGGTCGCCGCCTGGGGCGCCGGCCAGACGGCGAACGCGAGCAGGAAACGGACGGCCGCGGCCCAGACGAGCGTCGCTCCGGCGATGTGGAAGCCGACCAGCAGGACCGGGACGCCGGTGAAGTACTGGGCGTAGCCCAGCCCCGCTTGAGCGGCGGCCACGGCCACGAGCACCTCGCCGGCGCGGAGGAGCGACGCCGGCGCGCCCGCCTGGCGGAGCCGCCACAGCGTCACCAGGGTGACCGAGATGAACAGGATCACGCTCACGCCGTGGAACCGGGCGACGTCTGGCACCGCGAACGGGAGCCGCTCGACATCGGGATCGCCCCCGTGGGGCCCCGAACCCGTCACGAGCGTGCCGAGGAACACGGCCAGGCCGGCCGCGACCAGCACCAGCCGTCCCATCAAACGGAGGTCGGGGCCCACCGCGGGACGCGAGACGGCGCCGTCGGGTTGGGCGGCACGGTGGTGGAGCACCACGGCGTCGGCCAGAAGCACCATCGACAGCATGAAGTGGGCCATCACGAAGCCGGGCCTCAGCTCGAACAATACGGTGAGCCCGCCCAGCACGATCTGGGCCACGACGCCTCCCACCAAGCCGAGGGACAACCAGGTGAGGTCACGGCGGCGGGGCCGGCGCACGAGAGCGCCCAACACGGCCACGATGACGGCCACCGAGACCAGCCCCGTGATCGTCCGGTTCACGAACTCGACCATGGCGTGGTACTCGAGCGGCGCCACCACCCGCCGGTTGCTGCAGGTCGGCCAGTCCGGGCAGCCGAGGCCCGAGCCGGTGATCCGCACCGCGCCGCCGGTGATGATGATGAACCCGACCGCCAGCGCCGCCACCAGCGTCAAGCGGCGGTAAGCGACCGGGGAGAGGTGCGGAACTGGCATGCCCCGGCGATGGTACGGGAAGTGATGACGGAACTCGGAAGGGAGGTTTGGCTTGCCCAACAACGACGAGGTGACCGAGATCGAGGAGGAGAAGGAACAGCAGGTGCTCGAGCGCGAGCCGCTCGAGCAGGAGCTGATGCAGAAGGACGAGTCCCAGGTCGGCGCGCACATCGAGAACGCCCAGGGCCAGGGCAAGGGGGAGTAGCGGCGCCGCCTCTTGGGCACAAACGAATCAAGGTTCCGCAGTCCGACCCAGGAGGCAGTCGTGGGCACTCGACCGATCGTCGAAACCCGGCGTGATCGCAAGGCACTCGTTGCCGACGCCGGCTTCAAGCAGCTCTCATTGATGAGCGTGTTTGCCGGGGTGTTCGCCGCCTACGGCTCCTTCGCCGTTCTGGCCGGCGTTGCGGTCGGGGTGATCAAGGCCGCGAACGTCGACATCGACCTGGCGACGCAGTGGCACGACCTGGGCATAGCCGGCGGCTTCGTCGTGGCCGGCCTCCTGCTGCTCGCCTATCTCTTCGGCGGGTACGTCGCCGGCCGCATGGCGCGCCGCTCGGGCCTGCTCCACGGGGCATTCGTGTTTCTGCTCGGGGTCGCCATCGCAATCGGCGCCGCGGCGCTGGCCCGGTGGCTCGGCGGAAGCGAGGTGGCGGCGTCCAACCTGCGCGACCTCGGCGTCCCCACGACGGCGGCGGAGTGGCGCGACATCGCGACCGTCGCAGGCATCGCATCCCTCGCCGCCATGCTCGCCGGCGCCCTGGCCGGCAGCGTGCTGGGCGAGCGTTGGCACTCGAAGCTGCTGGCCCGAGCCCTCGACCCCCAGATCGGCGCCGAGGCCGAGGCCCATCGCGACGCCCAACGTCGCGCCGCCGAGGCGGAGGAGTTGCGCACCGCGTCGTTCCGGCGGGTGCGGGCGACCACGCCGACCCGTACCCGGCGCGTCGACAACGACGACGACGACACGGTCCCGGTCCGGCGCGACCGCCGGTGGGACAAGCCCATGCGCTGGGAGCCCGCCACCAACGCCGCCAAGGCCGACGCCGCCAAGGCCGACGCCGCCAAGGTGAGGAAGGCGAACGCCGAGGTCGACCGGGCCGCCGAGGAGGCCAAGCCGCTGGTTACGGGCCGGCCGACTGGGCGGTAGGCCGGGCGTACTGCGTGAGGTACAGCTCCCGGTAGAGGCCGTCGCGCTCGATCAACTGGAGGTGGGTGCCTCGCTCGACGATGCGCCCCTCGTCCACCACGAGGATCTGGTCGGCGGCCTGGATGGTGGACAAGCGATGGGCGATGACCAGCGACGTGCGGCTCGCCCGCGCTTCCGCCAGCGCCTGCTGCACCAGCAGCTCGGTTTCCGAGTCGAGGTGGGCGGTCGCCTCGTCGAGGATGACGATGGCCGGGCTCTTGAGCAGCACGCGGGCGAGGGCCAGCCGCTGCTTCTCGCCGCCTGACAGCCGGTAGCCCCGCTCGCCCACGATGGTGTCGTACCCGTCGGGCAGCCCACTGATGAGATCGTGGATGCGGGCCGCGACGCAGGCGGCGACTATCTCGGCCTCGGTGGCCTCCGGCCGCGCGTAGCGGAGGTTGGCGCCGATCGTGTCGTGGAACAGGTGCGGGTCTTGCGTCACCATCCCGATCGACGCCGTGAGGCTCGTGAGGGTGAGGTCGCGCACGTCGTTGCCGTCGACCCGCACCTCGCCGGCCGTCACGTCGTACAGCCGGGGAACCAGGTTGCACAGCGTCGTCTTGCCCGCCCCGTTGGGCCCGATCAGGGCGATCATCTCGCCCGGCTCGGCAGTGAACGTCACACCCTTGAGGATCACGCCCGACGGCTCGTCTGACAGCGGGGCGTTGACGTCGGCCTCCAGCGAGGCGATCGAGACGGTCGACGGCGCCGGGTACCGGAACCACACGTTGTCGAACTCGATGCGCCCGGCGGGGTCGACGAGGTCGTAGGACCCAAGGGACTCGACGATCGAGGGCTTGGCGTCCAGCACCTCGAACACCCGCTCGAACGACACGAACGCGGTCATCACGTCGACCTGGGCGTTGGTCAACTGCGTCAGCGGCCCGTAGAGGCGGGCGACGTACAGGGCGAGGGCGGTCAGCGTCCCGACCGACAGCGTCCCCTCGATCACGAACCGGGTGCCGAGCCAGTAGATCATCACGGTGCCGGCCGCCCCGAGCAGGCCGAGGGCGGCGAAGAAGACGCGTCCCAGCAGGGCGGTCTTGATGCCGATGTCGCGCACCCGACCCGCCTTCTCACGGAATTCCGCCGTCTCGCGCGCGGGGTGCCCGAACAGCTTGACGAGCAGAGCGCCCGACACGTTGAAGCGCTCGGTCATCGTCGTGTTCATCGCCGCGCTGAGGTTGAACGACTCCTTGGTCAACTTCTGGAGGCGGCGGCCGACCCGTTTGGCGGGCACGACGAACACCGGGACGACGAGCACGGTCAGCAGAGTCAGCTCCCACTGGAGGCGCAGCATGACGATCAGGGTGACGAAGAGGGTGAACACGTTCTGGACGACGCTGCCCAGCGTGGTGGTGAACGCCCGCTGCGCGCCCTGGACGTCGCCGTTGAGCCGGGACAGCAGCGCCCCCGTCTGTGTGCGGGTGAAGAACGCGAGGGGCATGCGGTTGACGTGCTCGTGCAGCGCCGATCGGAGGTCGAAGATCAGCCCCTCGCCGATGCGGGCCGTCCACCACCGCTGGAAGAGGTTGAGCACGAGGTCGGTGAGGGCCAGCGCGATCGCAACCAGGGCCAGCATGTTGACCCCGGCCAGGTCCCGGCGGGGGATGGCGTGGTGGTCGATGATCGCCCGGAACACCAGGGGCGGCATGATCGTGACGATGGCGGAGGCCAGGATCGTGGCGATGTAGCCCGCGAGCATGAAGCGGTACGGGCGGGCGAAGTACCACACCCGCCGCAGGACGGCCCGGTCGAGCTTCGCCCCCGCGATGAACTCGGGGTCGCGTCCCCACGGGGCGTGCTCGTGCCACCCCCCACCCATCGGCCGTGCCCCAAAGCCTCGCATCCGCCGCAACGGTACGACGAAACGCAGGCGTCGGGCGTCGGGCGTCGGCCCCGGCGTATCACCAGCCTCGGCGGCGTACTCTTCGGGAAGGTGATGCGATCGCGGTCGTCCCTGCCGATGGGGTTGATGGCGGTGCTTGTCGTCCTCACCTCGTGTCGTGGTGACGTCCGTAGCTCGGCCGAACGTGGTGCCACGACCTCGCCTACGTCGGCCTCCGCGCCCACGCTCGCGCCCTCGGCCTCCAGCACGACGCCGCCGACGGTCCCGAACGGCCGCAAGGTGACCTGGGAGAACGTGACGCTCACTGTCCCGGCGGACTGGAAGACCAACCTTTCGCCCGGCAACTTCGCGGCCGGGCCGAGGATCTACGACTTCCGGGGCTACTCCCTTGCCCGGCTGAACGGGATTTCAGGGTTCGACGGTTCGATCGACGACCTCAAGCCGGCCGCGTGCCTGCGCACCGACAACACCAGCAACCCCCTTGTGCCGACGGCAGTAACGCTCGTGGAAACCGGGTTCGCGCCGGTTGGGGACCGCACGGCCCAGTTCCGCCGGTGGACGGCCACGTGCCCGGCGGGCATGGAGGAGCACCGCGCGTGGGTCCTGCCGATCTCTCGTATCGCGCTCTACGAGATGTGCCACGACGGCAACACCGTGACAGTGGCCCAGAGCGCGATGGTGGTCGACTCGGCGACGCCCCAGCGGACCTTCGGCCACCCATACCCGAACGAGCTGCGCAGCTCCTGTCGCGACGACCTCATCGACTCGGCGACGGGCACGTAGCGGTCGTGCCGGGCACCGACCCACTACCAGGTCCTCGGCATCCCGGCGGAGGCCGTCTCAGCGCCTCCGGAGTTCCTCCAGGTGCTCGGCGTAGTGGTCATAGGTGAGCGCGCCGATGCGAGCGAGGTACTCGTCGTTCCGCGCTTCGTCGTCGGTGATGGTTTCCAGCACCGCCAGGAGGCGTTCGTGGGCCCGATCCCAGCGCGCCATCACTTCCTGCGCCGGCTTCGCCCGCGCCCACGCCGCCTCGCGCGCGTTGTGCACGTCGGCGGCCGGCCACGGCTCGCCCGGTCCGAGCGCCAGGTCCTCCCCGCCGTACCACTCGGCAGGGACGACCTCTCGTCGACGGTACATGGCGTTGACGATCGGGTAGACCGCCTCCTCCCAGAACGACACGTGGGCGACCATCTCCTTGACGCTCCACCCCGCAGGCGTCCTCGCGTCCATCTGGGGTTCGGCGGCGTCTCGAAGCTGCCGCCATCCCAACTCAACCAGCTCCAGCTGTCGTGCCAAGGACCCACTCGTCATCGCTCCATCCTTCCCGCCGCACCCCGCCAAAGCGACTCACTAGCCTTCGCCGGATGGCGACTACGACGAAGAAGGCGGCGGCGGCAAAGAGGGCGCCCGCGGCGAAGACCGTACGGGTGTGGGAAGACGATCCGATGTCCGAGGGGGCGGCGCCGATCGAGCGGCCCGTCCCCACCCTTCCAAAGGCCCGTATGAAGCTGGCCTTCGACGTAGCCCAGCCGCCGGCCGGCTTGTACGACCTGGGCACGCCCGAGTTCCGGTGGTGGACGACCGCCGAATCGCTCAGCCGGGCCGTCGGCTTCTGGCAGCCGCTGCTGCCCAAGGCGACGACGTGGCAGGGAGGGCCGGAGCTGACCGTTCGCCTCGACGCGGGCGACAAGCTCAATGCGTTCTACAACCGCCAGACGCTGTCGTTCTTCCACGCCACGGTGAAGGGCCAGACGGTGTTCTCGGGCGACAGCCCGGACGTCGCGACCCACGAGTGCGGCCACGCCGTCCTGGACGCCATCCGTCCCGAGCTGTGGAGCGCGATGAGCCACGAGGTCGCCGCCTTCCACGAGTCCTTCGGCGACATGAGCGCCCTGCTGACGGGTCTGCAACTGCCGTCGGTGCGCGATGCGGTGATGGCCGAGACGGGCGGGATCCTCAACCGCACCTCGCGCCTGTCCCGCGTCGCCGAGCAACTCGGGTGGGCGGTTCGCCAGCGCACGCCGTGCGCCGCCGACGCCGATTGCCTGCGCAACGCAGTCAACTGCTTCTTCTACCAGCCACCTGAGGCGCTGCCGGTGCTGGGGCCGGCGGCCCTGCTGTCGTCCGAGCCGCATTCGTACTCGCGCGTGTTCACCGCCGCGTTCCTGCTGACGCTGACCGGCATGGTGATCACCATCGGGCCGCCGAGCAGCGCCGTGCTGAGCGAGGCCAGCCAGGACGCAGGCAGGCTTCTGGTGGCGGCCGTGCGAGCCGCGCCGATCGCGCCCAACTACATGTCGCAGGTGGCGGCCGCGTTCGTCGCCGCCGACAAGCAGCTCTTCGACGGCAAGTACCTCGACGCCATCGCGAACGGTTTCATCGGCAAAGGCCTGCTGACCGAGTCGGCCGTGCAAGCGGCGTCGTCGCCGCCCGCGGTCAGCCTGATGGCGACCGGCTCGGCCGCGGCTACGAGGAACGGGCTGTCGGTCATCACCCTCGCGGGGCAGGACTTCGGCCTCGACCGGCCCATTGTCTGCGAGGCGGCGACCGAGGCGCAGCAGTTCGCCGTGGCCGCGGTCGCCAACGACGGCGGTCCCGCTCGGGCCCCGTCGGCGGAAGCCACCGCCCGGGGATTCCTCCGTGAACTGCTGGTGCGGAACCGGGTGGCCCGCCCGGGCCGGGAGGCGGGAGACCGCACGCAGACACACGAGCTGGTCGAGGACGGTGGCGCCCTGCGCGTCGTCCGCCGTTTGTTCGACGTGGGAGTACCTTGGCCCATCGATGGACGAGAAGTCTGAGCACGACCGGTACGTGGAGGCGTTGATCGCGCGGGGCGAGGCCGCCCGCGCGGTGGACGGCGAGCTCCCCGGCGATGCGACCCATGAGATCGTCGAGGACGAGGACGGCAACGTCACCGTCGTCCGCCGGCGATTCTCGATCACCTGAGCGTGGACCCGGCCGCGCAGGACGCGGGCGGCAACGTCGAGGAGCCGAGTCGCCGGCTGTCGGCGCGGGCGCACGACCTGGCGGGCCAGCGCGGCGCAGCGGCGGGGAAACTGCGGCTGCCCACTCCTGACGCGCTCGCATCGCAGCCCCCGAAAGCGCGCCACGAGGTCCTCGAGGGGCTGCGGGTCGAGCTGTACGCCATCTCGTCGGTGATCGCCGAAGGCGCTGTCGAGCGGGCCTACGCCGGCCGCGACGAGCACCCCCCCTACGGCTTGGTGCGCTCCGGCCACACCGACTGGCGAATGGTCCTCGCCACCCCGAAGGCGGTGGAGGAGGGT
This sequence comes from Acidimicrobiia bacterium, assembly GCA_023265045.1. GTDB lineage: Bacteria > Actinomycetota > Acidimicrobiia > Acidimicrobiales > AC-14 > JAHFUQ01. The sequence goes on from JAHFUQ010000006.1 coordinate 25,869, forward strand.
GAGCTCGACAGCTTCTTCGCCTTGGGCAAGGCGTACGTCGACACGATGGTCTTCCATCTGGCGTCGGAGTTCACTGCGCTCAAGGCGTCGGACAAGGCGTGGATGGTCAGCCGGTTGGAAGACCTCCTCGCCCTGTTCCGCGTCGACGCCGGCCCTGCCACCAAGGGACGCGTGCGCGACGGGCTGAGCTTCGTCTACGGCGGCCTGCATTTCGGGACGGGCGTCTCGGCCCAGTTGGCCGAGGTGATGGCGCGACTCCTCGCGCCCTTCCCTGATCTGGCCGCCGCCGAGCGGGCCGAGGTCCTCGCCCGTAGCACCCGGCCCGCCCACCGGTTCGCGGCGCTGAACTTCGACCACGTGATCGTCGCCTATCACGAATTCCTCGGCCCCCCAGACCCGTCGACGCCCATCGGGCAGCGCTGGTTCGACGCCGACCGGTTTGCCGTCCAGCCGGGCGCCGACGGGCGGCCGTTCGCGATCGACGTCCGTCCCGAGCACCTCGTCGCGGGAAAGCCGCACACGCCGCGAATGGCCGCCGTGCGGACCACGTACGCGACCCACGGATGCCCGGCGCGCATAAGTCCCGCGGGAGCCACGCCCCCCATCACGCGCCTGTGGACGTGGTGCGTGGACCTGGCCCACAACGCCGGGCTGCTCGCGCCCCTGTGACCCGCAACGCCGACAAGAATGGGCGGCGTGACCACGCGGGTGCTGTGCGTCCTTGCTGCTCTCGGGGTCTTCGGCGCGGCGGCCTGCGGGTCCGACGGTGACGCCGCGCTGACCAGGGGCGTGCCGGAGGGCGGCCCGCGCCCGACCGTCCAGACCGTCACCACCTCGTCTTTCCAAGGACCGCCCGCGTCGGCCCCTTCGAGGCCCGTCTGCGACTTGGTGTTGGCGGCCGACGTGGCGCGTGCGGTCGGGAACGCGGTTCGGGCCGGAACGGGCGATCCGAAGTTCTGCTTCTGGGGGACCGCCGTCGACGGCGGGACGAGCGCGGACGTGACCGTCGGCATCCCGGCCGCAGGCCGAGAGGCGCAGGCGTGCGCCTCGCAGAAGCTGAGCCTCCCCAAGGAGGCCAGCCAGGAGGCGGTCTCGGGTGTGGGCAGCTCGGCGGTGTGGTCCTACCAGCAGAACTCCCTTCTCCTGCAAGGGGCGTTGGTGGCGTGCTTCGACCGCGCCGTCGTGCGCGTCGGCGTGACGGGGGAGCGCAATCAGGCCGCGCTCCGGCAGAACGCGGTTGTCCTCGCACAGGCCGTGCACGGCCGCTTGCAGGTGCCGTGATCCGCCACGTCATCTGGGACTGGAACGGCACGCTGTTCGACGACTTCGACATCGTGCTGTCCGCCATGAGCTCGGCGTGCGTGAGCGCGGGCGGCACGACCATCACCGCCGACCGGTACCGCCAGACGTTCACCCGTCCCATCGAGCGGACCTACGAGCGGCTGTTGGGTCGGCCGTTGCACGAGGGCGAGTGGGAGCGGCTGAACGATCAGTTCCACGTCTCATACAACGAGATCTGCCGCGAGGCGACTCTGGCGCCGGAGGCGCCCGTCCTCTTGCAACGACTGCGGGAAAAGGGCGTGACGCAGTCGCTGCTGTCCATGTGGGAGCACGACGAGCTGGTGCCGTTCGTCGAGGGTTACGGCGTGGCCGGGTACTTCGTGCGGATCGACGGCCAGCCAAGGCGCAGCGGCGACCACAAGCGCGAGTACCTCCGGGCGCACGTCGAGCGCCTGGCCGAGGTCCTGCCCGGTGGTAGGCCGCCGGACGAGATGCTGCTCGTCGGCGACAGTGTGGACGACGCCCACGCCGCGCATGCGGTCGGCGTCCACTGCGTCTTACTGGACTCCGGGCCGCACGAACGGGACCACTTTCTCGCCTCAGGAGCGCCGGTGGCGAGCACCCTGTCGGAGGCGCTGCGCCTCGGCGGCGTTCTCGTTTAGAAGAGGCCGGCCGCGATCCGCCGGCCTCTTCCTGAACCCTGGCGGAGCGCCGGTCGGGACAGCGGCTCGAACGGGTGCAGTTCCACGCCACCCGGGGCGTGCTTCCACGATCCGGCCACGGCGCCGTCCACGAGGAACGTCGGGAGGGACTGGGGGTTCTTGGTGTGGAAGATCAGCGGCCGGTGCTCCTCGGGCAGGATCGGCTTGCGGCGGGCATGGACGAAGCGGGACGCGTCCCACGTGGGGAGCAGCCTGGCGGGCGCTGGTGTTGGCCGTCCGGGAGCGGGGCGTCCGGCACGTCGATCAACTCCTGGCCGTTCTCCGTGGTGAAGCGTCGTACGTCGAGGCGCTCGAGCGCATCGGGGATCGTCGTAAGGGCGCGTTCCAAGAGCAGCTGGCGGGCGAGCAGGGCCCGGTTGAGCTCGCGCTCGGTGAGCGTCGGCGGCTCGGTCACGCGGGCGGATCGTCGCCGAGGAGGTAGCGGGCGCCGGGCCCGAGGGTGCGGGCCGTGTCGCCTGAGTTACGCAACTGGCAGTGCTGCAGCGAGAGGCACCCGCAGCCGATGCAGCTGTCGAGCTGGTCGCGCAGGCGTTCGAGGAGCCTGATCCGTTCGTCGAGCATTGGCCGCCATTGGGCGGACAACCGCTTCCAATCCCGCGCCGTCGGGCCGCTGTCGTCGGGGAGCGTGTCGAGCGCTCGCCCGATCTCGTCCAGGCTCAGGCCCACCCGCTGGGCCGCCTGGATGAACGCCACGCGCCGCAGCACGTTGCGGTGGTACCGGCGCTGGCCTCCCCTCGACCGCGCCGACGTGATGAGGCCGCGGTCTTCGTAGAACCGCAGCGCGGACACGTTCACACCCGCGCGCGCCGCGACCGTCCCGATGGCCAGTTCGTCTTCCATTTCAGGCAGTCTACCTAGAACCTCAAGTTAACTTGAGCAACGGGACGGCCCCTCGCGCCGGACCAGGCCGACGGTTAGCGTTGAGCTTGCTGGGTCCAGAGGGGAGGGGTCTCGTCATGGAGTATCCGGTGAACCTGGAGCTTGACGCTCCGTTGGAGGTGGCCAACTGGCGCCCGCTGGTGCACTGGTTGCTCGCCATCCCCCACGTCCTCATTTCCTACGTCCTCGGCAACGTCGGGAGCGTCGTCGCCCTCATCAGCTGGTTCGCGATCGTCTTCACCGGTCGGCTGCCCGAGGGCTTGGCCAACTTTCAGTGCCTCGTCATCCGCTACCCGGCTCGGGCCTACAGCTACGCGCTGTGGCAGCGCGAGCCGTACCCCGCCTTTGACTTCTCGATGACGGGGCCTGACCCGGGCGGCGACCCGTTGCGGGTGGACATCCAGCCGCAGCTCGAGAACCGCAATCGCCTCACGGTCGGGCTCCGGTTCCTGTGGCTCATCCCGATCATGCTGTTCGCCTTCGTTGTCTACCTCGCCGCCGCGGTCGTCGTCTTTCTCGCCTTCTTCGCGGTCCTCTTCACCGGGCGCTGGCCGGAGGGCATGCGCCGGTTCGTCGTCGGCACTGGCCGCCTCAGCGTCCGGGTCAGCGCGTACTGCTACCTCCTGGTCGACGAGTACCCCCCGTTCACCGTTTCCTGAGGACACGCGCGGCGACGTCGGCCGGGCTGACGTCCCACCCAGCCCCTGGCTCCGGCCGTGGAGCCGAGCGCGTAGTGCTCGCCCGGTGTCACCCTCCTGCGGCGTCAGGGGATTGTCCGGAGTCAGGCTCAACTCGCCAGGCCCACCAATTCCTCCTGCCAGCGCCGTATCGAGATCCCTCGGTCTCCCCGCCGCATCGTGCCTTGCGCGAGGCTCGGTGTTCTCGATCCATCACGCGGCTGCGCTGGACAGCTCCCGTCTGGATCAGCTGGAGCATCTCGATGTTGAACCGGCGGCCAGCTGGGTCTTGCCCACCCCGCCCAGGCTGGTGATGGCCTGGGATAGCACGGTGCGCGCCCCCGCAGGGGTCGCCTCGAGCGCACGCAGCAGCTCCCCACGGCCGGTGAAGTTGGGATTGGGGTGCTGGGGGAGGTTCCACACCGGTGGCAGCGACAGCGGGAACGGGCGGCGCTGGTTGCCGTCCGGGCTCGGGGAATGGTGGGTGCCGGTCGGGCTTGGCCCGGGCCCGGCGCGAAGGCGCTGGCGGGCCTGCTCCTCGTCCAGGCCGACCAAGTCGATCCACACCCGGCTACGGTCGAGGCCCTCGGCATCGATTCGGCCACCCGTACCGCCAAGAGTTTTCCTTGCCGGCCCAGGGGGTCCGCCACGTACGCCGCCGCCCCACTCCGAGAGCGCGAAGTCCGAGTGCATGTAGTGGGGCGACAGCACCGCCAAGGTCCGATCTGCCTCGGTCGTGGCCTCCCGCATCGCCGCCACGAAGTCCGATCCGGGCCGGAAGTCCCACGCCTGTATGAGGGCGCGGTACCCGGCGTCTTCGAGCTCCCACGCGATCCACTCGGCCCAAGCCCTGTCCGAGGCGGTGTAGCTGACGAAGAAGTCGGCCCCTCGGTCCAGGCCAGCAGCGACAGCCGCCGCTCCATGTCGGCACGACGCTATCGGAGCCATCACTCGGGACACCGCGCTCCCTGGTGGCGTGCAGGAGAGTGGAGACCGTCGGACTGCCGCTAAGGATGGTTGGTGGAAGCCGTTTCGGCACTCTTGGAGGGACGTGCGGCACCGTCAGTGGCCGTCGCGTGGCTCCCCTCGATCCTCGTTCAAAGCGCGGGCGACCGTCCCGACAGAGGATCCGCGAGCGGGAAATGGCGGAGCGAGCGCCACAAAGATCGGTGGTGTTCCATATCGCTCACTCGTCGCTCCGTTGCCTCGAACCGGTGTCCTGCGCACCCGGCGCCGTAGGACGGTCCGACAATGTCGTTGCGAACGAAGAAGCGAGCCGTGCCGGCCGGCGTGCGGTTAGCGTCCGACCATGCCAAGCCAAGAAGAGAAGGCCGATCGCTTCCTGTCCCTGCACCGGGGTCCGGCGCCGCTGGTGATCCCCAACCCCTGGGATGTGGGCTCGGCCAAGATCCTCGTCGCCATGGGCTTCGAGGCGCTGGCGACGACCAGCGGAGGGTTCGCGGCGACGCTCGGACGCCTCGACGGATCGGTCGAGCGCGACGAGGCCGTGGCCTACGCCGCTGCCATTGTCGCGGCGGTCGATGTGCCGGTATCCGCCGACTTCGAGAACTGCTTCGCTGACGAGCCGGCCGGGGTGGCGGAGACCGTCGAGCTCGGGGTTGAAGCGGGCCTGGCCGGATGCTCCGTGGAGGACTGGAGCGGCAGCGGCATCTACGACATCGACCACGCTGCCGAACGCGTGGCGGCCGCGGCCGAGGTCGCCCACCGCGGTCCGCTGCGCCTTGTCCTGACCGGCCGCGCCGAGAACCACATCCACGACCGGCCGGACCTGGCCGACACGATCGCCCGCCTCCAGCGCTACCAGGAGGCAGGCGCAGACGTGCTGTTCGCACCGGGGGTGACCGACCCCGACGACCTGCGCCGGCTCATCCGTGAGGTCGACCGGCCCGTCAACGTCGTCGCCCGACCCGGCTGTCCGCCGGTGGCCGAGCTGGCCAAGCTCGGCGTGCGGCGGGTCTCGGTGGGGGCTTGGTTCGCATTCGCCGCGCTCGGCGCGCTCGTCGAGGCGGCGACCGAACTGCGCGACCACGGGACGTTCAGCTACCTCGACCGCGCCAGCATCGGCGCCCGTACAGCCCTTCCCGCCTTCAACGGTGACTAGCGAACGATTCGGAATCGCGGACGCGGTGATCCGCGAGAGGAACGTCCAGCGTTATCCAGGCGCCTATCCGAAGGAGATGGCAGAGTTGATGGGCCACTCGTCGGTGCAGATCACACTCGACCGCTACAGCCACGTTATGCCGCGCATGACTTCGGCCTTGGCTGACCGGATGGACAGTGCGTACCGCGACGCTGGCCCGGTTGAAAACGCCGACGACGAGCGGGACGCGGTCGTGGTCGGCTTGCGGTAGTCGCGCGCCGCCGTACTTACGCGACCAGTCGAAGACCGGGCGCGTGGCTGGAGGTCCTGTCGGCGGTTAAGAGCGGCGCCGCGGCGTGTATCGCCGACGCAGCGATCCACAGATCGTGGGCGTGCATCCGACTCTGCGAGCGGATGCCCAGCCTGCGGCAGGCGAAGGGCAGAAGCGGAGCTCCGCGACCTCCGTGGGAGGTTGTCGGTCACCGGTATGACGCCCGCTGTCGCGATCGCTTCCTCAAGCCGTCGTCGTCTCGCTTCGCTCCAACCGGCAACGAGCGCCCCGTAGCGCAGTTCGCCGACGGTCACGGCGGCGAGGAGGAGCTGATTGCCCGCCATCCTCGCTACGTAGGGCTCATCGTACGGTCGATAGCACTTGGACGCCCCGGCGACCACGGTGCGTGGCGGTTTCGCGGCCTGCGGGGTGCCCGGAAGTGCCCGATCCGCACCCCTTTCGCACCCCTAACTTTTCGTCCGCACCCCATCCGCACCCCAAAATAAGGGTCATCACCGGTCAGGTGCGGGCCGGAATGGACACCGGCCCGCACCCCGTCTGACCAGCGCTGTCGCGCCGGAATTCAGCGGAGGGAGTGGGATTCGAACCCACGGTGGGCAGGACCCACAACGGTTTTCGAGACCGTCCGATTCGGCCGCTCTCGCATCCCTCCGAACGGGGTTCAGGCTAGCGGTCGCGGCGGGCGGCGTTCGGCGAAGAAGGCGCTGAGGAGGGCGGCGGCGTCCTCGGCGCAGACGCCGGCCGTGACGGGCAGCTCGTGGTTGAGCCGGGGGTCGGCGCAGAGGTTGTAGAGCGATCCGCAGGCGCCGGCCTTGAGGTCGAAGGCGCCGAAGACCAGCCGACCGACGCGCGCCGCCACCAAGGCGCCGGCGCACATCGGGCACGGCTCGAGGGTGACGACCAAGGTGACGTCGCTGAGCCGCCAGTCGCCGACCGCCGCCGCGGCCTCGCGCAAGGCGAGCAGCTCGGCATGGGCGGTCGGGTCCTGCAGCCGCTCGCGCTCGTTGTGGCGGCTGGCGACCACCCCGCCCTCGAACAACGCCACCGCCCCAACAGGGACGTCGTCATGATCAAGGGCCAGGGCGGCTTCAGCCAGCGCCAACGCCATGGCCGCCTCGTCGTCCACGAGGCGGCACCCTACCGAGCGGGGGGCTACACCGCCTTGGCGACGTGCCAGACGTTGCCGACGCCCTCGCCCTTGGTGTCGCCGGGCGCGGAGTCCCCCGAGAAGGTGTAGAGCGCCTTGCCGCCCAGCAGCACCTGCGTGCCGCTGTCACTCCGGGCGAACGAGGTCAGCGCGGCCGTGACGCCGGCCGGGGCTTTGAGCGTTCCGGTCGAGCCGGCCGGCACCAGCAGGGCCGGCCATGTGGCGATGCAGCCGCCGGTGCAGCTGCTGCCGCCGGCGGGGTCGCTGTCACGGGTGTAGAGCGTCTTGCCCGCGGCGTCGGTCAGGATCGTGCCGAACTGGGCGTTCGTGGCCGTCTTGAGGAGCGACGGGGCCGCGGTGGTGGTCGTGGCCGCGACCGTCGTGGGCGTCGTCGCCGCGACGGTTGTCGACGACTGCGTGGCCGTGTCGGTCTTGTCGTCGCTGCCGCACGCCACCAAGCCCAACGCCAGCCCGACGGTCACCATCGCCAGCGCCGCGCGCTTGCCCGAAATCCTTGCCATCCCCACACACTCCCTTGTCTGAGACGTCCTTGCCGCTACTGCTACGTCCCGGCGAGCGAAATGGTTCACTAGCGGAGGGAGTGGGATTTGAACCCACGAGGGGTTGCCCCCTACACGCTCTCCAGGCGTGCCGGTTCGGCCGCTCCCGCATCCCTCCGGAACCGGCGCCCAGGCTATCCTGGTTCTGGTCGTCCGCCGCTTCGTGTAGCGGCCGGGTCCTGCGCAACGGGCTCCCGTGAACCGAGTCAGGGCCGGGAGGCAGCAGCTCTCAGCGGACCTGTCCGTGTGCCGCAGTCCAGCCTGGCCGCTGCACCGAGCGGCGGACTCCTTCGCGAGAGGGTGTCGTACCCCCTCGGTACCGTGCCGGACGATGACCAGACCGCAGAGCCATCACCGTTGCGCCGAATGCGGCGCCGCCGCGGCCCGCTGGGTGGGGCGCTGCCCCACCTGCGGCGGGTGGAACACGCTCGTCGAGGAGCGAGCCGCGCCCCGGGCCAGCGGCCCGCCGGGCCTGGCGCCGGCGCCGGGCGCGGCCGTGGCCGTGCCCATCGGCCAGGTCCCGGCCGACAGCCTGCATCCCGTGCCCACCGGCTTGGCCGAGGTCGACCGGGTGCTCGGCGGCGGGCTCGTGGCCGGCTCGGTCACCCTGCTGGGCGGCGAGCCGGGCGTGGGCAAGTCGACGTTGCTGCTGCAGTTGCTCGGCCGGGTGGCGGCGTCGGGCGCCCGCACGCTGCTGGTGTCGGCCGAGGAGTCGGCCCACCAGGTGCGCCTCCGGGCTGAGCGGTTGGAGACCATCGCGGCCCAGTCGTGGCTCGTGGCGGAGACCGATGTGGCCCAGATCGAGGCCCACGTCGAGGCGGTGAAGCCCGACCTCCTGGTGGTCGACTCCATCCAGGCGGTGTCCGACGCCGACCTGGCCAGCGAGCCGGGGTCGGTCACCCAGGTGCGGGCGTGCGCCCACCGCCTCGTGCGCCTGGCCAAGGACCGCAACGTCACCACCGTGCTCGTCGGCCACGTGACCAAAGACGGCAGCCTCGCCGGCCCCCGGGTGCTCGAGCACCTGGTCGACACCGTGCTGTCGTTCACTGGCGACCGCCATCACGCCCTCCGGCTGTTGCGAGCGGTGAAGCACCGATTCGGTCCCACCACCGAGCTGGGCCTGTTCGAGATGAGCGAGGGCGGCCTCGAGCCCATCGCCGACGCCGGCCACCTCTTCCTTTCCGACCGCCGGGAGGGGCTGGCGGGCAGCGTCGTGGCCCCCATCCTCGACGGGCGGCGGCCGCTGCTGGTCGAGCTCCAGGCGCTCGTGGTGCCGGCGCCGCCCGGCGCGCCACCCCGCCGCACCGCCCAAGGCATCGACGCCAGCAAGCTGCACCTTCTGCTGGCCGTGCTCGACCGCCGGGCCCGCCTGCACACGGCCGCCAAAGACGTGTACGCCATGGCCGTGGGCGGCGCGCGTGTGGCCGATCCCGGGGCCGACGTGGCCCTGGCGTTGGCCATTGCGTCGTCCGTCCACGAGTGCCCCATCGCCCCCGACCTGGTCGCCTGCGGGGAGCTCGGGCTCGGCGGCGAGCTGCGCCAGGTCCCCCAGCTCGGGCGGCGGCTGGAGGAGGCGGCCCGGATGGGTTTCCGCACTGCCATCGTTCCCCCGTCGGCCCCGCCCGCGCCGGAGGGGATGGAGACGCTGCGGGCTGCGACCCTCGGTGACGCGCTGGCGTTCGCCGGCCGCGGCCTCACCGTCCCGTCGACCAGCCGGTAGCATGCCCGCGTGCCCACGACGAGGCGGCATCTGGCGCTCACGGATGCGCTCACCGCCGTGGCCCCCGGGATGCCTCTACGGGAGGGCCTCGACCGAATCCTGCAAGGCAGCCGGGGCGCGCTGATCGTCATCGGCGACGGCCCCGAGGTGTTGGCCATCTGCTCGGGCGGGTTCCTGCTCGACGCCGAGTTCACGCCTCAGCGCCTTTCCGAGCTGGCGAAGATGGACGGCGCCATCATCCTCGCCCACGATGCGAGCCGCATCGCCCGGGCCAACGTCCACCTCGTCCCCAACCCCAACGTCCCCACGTCGGAGACGGGCACGAGGCACCGCACGGCGGAGCGGGTGGCGCGCTCGATCGGGGTGCCGGTCATCTCCGTCTCGGAGGACATGGCGTCGATCGCCGTCTACTACGGCGACATCAAGCGCCCCCTCGAACCGTCGGCGCGGCTGCTCAACCGGGCCAACCAGGCACTGCAGACGCTGGAACGGTACAAGAACCGGCTCGACTCGGTGTCGGGATCGCTGTCCGCCCTCGAGGTCGAAGACCTGGTGACGGTGCGCGAGGTCGTCACCGTGCTCCAGCGCACCGAGATGGTGCGCCGCATCGCCGAGGAGGTCCACGACTACATCGTCGAGCTCGGCACCGACGGCCGCCTCGTGCGCCTCCAGCTCGAGGAGCTGATGGGCGGCGTGGAGGACGATCGCCGGCTCGTCATCAAGGACTACTTCCACGTCGAGGACGGCTGGCACCTCCCGGAGGCCATGGACGCCCTGGCCGAGCTGACTACCGAAGACCTGCTCGACCTCAAGTCGGTGACCGCCGTGCTGCACCTCCCCGCCGAATCCGCGGACATGGACATCGGCCTCCAGCCGCGCGGCTACCGCCTGCTGAACAAGATCCCGCGTCTGCCGGAGTCGGTTATCGAGCACATCGTCAGCCACTTCGGCACGCTCCAGAAGATCATGAAGGCGACCGTCGACGACCTCGACGAGGTCGAAGGTGTGGGCGAGGCCCGAGCGAGGGCCATCAAGGAAGGGCTCTCCCGCCTGGCCGAGACCAGCATCCTTGACAGATACGGCTGACCGACGGATCGGGGCCGTCGGCCCTTCGATCCGTCGGAACAGCAGAACGGCGCCAGAAGGGGGCTCAGTGCCCTTCGACCCGGCCAGTGCCAGACAAGTTGGCCTTGGGCCAACTTGTCTGGCACTCTGGTGATGTCCCCACTCGGTGTCTCGTTCTTGGGAGAGGTATGTCCTTTGATGTCGGTGACAAGGTTGTTTACCCGCACCACGGTGCGGCCGTCATCGAAAGGCGGGAACGGCGGGACGCGTTTGGCGCCGATCGGGAGTACCTCGTCCTGAAGCTGGCTTATGGCGACCTCACCCTGATGGTCCCCGCCGACAACACCGAAGAGGTAGGCCTGCGCGAGGTCATCAACGACGAGGAGGTCGAGGAGGTGTTCGCCGTCCTTCGCAAGAAGGAGGCGCGCATGCCGACCAACTGGTCGCGCCGCTTCAAGAACCACGTGGAGAAGTTGAAGTCGGGCGACATCTACCAGGTGGCCGAGGTCGTGCGGAACCTGTCGATCCGGGAGAAGGACAAGGGGCTCTCCGCGGGCGAGAAGCGCATGCTCACCAAGGCGCGCCAGATCCTTGTTTCCGAGCTGACCTTCGCCTTGAGCGTGAGCGAAGAAGAAGCCGAGCAGAGGCTCGACGAGGCGCTCCCGTAAGCGGACCCGTCTGGGCGGGCTCGGTCTGGGCGATCGTGGTTGCCGCTGGCGCGGGCGAACGCTTCGGCCGTCGCAAGCAGTACGAACTCCTCGACGGCCGGCGCGTCCTCGACTGGTCGGTGGCCGCCGCCCGTTCGGTCGCTGACGGGGTGGTGCTGGTCGTCCCGGCCGATCGGGCCGACGATCCCGAGAAGGATGTCGACGCGGTCGTCGCCGGGGGCGCCACCCGTTCCGATTCGGTGCGCGCCGGGCTGGCCGCTGTTCCCCCCGACGCCGGCTGGATCCTCGTCCACGACGCGGCCCGGCCTCGCGCCACGCCCCTGCTGTTCACCGCCGTCCTCGCCGCGCTGGGAGACGGCGCCAGCGACGCAGCCATCCCCGTCCTGCCCGTGACCGACACCGTGAAGCACGTGCGCTACGGCGCCGTCGTCGCCACCCTCGATCGCAGCGAACTGGTCACCGTGCAGACGCCGCAGGCGTTCCGGGCCGCCGCCCTGCGCGCCGCCCACGCCCACCCCGCCGCCCAAGCCACCGACGACGCCGCCCTCGTCGAAGCGATCGGCGGCCGGGTGGTGATCGTCCCCGGCGAGGCGGGCAACGTCAAGGTCACCACCTCGGTCGACTTGCTGCCGTGATGCGCGTCGGCCTCGGGTTCGACGTCCACCCGTTCTCGGACGATCCCGACCGCCCGCTCGTCCTGGGCGGCGTCCGGTTCCGCGACGCACGCGGTCTCGACGGTCACAGCGACGCCGACGTCATTACCCACGCCGTCGCCGAGGCCCTGCTGGGCGCGGCTGCGCAAGGCGACCTCGGGCAGCACTTTCCCGACGACGATCCGGCGTGGGCCGACATCGAGAGCCTGGTGCTGCTAGGGCGGGTGGTGAAGATGATCGGCGCGGCGGGATGGGAGGTCGTCAACGTAGACTGCTCGGTCCTGCTGGAGGCCCCCCGCCTCGCGCCGCACCGGAGGGCGATGCAGCAGCGCCTGACCCTGGTCGTCGGCGCCGACGTGACCGTGAAGGCCCGCCGCGCCGAGGGGCTCGGCGCCCTGGGCCGAGGCGAAGGCATCGCCTGCTGGGCTGTCGCCCTGATCGAGCGGGCCGAAACCCCGGCGACCTGAGCCCGCTCACGCAGAGTGGTCAGGGCGGGCGCCCCGACCGTGACCCCTCATTTTGCTTCGAACTTTGTCCGCCGGCGAGTCAACCATTGACACGCGGAGTGGTTGCTCGGTAGAAAGGACACGCGAACTAGAGGAAAACGTCACATAGCCGCAGCCGAACACGCTGTCTCCACCCGTTCGCACCATCGCCGCACCCGCCAGGAGCACCCAGGTATGCCCCACAGCCCTTCGGGACTAGGCCTTCTTGACATCACCGACGACGGTCTCGTCGAACGGTTCAGGAGTGGCGACGTGGCCGCCCTCGACCTGTTGTTCCAGCGCTACCGCCGCTTCGCTCGGGCCAAGGCGCGGGGGTACTTCCTCGTCGGCGCTGACTTCGACGACATCGAGCAGGAAGGGATGATCGGCCTGTTCAAGGCCGTGCGCGACTACCGCTGCGACCGCCAGGCATCGTTCCGGGCGTTTGCCGAGCTGTGCATCACCCGCCAGATCATCACCGCGATCAAGACTGCGACCCGGCGCAAGCACCAGCCGCTGAACCGCTACGTCTCCCTCTCCGGGCTGCGCGTCGTGGACGACCCTGCAGAGTGGTGGGTCGAGGAACTGCTCGACGATCACCAGGCGCCTGACCCGGCCGACGAGGTGGTGTCGCTGGAGGACATGGCCGCCATGCGGGCGTCGCTGGCCGAGATGCTCTCCTCGCTGGAAGTCGACGTGCTGCGCCTCTACCTCGACGGCCGGTCGTACCAGGAGATCGGGGTATTGCTCGGGCGGCACGTCAAGTCGATCGACAACGCCCTCCAGCGCATCAAACGCAAGCTCGAAGCGCACCTGCTCGCCCGCGACACCGCCGCCCTCGCCGCCGCCGTGGCCTGACGCCACGCGATGTGACCGTGGCCTGACGGCCACGCGATGGGACCGTGGCCTGACCTAGCTTTGGGCAGAACCGGCGTCGGCCTCGCTGCCGATGGGCGGGATGCCGAGGTCGCGGTAGGTGAGCAAGGGGAAGTAGGGGATTCCCTCCCGACCGAACAGCGCGGCCGCGAACTCGCCCCGGTCGACCACCGTCGCCGCCGCGACCACCACTGCTCCGGTCTCCCGCACCGCCTCCAGGGCGTCGGCGATCGACCCGCCCGTGGTCACGGCGTCCTCCACCAGCAACACCCGCCGGCCTTCGCCCAGGGTCGCTCCCTCAACGCGTTGCTGGGTGCCGCGCTCCTTCGGCGCTTTGCGCACGGAGAACCACTCCACGCCCCTTCCGGCGACCACTGCGACGGTGTACGCGACCACGTCGGCGCCCATGGTCAGACCACCGACGGCGTCAAACGCCCCCACGCCGGCGCCGACCCGCTCGATCAACAACTCGGCTGCCAACCGGGCGTCGGCCCCGTCGGCAAGGGCCCGTTTGACGTCTACGAAGTGGCGGCTCCAATTGCCCGAGGCCAGCCGTACGGGCTGCTCGAACTCGCGGTGTCCTCGCCGTTTGACGAGGTCGATCAGCGCTTCGAGGTCGGCCATGAGCCGGTGGTCGGATTCGAACCGACGACCTGGCGATTACAAGTCGCCTGCGCTACCAGACTGCGCCACACCGGCCGCTGAACGGGCCAGCACGCCCGTCAATCGGAAGGCTAGCCTCCCGGGTGCTTGATCTCACCGCCCGATGGGGGCAACCTGCCTCGCGATGGGACTCACCGACCGTGACCGCGCGCTCCTCGACTTTGAGCGGTCGTGGTGGATGGAGCCAGGCTCAAAGACCGACGCCATCCGTTGCCGGTTGGGTCTGTCGCCGACTCGGTACTACCAACTCTTGGCTGGCCTGTTGAGCTCCTCCGACGCCGAGCGCTACGACCCGCTGCTGGTTCGCCGGCTTCGACGGCTTCAGGCGCAACGCCGGCGGGCGCGCATTGAAGGCCGTCCCGCCGTGCAACGGCGCGGTCGCTGAGGGCGGGCGAGGACACGACGTGGGCACTCCTGAGAACGCGGGGCCCCGTGGCGGCGGAGGCGGCGGAGGCGGAGGCGGCGGCGGAGCGGGTGGCGCCGGCGCCCGCGGCGCCGTGCTGCTCGCGGTCGCCCTCGTGCTGGGCATCGTCCTGCTGCAGAAGTTCGACGAGACCGACGGGGCGTCGACCAAGATCGACGCCGGCCCGTCGCCGACGACGGTCACCACCCGCCGGCCCACCGCCTCGGTGGTTCCCCCGACCACGTCGCGCGCGGTCCGCCCGCCGGATCAGGTGAAGGTGCTCGTGGCCAACGGCACGGGCACGTCCGGCCTCGCGGGCCGGGTCACGGACCTGTTGAAGGGGGCGAACTACAACGCCCTCTCGCCGGTCGACGCCACCAAGCTCAGCGAGGTCACCCTGGTCGAGTACAAGCCTGACTTTGAGCCCGAAGCGCGCGTCGTGGCCCAGCTTCTCCAGCTGCCGGGGAGCGCTCTGCGGCCGATGGAGGACCAGCCTCCCGTCAACGACACGCGCGGCGCCGACGTGATCGTGATCGCCGGCCCCGACCTGAAGCTCCCCGGCGACACGACGAGTACCACCAAGAAGTGAGCCAGTGGTTCGCGCCTCTGGCCGCGAACCCCGCCCAGGCCGGCCTGTTCACCGATTTCGACGGGACGCTGGCGCCGATCGTCGACGCACCTGAGGAGGCGCGCCCGGTCAGGGGCGCGGCGCAGACCCTGACCATCCTGGCCGAACGGCTGGGACGGGTCGGGGTGATCTCCGGCCGCCCGGCCGCCTTCCTGCTTCGCCACGTCGGCGCGCCCAAGATCGGCTTGTGGGGCCTCCACGGGCTGGAGACCGTCGAGGGCGGCCAGGTCGTCTCCGTCGGCGCCACCGAGGAGTGGCGGGCGGCCGCCGTGGCGACAGCGGGGCGCGCCGCCCAGGAGCTGGGGCCGGCGGTCGACGTCGAGCGCAAGAGCCAGGGCGTCACCCTCCATTACCGGCGGGCGCCCGCCGAGGCCGAGCGCGTGCGGGCGTGGGCCGAAGCCGCGGCGGGCGCGACCGGGCTCGTCCCCTGCCCGGCCCGGATGTCGGTCGAGCTGCGGCCGCCGATCCCTCACGGCAAGGGCCAGACTTTGGAGGCGGCGGCCCGCGAGGCCGGCCTGTCCGCGGTGGCCTTCGCGGGCGACGACGTGGGCGACGTCGCCGCGTTCGACGCCCTCGACCGCCTGGCGGCGGGCGGCGCGGCCGTCGTGCGCATCGGCGTCAACAGTGAAGAGGCGCCGCCCGAGTTGCTGGCGAGGGCCGACCTCGTCCTCGACGGCCCCGACGAGGTCGTGGCCGCCTTCCGGGAGCTGGCCTCAGTCTTGGGCGGCGGCCGTTAGTACGCTGGGGGCGTCCCTCCGGCGGCCGCCAAGGAGGAACAGCGGCGGGCGATCCGGCCTCGCCGGTCGCCCGGAGCGCCTTCAATCTCGCCCGAACGCCAGCGTTGCGAGTGAGGGCGAAGAACTTCAGCCCTTGGCCGCGGCTAGCTGGTCGTCGAGCCAGTCCTGCGGCCGGCGGTCGCCCGCCGCTTTGCGCAGCGCGGCGGCCTGGGCGGCGCGCTCGGAGGGGCTCAAGGTCAAAGCGGTGGCCAGCGCCTCCGCCGTCCCCGAGACGTCGAAGGGGTTGACCCCCATGGCGGCCGGGCCGAGCTCCTCCCACACCCCAGCCTCGTGGCTGAGGACGATGGCCCCGTCGTGCTCGTTGAGCAAGGCCCCTTCCTTGGCGACCAGGTTGAGGCCGTCGCGCACGGGGTTGACGAGCAGCACGTCGTACCGGCGCAGCGCCGCCACCGAGGCCGGGTAGTTGTCGGTGGTGTTGAGCACGACCGGCGTCCACTCGGGCGTCGCCCACCGGGCGTTGACGATGCCGGCGAGGGCCTCGACCTCCTGGCGGTAGGCCAGGTAGTCGGGCAGCCCCTCGCGCGAGGGGTAGGCCAGCGCCCAGAACACGACCCGTCCCCGCCATTCCGGGTGGGTGTGCAGCAGTTCGTCGAAGGCCCAAAAGCCCCGCAGCAGGTTCTTGGACAGCTCGATGCGGTCCACCCGCACGATCAGCCGCCGGCCCTTGAGCATGTCCTCGAGGGCGGCCAGTTCGGCCTCGCACTCGTCGGAGTCGGCCGTCTTGCGCAGGTCGTGCCAGTCGGGCGCCAAAGGGGACACGAACGTGGCCGGCTCGAAGCCGAGCACGTTCTGGCAGCACCCCGAGAAGTTGTCCGCCCACCGCTGGGCGTGGAAGCCGCACGACTGGTGGCTGCTCATGCCCACCAACAGCTCCTCGGCCACCGTCGTGGGCAGCACCCGCAACATGCCCGGCTCGCAGAAGGGGATGTGGGTGAAGTGGACGGCGTGGAGGTCCTTGCGGGTCTGCGCCAGCCACGTGCCGACGAGGGCGAGGTGGTAGTCCTGCACGAGGACGGTGGCGCCCTCAGGGGCCTCGGCTACGACCGCCCGTGCGAAGGCGTGGTTCACCTCGCGGTAGGCGTCCCAGGCCTGGTGCCAGTGCCGGTCGAGCCGGGGCCGCCGGGCCAGCTCGTACAGGTCGTGGAAGAGGTACCAGAGGGTGGCGTTGGAGATGACCTCGTAGAACATCCGGTACGAGGACAGGTCGATCGCCAGCGACTTGATACGGAAGCCTTCGGCCTCGATCGTCCCCTCGGCGGCGGCCTCGCGGTCTTCGTCGGTGATGGCGGCGGCGATCCAAAGGGTCCTGGTGTCCTTCGTCAGCGGCCCGAGGGCGGACACCAGGCCGCCCGCGCCCCGCTTGGCGACAAGGCGGCCGTCCTCGGCGCGGGAGAACGACAGCGGCCCACGATTGGAGACGACGACGAGTGGTTTGGACCCGACGGCGATGGCAGAAACCCTAACGAACCTGGGGGAGGAGCCGATCCACCACCTCTGCGACGCCCTCGCCGTATGCGCCCGCGGTGCGTAGCGGCCATTCCAGGGACATGTCGGCGTTGGCCACGAGCCAGCACTCGCCCACCACGTCGGCACAGGCGAGGTCGCCGGCCGAGTCGCCCACGTACGCCACCTCGTCCCGGGCCAGGCCGTGATGGGCCCGGTCGATCTCGACGCCGGAGGGCTTGCCCGTTCCGGCCGGCGCGAGGTGGAACGCCATCCCGTTGTCGACCAGCCGGCACCACCCGAACCCGAGGCGGTCGAGCTCGTCGTTGGCCGCGGCGATGTCGACCGTGCGGTCCGCCCGCAGCAGGTACGTCGCCTCCCGCCCCTCGTTCCACGGCTCGTACGGTTCGAGCCCGAAGTCGACGACCGCGCCGATGGCGCCCCGGGCCAGCATGGCCTCCACCGGCGTCTCACCCCGGAACGGGAACCGGCCCAATTCGTAGCGGACCTCCCGCCCCTCCACGTGCACGCACCCCAGCTCGCCGATGCCCCGGGGCAGGCCCAAAAGGCGGCACAGCTCGGAGACCTGCACCCGTCCGCGGCCCGAGATGGGCACGACGGTGAGGCCGCCGGCGCGGGCCCGCACCAGCGCGTCGGCGATCCGGGTCGAGCCGCCGTAGAACAGGTCGCCGCCGGGACCGGTCAGCGTGCGGTCGACATCGACGTACAGGACCTTCACGCCGACGCCGGCCAATCGGCGGCCCGGCTCAGGGCCGCGTGCAACACCTCGCGAGCCTGCACGCGCAGCTCCGCGAGCGGGCGATTGCGGTGGCGCTTCACCCCGAGGTCGGCTTGGGCGGTGCGTTCGAGCCCGATCGCGGCCACCACATCGATCAGCAGGGCGATGTCGACGCCGTACCCGCTGGCGAACGTCAACGGCTCGAGCACCTCGCGCCGGGCCGCGAACTCGCCGGCCAACGGCTGGGCGAACCCGCCCAGGTGCGGGAACAACAGGTCGATCACGGGCCGGGCGACCAGTTCGGTGACCCGGCCCGCCTCGCCCAGACGCTCGTAGCGCCCCTTCACGAACCCGATGCGGGCGTCGGCTTGCAGCGGGGCCAGCAACCCGAGCACGAAGGCCGGGTTGAAGTCCACCAGGTCGGCGTCGCAGAAGACGAGCAAATCCCCCTTGGCCGCCTGGAGCCCGGTCCACAGCGCCGCGCCCTTCCCCGCGCCGTCGCACGGCACGACCGTCGCGCCCGCCGCCTCGGCCACCCGGGCGGTCCCGTCGGTCGACGCGTCGTCGACGACCATGACCTCGTCCACCACGTCCAAGGCGACGATCCGCTCGACGATCGTGCCCACGGTGGCCGCTTCATTGCGGGCGGGGAGGCACACTGAAACCAAGTCCACGCAAACCATTTTGACCTTCGCGGTGGAGGCCGCGATCATGGACACATCATCCAGAGCGGTTGAGGGACGGGCCCCGTGACGCCGCGGCAACCAGCAGAGGGCAGCTCGCCCATGCCAGGTGCCAATGCCCGACCGATGAGGAGGCAGAAGTGGCGTACGTGACCGGGCTGCGATGTCGTGAGTGCGGGCGCGCCTACCCGGCGGAGGCGCTGCACGTCTGCGAATACTGCTTCGGGCCGCTCGAGGTCACCTACGACTACGAGCGCATCGCCGCCGAGACCACGCGCGAGACGATCGCCGCCGGCCCCAACTCGATCTGGCGCTACGCCAACCTCCTGCCCGCGAACGGTCACGGCGATGTCGACCTGGGCGCTGGTTACACCCCGCTGGTGCGCGCCGACCGGCTGGCGGCCGAGCTGGGCCTCGGCGAACTGTGGCTCAAGAACGACACCGTCAACCCCACCGGGTCGTTCAAGGACCGGGTGGTGGCGGTCGCGTTGGCGCGCGCCCGGGAGCTCGGGTTCAAGGTGGCGGCGTGCGCATCGACCGGCAACCTGGCCAACTCGGTGGCCGCCCACGCGGCTCGGGCCGGGATGCAACACGTCGTGTTCGTCCCCGCCGACCTGGAGGCGGGCAAGATCGTCATGACGTCGGTCTATGGCCCCCACCTGGTGGCCGTCGAGGGCAGCTACGACGACGTCAACCGCCTGTGCGCGGAGCTGACCTCGGAGCGACCCACGTGGGCGTTCGTGAACGTCAACCTCCGCACGTACTACGCCGAGGGCTCCAAGACGCTGGCGTTCGAGACGGCCGAGCAGCTCGGCTGGCAGGCGCCGGACCACGTCGTCGTCCCGGTCGGCTCCGGCTCGCAGCTGACCAAGATCGCCAAGGGCTTCGAGGAGTTGGGGAAGGTCGGCCTGCTCGACGAGGCGCCGCACGTCCGCGTGTCCGGCGCCCAGGCCGTGGGGTGTTCGCCCATCGCCACCGCGTTCACCGAGCACCACGATTACGTCCGGCCGGTCAAGCCGTCGACCATCGCCAAGTCCATCGCCATCGGCAACCCGGCCGACGGCTGGTACGCGCTGGACGTGGTGCGCTCCAGCGGGGGCGCATTCGCAGCCGTGACCGACGAGGAGCTGGTGGACGCCATGATCCTGCTGGCCCGCACCGAGGGCATCTTCGCCGAAACCGCGGCAGGGGTGACCATCGCCACCCTGGCCAAGCTGGCCGCCGCCGGGGTCGTCCGCCGGGACGAGCGGGTCGTCGCCTACGTCACCGGCCACGGCCTGAAGACCATCGAGGCGGTCGCTTCGCGAGCTCGGCCGCACGCCACCATCGCCCCCACCCTGGACGCGTTCAACGACGCCTTGGGCGCCGAACTGGAGGACAGCTCCTCATGACCGTGATCGTTCGCATCCCGACGCAGTTGCGCTCGCTCTCAGGGGGCGACGCCGAGGTCAAGGTGGAGGGCGACACGGTCGGCGTTGCCCTGGCCGACCTCGAAACCAAGCACCCGGGCTTCGCCAGCCGGCTGTTCGACGACGACGGCAAGCTGCGCCGGTTCGTCAACGTCTTCGTGGCCGACGAGGACGTGCGGTTCCTCCAGGGCCTGGACACGCCCGTGTCCGAGGGGCAAGTTGTATCGATCATCCCGGCGGTCGCAGGGGGGTAGCCCATGGCGTTACGAGACAAGCTGCGGGAGCGCAGCCAGCCGTTCCTCGAGCCCGGCGAGGAGATCCGCCAGGTGTTCTTGGCCCAGGCGGGGCCCAGCCCGTGGCTTTTCGCCCTCAGCTGGCTGCTCGCCTTCTTGATGAAGTACCGGGTCGTCGTCGTGACTGACCGGGGCGTCGTGCTGCTGAGCGCCAGCCCGGTGGTGCCCACCAAGCCCAAAGAGCTGGTGGCCCGCCTGCCCCGGAGCACCACCTTCGGCCCGCTCTCAGGCGTGTGGGCCAAGACCCAGATCCAAGGCGAGAAGTTCTACATCCACAAGCGTTTCCACAAAGACGTCGAGGCAGCGGACGCCGAAGCCGCCGCGTAGGCCGTTCTCCTCCGGATTGACCACCTCTTTGGTGGTGAAAGCTCAGGAGAACATCTGAAGGAGATAGACCGAGTTATACCGTCAGGGTATGGAAGTACCCGGCGGCGACCCCGGCCGCGTCGTTGACGCCCGGAACCACCTCGGGTGTCGCCCGCTCCGCCGTCGTGCCGTCGCCCAGCTGGCCGACGCCGTTCCAGCCCCACGCGACCACCGCGCCGTCGCGCCGCACCGCGACCGAGTGGTACCCGCCCCCGGCGACCGAGGAGATGGCGCTCAGGCCGGGCACCACGACCGGCGTCGCCCGGTCGACCGTGCTCCCGTCGCCGAGCTGGTGGACGCCGTTGGAGCCCCAGGCCCGCACCGTGCCGTCGTCCAGCACGGCCAGGCTGTGCAGCCCCCCGCCCGCCACCGAGACGGCCCGCCCGCCGAGCCCGTCCACCCAGTTGGGGTACGGGTCGAACCCGGCCGCCGGCGCGAGACGGCCCAGCTGCCCGTAGGCGTTCCAGCCCCAGGTGCGCACCGGCCCCGCGGTCGAAAAGGCGATCGAGTGGTAGGCGCCGGCGGCGATGCCACCCATCAGCTCGGCGAAGGTCTGCACGGGAACGTGGCGGTCGACGGTCGTGCCGTCGCCCAGTTGGCCGACGCCGTTCCAGCCCCATGCCCACACCGTCCCGTCGGCCTTGAGGGCGAGCGAGTGGTACGCGCCGGCGGCGATGGCGGTGACACCCGTCAACCCCCCGACCCTCACCGGCTGGTGGCGCTCGATGACCGTCCCGTCGCCCAGCTGCCCAACCCCGTTCCAGCCCCACGCCCACACCGTCCCGTCCGCCTTGAGCGCCAAGGAGTGGTACCCGCCCGCCCCGACCGCGACCACGCCCGTCAACCCCGGCACGGTGATGGGCGCAAGCCGGTCGGTCGCCGTCCCGTCGCCCAGCTGCCCCACCCCGTTCGAGCCCCACGCGGCCACCGTCCCGTTGGCCATCGCCGCCAGCGAGTGGAACGCCCCGCCCGAAACTGACGAAGCCCCCGCGACCGGCGCCGCCACGGGCGACACCCGGGCGGTCGTCGTGCCGTCCCCGAGCCCGCCCATCCCGTTCCAGCCGGCGGCGCGGGGGGTGCGGGCCTGAGGAGCGGCCGGGTCGAAGCGCAGCACCGCGGCCCCGTCGCCCGCTGCCGAAGCGCCCACCACGACCAGCCGCCCGTCGGGCAGGAGCTTGGCGTCGGCCGGGCCGCTCATGGCCGATGTCGACCACACGCCGTTGGCGCCGAAGGACCGGTCCAGCGCGCCGTTGGCCAGGAAACGCACGAGCGTCAGGCGAAACGGCCCGGCCGTCGGGATCGTCTCGCCGACGACGACCACCCGGCCGTCCGCCTGCACGAGGATGTCCGAGGGTACGTCCTTGAAGCCGACATCGAGCCTGACCATGCCGGCCGCGCCGAAGTGGGCGTCCCGCGTGCCGTCGTCGCCCAGGGCGAACAGCACGAGGTCCGACGGGTAGGGGTAGGCCGCCTCCGTGTAACCGGCGACGAAAATCCGCCCGCCAGCGCCGGCGCCGGCGCCGCCGCCGCTGGTCGCCACCGCCTGCCCCCGCAGGGGGAGCCCGTTGAACGCCGCGTCGCGCCGCCCGTCCGCTAAGTACCGCTCGACGTCGGTGTGCTCGTAGATCGGTTGCGAGTAGATGCTCAGGACCCGCCCCGAGCCGTCTATCGCGGTGTGGCCTCCCGAAGACGGGGGGCCGTCCGCCGATGCGTCGGGGCTGCGGGGGATCACGTCGCCCGACGCCGTCAGCCGCGTCATCGACGGCGTGATGAGCATGGTCCCACCGGCGAGGAGGAACAGGCGGTCGGCCCCGGGGGCGGGCACTCGCGCGATCCCGCGGTCGGCGAACGCCTGGTCGAGGGCGCCGTCGGGCAGGTACCGCTCGACCACCACCGATCCTCCCCACCCGGCGAGCACCAGCAGGCGGCCGTCGGGCTGAACGACGACATCGGCCGGCCCCTGGCGCCCCAGCTCGCTCACGATCGGGTGGCCGGGCCGGAAGCTCGGGTCGACGGCCCCGTTCGACAGGAAGCGCATCAGCAGCAGCTGGTCGTCGGACGTCCCAGCCATGACGACCCGGCCGTCGGGCTGCGCAGCCACGGCGACCGCCCGTTGCACTGACGGCAGGCCGAAGTCGTGGTGCTCGGGCGGGTTCTGGGAGTCGAGCGCCCCGCTGGACAGGTAGCGGGCCCGGAACCAGTCGTCCCCGGACCGCCCCGCCACGGTGACGGGCGTGTCGTACGGGCCGTTGATCGGGTCCGGCGGGTCGGCGATGAAGAAGCCGAGGGCGCCGTCGTTGGCCGTGCCGAGGTCGGTCACGACGGCGCCGCCCGCCCCGAAAACCAAGTCAATCGCGCCGCCGAGCGTGAACCGGGCGATGAGACTGTCGGTCCTCCCGTCCGCCTGGGTCGACGTCCCGACGGCGACCAACTTGGTCGACCGGTCGTACGGCGCCACCTGTGCGAACGTCGCCCGCAGGCCGCCGAACCGGACCCTGACCAGGCCCCCCGACCCAAAGGCCGGGTCCAAACGGCCGTCAAGGGTCAGGCGGGCGATGAAGGCGTCGTCCCCCGCCGACCCGGTCACGTACATCCCCGGGAAGGCGCCGGAGAAGCCGTTGACGGCGTCCTCGCCGGGGGACAGGTCGAGGAGGCTGACGCCACTGTCGCCGAACGATGGATCGAGGCGGCCGTCGGGCAGGAACCGGGCGACGAACGCCCGGTCGCCCGTCCGGCCGCCGATGGTCAGGCCGCCCTGGCCGAGGGCGAGGGGCACGTCGGCCCCTGCGCCGAGGTCCACGAGCGTCCTTCCGCCGTCGCCGAAGCGAGCATCGAGGGCGCCGTTCTGGTCGTACCGGGCCAGGCCCAGGCTGCCGCCGACGTCGCCGAACACCGTCAGCCCGTCGAGCTGGTACGACGCCAGGCGGGCCGTCGCCGGCGCGCCCCACGCGGTGCGCACCCTGCCGTCAGCGCCGAACGACCGGACAACGGCGCCGGACTGGTCAAAGGCGGCGAGGGCGAAGTCGCCGCCCGCGGCATCCACGACGACCCGAACATTGCCCATCGCGGTCGACGCCACGCCGTACCCCGCCGACGGCACGCCGAAGTCGACCGACGCCCGCCCGTTCCAAAGAACGTCGCCGCCGCCATTCCCACCCGCGACGGTGCTGATCATCATGTTGCCGTCGGCCGAACCGAGCACGAAGCTGGCGCCAGGCGTGGCGTTGATCACATCGGTGGTGGCGGCGCCGAACTTGACCGCCGTCACGCCCCCCGTGCCAAAGGTCGCGTCAGCCTCGCCCGTGGCGCGAGCAGGGGCGACGCCGGCGCCGGCCAGCGTTCCGGCGGCCACCACAACAGCGACGAACGATCGGGAGAGGCGGGCCATGGGAGAGCGCGGCCGGAAGCGCCGCTCCCCAGGTATCGTCCGCGCCGCGCCGGATCTTTACCCCCCAGCGTCGAACCCGCGCATCGTGACCACGGGCCGTTGTGGGCGTCGCTCGTCGCCGACGCCAGGACGATGTCGGCGACGGCGGGCACGACGATGTGCATCGCGTTCACCGTCAGCCCATTGTCGGCCCCCGAGACGGGGACCTGCTCGTTCTACCCCTTGCACGTGCCGCCGCCGGCCGCGCTATCGTTAGCACTCGACAGACGAGAGTGCTAACAGCCGCACCGCCCCCGAACGAGGAGCCCCTATATGCCGAAGATGATCGCCTTCGATGAGCAGGCGCGGAGAGCGCTTGAGAGCGGGATGAACCAACTGGCGGACGCCGTACGCGTCACGCTTGGCCCCAAGGGCCGCAACGTCGTGCTCGACAAGAAGTGGGCCGCCCCGACGATCACCAACGACGGTGTGTCCATCGCCAAGGAGATCGAGCTGGAGGACCCGCTGGAGCGCATCGGCGCCGAGCTGGTCAAGGAAGTCGCCAAGAAGACCGACGATGTCGCCGGTGACGGCACCACCACCGCCACCGTCCTCGCCTGGGCCATGGTGCGCGAGGGCCTGCGCAACGTCGCCGCCGGGGCCAACCCGATGTCGCTGAAGAAGGGTATCGAGCGCGCCGTCGAGACCGCCGTCGCCGCCATCAAGGACATCTCCGTCGAGGTCGAGTCCAAGGAGCAGGTCGCCCAGGTGGCGTCCATCTCCGCCGCCGACACCGAGATCGGCGACATGATCTCCGAGGCCATCGACAAGGTCGGCAAGGACGGCGTTATCACCGTCGAGGAGTCGCAGACCTTCGGCATGGAGATGGACCTGGTCGAGGGCATGCGCTTCGACAAGGGCTACATCTCGCCCTATTTCGTCACCGACCCCGAGCGCATGGAAGCTGTCGTCGAGGACCCGTACATCCTGTTCGCCAGCTCCAAGATCTCCGCCGTGCGCGACCTGCTGCCCGTGCTCGAGAAGGTCATGCAGACCGGCCGCCAGCTCGTGATCCTGGCCGAGGACGTCGACGGCGAGGCGCTGGCCACGCTGGTCGTCAACAAGATCCGCGGCACGTTCAAGTCGGTCGCCGTCAAGGCCCCGGGCTTCGGCGAGCGCCGCAAGGCGATGCTGCAGGACATGGCCGTGCTCACCGGCGGCCAGGTCATCTCCGAGGAAGTCGGCCTCAAGCTCGAGAACGTCACCCTCGACATGCTGGGCCGGGCCCACAAGGTCACCGTCACCAAGGACGAGACCACCGTGGTCGAGGGCGCGGGCGACGCGTCCGACATCCGGGGCCGCATCCAGCAGATCAAGACCGAGATGGAGAGCTCCGACTCGGACTACGACAAGGAGAAGCTCCAGGAGCGGCTGGCCAAGCTCTCCGGCGGGGTGGCCGTCATCAAGGTCGGCGCCGCCACCGAGGTCGAGCTGCGGGAGAAGAAGCACCGCATCGAGGACGCGGTCAGCACCACCAAGGCGGCGGTCGAGGAAGGCGTCGTGCCCGGCGGCGGCGTGGCCCTGCTTCGGGCCCAGTCCAAGGTGTACGCGCTGGCCAACACGATGGAAGGCGACGAGGGCACGGGCGTGCGCATCGTGGCCCGCTCGCTCGAGGAGCCGTTGAAGCAGATCGCCGTCAACGCCGGCATGGAGGGTGGCGTCATCGTCGAGCGGGTGCGCGGCATGGAGGGGCCGACCGGTCTCAACGCGGCCACGGGCGACTACGAGGACCTTTTCAAGGCGGGCGTCATCGACGCCGCCAAGGTGACCCGCTCGGCGCTGCAGAACGCGGCCTCGATCGCGGGCCTGTTCCTCACCACCGAAGCCGTCATCGTCGACAAGCCCGACGAGTCCAAGGCCAACCAGGCCGCGGCCGCGGCGGGGATGGACGACTTCTAAGCATTCGCAAATCGGGGAGGGGGCGCCGCCCCCTCCCCGTCGTCGTATGGACGCGGCCTATCCCAGCTGCTGTACCACGCCTGCCTGGAGCGGCCGAACTGTTGGACGCCGAAGGACGACTCGAAGCTGCCGCGCGCGTGCTCGGGGCGGCGGAGACCCACTACGAGCGGGTCCGATCGAGCGTTGGCGTCGCGACTCAGTTCAGGCGACGGCGCCTTCGCAGTCGCCTGAACTGAGGGTCGTCGGCTGCCCGCCGCCACGGCCCTCGACGCAGCCTTCGAAAGGCGCTCGCCGGTCGTCCACTGACGCTCGGCAGCTCGAGGAGGCGACGACGAGGAAAGAGCCACATGAGCCGCGCCGGCGGCAAAACGAGCGCAGTTCGTAGGCGTACCCCAAAATCCCCGGACACCGGGGGAGGTCCACCGTGTCGACCGCGGCGGACGACAGCGTCGCAGTCGCTTGCGCTCCCGTAGCGATCGGATCAGGATTGCGCCGGCCGGGCAGCCAGGGGCCCGGAGGCGTGGGTCAAGCGGAGCGATGTCCGGATTGGGAGGGGCTATGGGTTTCGCGCTCGGCCGGCGGTCTGGGTTCGCGGTTCTGGGCGTGGGGTGCATCGCGCTCGTCGCGACGACCGGAGGGGCGGCGGCGCAGAGTCCCGGGTCGCCCGTCGTCGAGGCATCGCGGCAGGTGACGGTCGACAACGATCCGACCAGGCTGTTCGACGTGCCGACGGTCGCCGTGCATCCCGGCGACCCCCATACCATCGTCGTCGCCGTCGGCGATGCGCGCAACGGCGGATGCCAGCTCAGGGTGTCGCGAGACGGTGGGCTGTCATGGACGACCACCGCGCACAACCTCATGCCCAAAAGCCTGCCGTACTGCGTCCACCGCAACACCGGCTCCTACATCGCGCCCGCCTTCGCCGCCGACGGCACGCTCTACGTCGCGCTGAGCGGCACACCGGCCGAGGACCACCCCAACGGCCCGATGACCGCCATCGTCGCCCGGTCCAAGGACCTCGGCGCCACCTTCGAGACCTCGGTCGTGGCCACGCCCCGCAGCGACATCACATTCACGAACGCCGACGGGCGGGTGGAGACCAACCTGATCGAGCAGCACCGCTACGCCAGCATCGCGGTCGACCCCGTCGACTCCAACCTCGTGTACCGGGGCTGGCGGTTCGGCCTGCGTGGCACGGTGGTCGAGAACGCCGCTCCCCGCCAGCCCCTCGTCTCGGTCTCATCGGACGGCGGCAGGACGTGGTCGAAGGCCGTGAACGTCCTCAGCCCCCTGCCCAGCGGCGAAAAGATCTACGCCGGCGACGTGCCGGTCATGGTGATCGGCGCCGACCACGCCGTCTACGCGTTCACCAAGGAGATCCAAGACGTCGCCATCCCCGCCGCCCAGCGGGGCAAGGCGCGGTTGCTGATGTCGAAGTCGACGGACTCGGGCAAGACCTGGACCATGTCGGTGATCAACGCCGGGGCGTCGTCGGTGACCAACCCGTTCGCCGCCATCGACCCGCGCAACGGGCGCCTCTACGTGACCTGGGACCAGCGCGAGGGCAACGACGCTCAGAAGGTGCTGTTGATCTCCTCCGGCGACGGCGGCAAGACGTGGTCCGAGGCCCGCAGTCTGCCCGACGACCCGGCGTCGAAGGGGATCGAGCACTACAACCCCGGCATCTCGGTGGCGCCCGACGGTCGCGTCGACGTCGCCTGGTGGGACTTCCGCAACGACCCCGCCTTCGTTCCCCGCACCGCCACCGCCGCGCCCCGCATCCGTTACGCCGACGTCTACATGACGTCGTCGACCGACGGCGGCCGGTCGTGGGCCCCCAACGTCCGGGTCACCGATCGGGCCATCGACACGTCGATCGGCGTCACGTTCAGCAACTACGGCTTGCGTGGCACAGTCGGGATCGCCTCGACCAACTCGGTCGCCTACTTGGTCTGGCCGGACTCCCGTGCCGGGCGTCCCGACCTGGAGTCCGAGGACGCCTATCTCACGCGGGTCCGATTCGCAGAGGATGCGATCGCGGGGGGCGGCGACGGAGGGACCTCGAGCGGCGCATGGATGGCGTTCGGTGCGGCCTTGGCCGTCGCCGTCGGCGGCCTTGCGTTGGTGGTGGGCACTCGGATCGCTCGGCCCTCCGCGCCTGCCGCCGAGCGGGCATGACCTCGATTGCCATCTTTCCGCCACGGTCTCGCCGCCTGCCTATTGAGGAACGCCCGCAGTCGTAGCGGTCGGAGCGAGGGCGTAACACCGGCCGCGGAGCGATCGCCTTCGGTCGGCACGCGCGCGACGATCGAGCCCGCATCGGGCCGGACCGACGCATCCGAGGACATAGCCGACATCGCCGTTCGGCCGCGACCTCACGATGACCGCAGCACCGGCGGGGAGGGGCTTCGCACGGTCCAGGGCGCCGAAGTCTGCCGTTGGCTGGGGCGCTGGCGGCCGCCGCCTCCCCTCGGTGCGCTCGGCGCGCTCGCGGCGCTGCTTCCCGCCGCGGTTTGTCGAGGAATGCCGCGTCTCCGGCGCGACCTGGCGCCGACACGGCCTCGGCGTCGCGGCTGTGTCGTTCAGCCTGCCCGGGAGGGGACCTTCGACCCTATTGGGAGGTCCCGGTCGGTGGCTGAATAAGGGGAGGGAGAGCCGCACTGGCTCCCGGACGAGACGAGGAGCCGATGACATGAACCCGATCCTTACCATTGCCGGAATTGTTCCGGGCGCGCCCGAAATGACCAACTGGCGTTCAGGGATGAACCGTCCGACCTCGGGCGCGACGTCCTCCTTCCGGGGTCCCTGCATCTCGATGGCGGGCGTGACCTTCAGCACCCCGACGGTTTCCCACTGGAGGACCTCCTACCCCAACGGCGAGTCCATCTACGTCGACGCGCTGCGGCGGGCAGACGCCCAGGCCGCGCTCGAGTCCAAGGTTTCGGGGCTCCCGCGGCGGTCGACAAGTCGGCGAGCGCCTCGCGGCGGCCAGCCCAAGGCGGCGTAAGCAGCCGAGGCCACCCGCCCACGGCGGTGTCGCGCTGGAACAGCGAAACGTGTGGACCAGACGATCACCGCCCGGCTTGCCGACCCGCTCCATCGACCGGCGCCAGCGGCCCGTGGCCGGGGCTGACCGTGCTGGCGCCTGGCGGGACCGGGGGGGAGCCTCATCTCGTATGAATCAGCCGAAGCGCCGTGATCTTCGGCATCTGGACCGAAATCACGCGCTTCGGACGATTTCAGTTTAGCGGCGAGCAAGCGACGGGCCGGTTCTCCCTCTGAGGGCCGGCCGGCGTGCGGTGGACACCCCACCCCATCTCCACGAGGCGCTGGCGGCCCGTCGCCGGGCGACGCCAGCCCGATCCGTCGGCGTCGATGACCAGGCGCGGGTCGGGGGCCTCCACTCGCAGTGGAAGAGCACGGAGCTCGAATTGAGAGGGCTTTTCCGGCCCCTTCTTGGGGTCTGACGTCAAACAGGTATATGTTTTCGACTCGCAGAC
Organism: Acidimicrobiia bacterium; assembly: GCA_023265045.1. Taxonomy (GTDB): domain Bacteria; phylum Actinomycetota; class Acidimicrobiia; order Acidimicrobiales; family AC-14; genus JAHFUQ01. The sequence goes on from JAHFUQ010000006.1 coordinate 55,245, forward strand.
AGGTGACCGGGGGATCTTCGGCCGTCGGACGGACTTGACGGGTCGAGGCGGGACAGGAGGAGCGAGAGCGTGAGGCGTTTCGTTGTGATGTCGGGTCTGGCTCTGCTGCCGGCGCTGGCCCTCGGGGCGTGCAGCGGAGGTTCCAAGACGAGCGGCCCGGAGCGGGCCGTGATCGCCAAGGCCGAGGTGATCTGCCAGGACACGCAGGACAAGGTCGGAAGCAAGCTGGGCGACGACCCCGCCGCCGATCGTGACGCCATCCGCGCCGCGACCGACCAGCTCATGGCGATCAGCGCCCCCACCCAGAACCAGCAGGCGTGGACCCTGTTCGTCCAGAGCACCAACAACCTCTGGATCACCCTCGACGATGTCGCGCAGTCGCTCGACCCCAACGTCAACGACAAGGCGCGGGCGGACCGGGCGCGGGCGACGGTGAAGACGGTCAACAACCTCGTCAAGAAGTACGCCGCCGACTACAACATGCCGGAATGCGCCAAGGGGTACGGCCGGTAGGATCGGGCGATCAGCCCGCTCGAACCCGTTTCCCCCGCCGAGGGGTGGGGCGTCCTCCACCTCTTCCTGACGATCCCTCCCGGCGGCGCCGACCCGGAGGCGATCACGGCGGCGGTCAAGTCATGCCAGGCCGATGACCACCAGGTCGTGACCTTTGCCGTGCTCGGGCACAAGGCCGAACTGGGCGCCATGGCCCTCGGGCCCGACCTGTGGCGCCTGCAGCGGCTCCAGGCCGACCTCGTGGCCGCGGGCCTGCACCTCACGACGTCGTACCTTTCGCTGACCGAGGTATCCGAGTACGCCAAGGGCATGCCGGCGGAGCGCCTCGAGCCTCGCCTCCACCCCCAGCTGCCGCCGCCCGACGCTCGGGTGATGTGCTTCTACCCGATGTCGAAGCGGCGCGACACCACCGGCAACTGGTACACCCTGCCCTACGACGAGCGTTACCGGCTGATGGAGGGCCACGGCCGGGTCGGGCGCAACTACCGGGGCCGGATCGTCCAGCTCATCACCGGCTCGACCGGCCTGGACGACTGGGAGTGGGGTGTCACCCTGTTCGCCCAGGACCCGGCCGCCATCAAGGCATGCGTGCACGAGATGCGCTTCGACGAGGCGTCGGCGATCTACGCCGAATTCGGCCCGTTCTACATTGGTCTCCTCGCGGAGGTGGAGGACGTGTTGGCGCGGGTGAGCCGGGCCTGAACGGTACGCTTGGCCTTCTGAGGTGAATAAACGCAAAGGAGCGTTGACATGACCCGTCGTACGCGGTCCGGCTGGAGGCTCATTGCCCTCGTGGCCGTTTCGTCCCTTCTCCTCGCCGCCTGCGGCAGCGACAAGAAAACCGAGACAACGGGCGGCAGCCAGGGCTCCGGCTCTGCGACGATCGGCTTCGTAGGAGCGCTGACGGGCGACAACGCCAATCTCGGCATCAACATCCGCGACGGCATCAAGGTCGCCATCGCCGAGGAGAACGCCAAGGGCGGCACCCAGATCAACCTGAAGGAGTTCGACACCGCGGGCGACGCCGCCCAGGCGTCGACGATCAAGGACCAGTTCATCGGCGACAAGTCGGTCATCGGCATCGTCGGCCCCGCCTTCTCGGGCGAGACCAAGGCCGTGCTTCCCGCCCTGCAGGCGGCCGGGCTCCCGATGATCAGCTCCTCGGCCACCAACAAGGACCTCCCCAACGTGGTCCCCGGCCAGACCGTGTTCCACCGGGTCATCGCCGACGACGCCCTGCAGGCGAACGGCATCGTCGCCTACCTCAACTCGGTGACGCCGAAGCCCACCAAGGTGGCGATCGTGCACGACAACACCGAGTACGGCAAGGGGCTGGCGGACGACGTCGACAAGGGCGTGGCGGCCAAGGGCCTCACCAAGGCGACCAGTGCCCCGCTCGTGGTCGACCCCAAGGCGCAGGACTTCTCGTCCACCGTCAACGCCCTCAAGAACGCCGCCCCGTCGCACATCTTCTACGGCGGCTACTACGCGGAGGCGGGCCGGCTGCGCAAGCAGCTCGTCGACGCCAAGGTCACGGCCGACTTCATCAGCGGCGACGGTTCGCTCGACGGCGGGTTCATCACCGCCGCCGGGGCCGCCCAGGCGGAAGGGGCCAAGCTGAGCTGCCCCTGCAACCTCGCCCTCGAGTCCTCGACCGGCTCCCTCAAGTCGTTCTACGACAGCTTCAAGGCCAAGATCGGCAAGGACCCGGGCCTCTACTCGCCTGAGGCCTACGACGCCACCAAGATCTTCATCCAGGGGATCAAGGCGGGGAACACCGACCGAGCGAAGCTGCTCGCCTACATCGAGGGCTTCGGCTCCTACCAGGGCGTCTCCAAGACCATCGAGTTCGAGGCCAACGGCAACCTCAAGGCGAAGACGTTCTTCGTCTTCCAGGTGAAGTCGGGCAAGATCACCCCGCTCCAGCAGATCGAAGCCAGCTAGCCATCCAAACCTGCTTTCGGTGCCTGGCCCAGCAGTTTGGGCCGCAGACCGTTGACGGCCTCACGCTGGGGGCCATCTACGCGCTGATCGCGCTGGGGTACACGCTGGTCTACGGCGTCCTCCGGCTCATCAACTTCGCCCACTCCGAGATCTTCATGGTCGGCGTGTTCGCCAGCCTCTTCGCCATGCACGGCCTTGGGATCGAGCCCAGCGACGGCACGAAATCGGGGCTCGCGCTCGTCGGCGTGCTGCTGGTGGTAACGGTCGTCGCCATGGCCGTCTCGGGGGGGACGGCCCTGCTCATGGAGCGCATCGCCTATCGGCCGCTCCGTCGGCGCAACGCGCCCCGTCTGGCCGCGCTCATCACCGCCATCGGGATCTCGCTGTTCCTACAGGAGTTGTTCGCTTTGCGGTACGGCCGCAACGCCCTCGGGTTCCCCCGCGTGCTCGAGAAGCGCCAGCTGGCCGACATCGGCGGCGCCAACATTCGTAGCGACAAGGTGCTCGTGGTCGTGGCCGCCATCGTCTTGATGATCGCCCTCGACCGGTTCGTGGCGCGCACCCGGCTCGGCCGCGGCATCCGGGCGACGGCCCAGGACCCCGAGACGGCCGCGCTCATGGGTGTCGACATCAACCGGGTGGTCGCGGTCACGTTCCTCCTGGGCGGGCTGCTGGCCGGCGCGGCGGGGACCCTCTTCGGCGTCTTCTTCGAGCAGGCCCGCTACAACATCGGCTTCCTGCCCGGCATCAAGGCGTTCACGGCCGCCGTCCTCGGCGGGATCGGCAACATCCGCGGCGCCCTCCTGGGCGGCTTCCTGCTGGGCCTGCTGGAGAACTGGGGCGCGGCGGTGCTGGGCGCCGAGTGGAAGGACGTCTTCGCCTTCGCCGTGCTCGTGCTCGTGCTCATGTTCCGCCCCACCGGGTTGCTGGGCGAGAGCCTGGCCAAGTCACGCGCATGAACGCATTGCGCCACTTCAAGGCGCGAGTGGCCGTGGCCGATCCGGTCGCCCGGTGGTGGAGCCGCCAGTCCCGCCTGGTGAAGGCCGTGGTGATCGTGGCCGCGCTCGTGGTGGCGATCGTCGCCCCCCTGACCGTCAGCCCCCTCTGGCAGGCCGTCCTGTTCTTCCCCGTGGGCATTTACGTGCTGCTGGCCCTCGGCCTGAACGTGGTGGTCGGCCAGGCCGGCCTTCTCGACCTCGGCTACGTGGCCTTCTACGCCGTCGGCGCCTACACGACGGCCAAGCTCACGACTGCGGCGGGCTGGACGGCCTGGGAGGCGGTGCCGTTCGCCATCGCGCTGGCCTGCATCGCGGGGGTGGTGCTGGGCGCGCCCACGCTGCGCCTCCGGGGCGACTACCTGGCCATCGTGACCCTCGGCTTCGGTGAGATCGCCCGGATCGTGGCGCAGAACACGAACTCGCTGGGCGAGGCGCGTGGCATCACCGGCATCCCCAACCCCACCGGCGTGGGTCCGGTCAAGTTCGCTCTCGACCCGTTGCCGTACTACTACCTCACCCTGGCCGCCATCGCCCTGGCCGTGTTCATGCTCGTGCGCCTGGCGCGCTCGCGGGTGGGGCGCGCCTGGGCCGCCATCCGGGAGGACGAGGACGCGGCCGAGGCGATGGGCGTCCCCACCTTCAAGATGAAGCTGTGGGCCTTCGCCATCGGCGCCTCGACCGGCGGCCTGGGCGGCTGGCTCTACGCCAGCAAGGTGAGCTTCATCAACCCCGACAACTTCCCGTTCTTCTTCTCGGTCATCATCCTGGCCGCCGTAGTGCTGGGCGGGATGGGCTCGATCCCGGGCGTCATCGCCGGCGCGTTCGTCGTCGCCTTCATCCCCGAGTACCTCCGCAACATCCAGTTCGGGACGACCCTCACCCACTGGCTCAACACCCTGATCGGCGGCCACGCTGGCAACATCGTCGAGTACCGCGTCTTCCTCTTTGGTTTCCTCCTGATCGTCATGATGATCTTCCGGCCCCAGGGGTTGCTGCCCAGCCGCCAGCGGGCGGCCGAGCTGGCGGACGCCACCGCCGGCAAGTCACTGGGGGCGACGGTGCAGGCCGCCACGCCCGACGAGGTGACGGATGACACGGCTGTCGCCGAGCGGGCGCTCGACGTGGTCCCGTCGGCGGGGCCAGCCGCGCCGGCGGCCCCGGTGGCGGGGGTGGCGCGCGGCGCGGGCGAACCGGTCCTCGAACTGCTCGACCTGCGCATGGAGTTCGGCGGGGTCTCGGCGCTGCAAGGGGTGGCGTTCACCGTCAAGCGAGGGCAGATCTTCGCCGTCATCGGCCCCAACGGCGCCGGCAAGACCACACTGTTCAACGTGGTGACGGGCGTGTTCCACCCTTCCGCGGGCGATGTGCGCCTCGACGGCAAGGACGTGTGCAACTGCCCGCCGCACGAGGTCACCCAGGCGGGGATCGCCCGCACGTTCCAGAACATCCGCCTGTTCCCGAACATGACGGCGATCGAGAACGTCATGGTCGGCGTCGACGCCCGCCACTCGACGTCGGTGCCGGGCGCCCTGCTGGGGCTGCCGAAGCACCGGCGGGAGGAGCGCGAGTCCCGTGAGGAGGCGCAGCGGTTGCTCGACCTCGTCGGCATCGGCCACCGCACCCACGACCGGGCGCGCAACCTGCCCTACGGCGACCAGCGCCGCCTGGAGATCGCCCGGGCCGTCGCCACCAAGCCCACCGTCCTGCTGCTCGACGAGCCCGCCGCAGGCATGAACCCGGTCGAGAAGCAGCGGCTCATCCGCCTCATCCGCAAGCTGCGCGACACGGGCCTCACCGTGGTGCTCATCGAGCACGACATGAGCCTGGTCATGGGCATCTCCGACCAGGTCGCCGTCCTCGACTTCGGCCAGAAGATCGCCGAGGGCCTCCCGGCCGACGTCCAGAAGGACCCAAGGGTCATCGAGGCCTACCTGGGAGCGCCGGCAACGTGAGCGAGCCGCAGGCGAGCGAACCAATGACACAGCAGCCCCGGTCACCGGGGCGGCCGCCGGAGGCGGCAACGTGAGCGAGGTCGTCCTGTCCCTCGAGGATGTGCGGGTCCACTACGGCAAGGTCGAGGCTCTCAAGGGCGTCTCCCTCGACGTGGGCAAGGGCGAGATCGTGGCGCTGATCGGCGGCAATGGCGCGGGCAAGACCACGACGCTCAAGACGATCTCCGGGCTGCGGCCGGTGACCTCGGGCGTCATCCGCTTCGAGGGCAGGGACATCAGCGGCGTGCCCGCCCACGACCGGGTCAAGTTGGGCATCTCGCAGTCCCCCGAGGGCCGGCGCATCTTCCCAGGCATGACGGTCATGGAGAACCTGGAGATGGGGGTCTACGCCCGCAAGTCCAGGAACACCCAGGCCGAGCTCGACCGGGTGTTCACGCTGTTCCCCCGCCTGAGCGAGCGCCGCAAGCAAGCGGGCGGCACCCTGTCCGGCGGCGAGCAGCAGATGCTGGCCATCGGCCGGGCCCTCATGGCCCAGCCCAAGGTATTGCTGCTGGACGAGCCCTCCATGGGCCTCGCGCCTCGATTGGTGAGCCAGATCTTCGAGATCGTCACGGAGATCAACTCCCAGGGAACGACCGTGCTGCTCGTCGAGCAGAACGCCGCCCAAGCGCTCCAGCGCTCACACCGGGCCTATGTCATGGAGACCGGCCACGTGATCAAGAGCGCCGTGGCCAAGGAACTGCTCGACGACGAGTCCGTGCGGGCTGCCTACCTGGGCGGCGACGTAGCGTCGCGGTCGTGACCGAGCTCCTCTGCATCCGTGACGCCTACCTGCGGACGTTCACCGCCTGGGTCGTGGAGGTGCGGGGCAACGACGTCCGCCTCGACCGGACTGCCTTCTACCCGACCGGCGGTGGGCAGCCGCACGACACGGGCTCTCTGTCGTGGCGTTCGCGCACGCAGCCGGTGGGGGAAGCACCGGTCGTCGCGGTGTGGAAGGAGGGCGGCGACGTGTGGCACGCCTTGTCGGGCGCTCCTCCGGCGGTCGGCGACTCGGTCGAAGGCACGGTCGACTGGGAGCGCCGCCACGCCCTGATGCGCACCCACACGGCCCTGCACGTCCTCTGCGGGGTGATCTGGCAGCGCTGGGGCGTGCCCGTCACGGGCGGCAACATGGAGCCGCTTTCGGCCCGCATGGACTTCGAGTTCGACCCGTTGCCGGAGGGGTTCGGCGCCACCGTCGAATCGATGGTCAACGACGCGCTGGCCGCCGCCCATCCCGTCGAGGTCGCCTGGGTGCCCCGCCCCGAGGCGTTCGGCGACGCCGACCTGATCCGTACCAAAGTCTCGCTCATCCCCGAGGGCGTCGACCCGATCCGGGTCATCGACATCGTCGGGCTCGACAAGCAAGCCGACGGTGGGCTCCACGTGCGGTCCACCGCCGAGGTCGGGCGCGTCCGGGTGGTCAAGACCGAGAGCAAGGGCAAGGGCTTCAAGCGGGTGCGCCTGGAGGTTGTAGATGGGTGACCTGGCATTGTTGCGCGACCGCCTGTCGTGCCTCGACCGGGTGGTGGTTGCATTCAGCGGCGGCGCCGACTCCGCCTTCCTCGCATGGGTCGCCCACGACACCCTGGGGTCCGATCGCTCCCTGGCCGTGACCGCGGTCTCCGCCTCGCTGGCCGGCGACGAGCGAGACGACTGCGCCGCGCTCGCGGCCGAGTGGGGGCTCCGGTGGACCGAGGTGCAGACCAACGAACTGGCTCGGCCCGAGTACGTCGCCAACGACCGCGACCGCTGCGCCCACTGCAAGGCCGAGCTGATGGACGTCGTCGCGCCGGTCGCCGCGGCCGAGGCCGCCACCGTGCTGCTGGGGGTCAACCTCGACGACCTCGGCGATCACCGGCCGGGCCAAGCCGTGGCGGCGTCGCTCGGCGCCGCCTTCCCGCTCGTGGACGCCCAGTTCACCAAGGCCGACGTCCGCGCCGAGTCCCGCCGGCTGGGCTTGCGTACCTGGGACAAGCCGGCGGCGGCCTGTTTGGCGAGCCGCATCCCCCATGGCGTGCCCGTCACGCTGGGCAACCTGGGCCGCGTCGAGACCGCCGAGGCCGCCCTCCGTCGCCTCGGCTTCGCCCAGGTGCGCGTCCGCCACTACGGCGATGCCGCTCGGATCGAGGTGGAGCCCGCCGACCTGGCCCGAGCGGTGGCGCTCCGGCTCGACATCGTCGCCGCCGCCCAAGCGGCCGGGTACCGCTACGTGACGCTCGACCTCGAAGGCTTTCGCTCCGGCAACCTGTCCCCAGCCGACACGTAGATCGGCGCGAGCAGCTTCGTATTAGCACGAGATGTCGCTCGCCGCCGCCCGCGCCGGAGCGTTATGGGGCCGTCCCCGCGCTCGGCAACGCCGGTTCCTGGGCACGTGGGGAGCCTGGCTGGATCCGGCGCAAGATCCAGCCCACACGCGCATTCTGGGCCATAGTTCGGCTCGCGGCCGCGGTGCGCGTATCTACGAATCCGGCGCGGATCGAGCGAAGGTTGGGCCCGGTAGGCCGCGGCGCGGATCGGCAGTTCTGCGTCAACGAAGGACAGCGAATCCGGCGAGGGCGACGCCGACGACGAACCACCCGCTGGCAAGAGCCCTGTCTGTCAGGCTGACGTGAGACACCTGCTGTAGCCGCCATCCCTCAGGGCGAGAACAGGATCACGTAGACCAATGACCATGACTAATGCAGCCCTGCTCGCGCGCGCCCATGATGG
>JAHFUQ010000218.1 GCA_023265045.1 Acidimicrobiia bacterium
GACGCCAAGGCGGGCCCGCCGCGCCCGACAACGGACCGGAGCCCGCGCCGGGCGTCCGGGCCCCGTCAGGCGGAGAAGAACGTCGACCGGCCCACATGGGGTGGCGTCACCCGGCGGGGCGCACGCCAGGTCGTCGTCCAGCGCGGCCAGCAGCGCCGCCAGCCGCGGAACCCAGAGCCCGAGCGCTCGGCGCCGGCGCCGTGGGCGCCCGACGAGTGGGTGCGCGAGCGCACGCCGCTGCGCGACGGCGCGAACCAGGCGGTCGAGCGCTCCGCGGCAACCGGCGCGAGCCCCAGCCCGCGCCCCCGCCGGCGCACGCCGGCCGCGGTGTCGGGCGAACTGGCGAAGGGAGTCAACGAGCGCCGGCTCGCCAAGGTCGAACAGCAGGTGGCCGAGGCCGCGCGGGCGTTCGAGCGAGGCCGGGCCCAGGACGCATACCGCATGCTTCGACTACTGGCGGAGGAGGCGCCTGCGGTTCCCTCGATCCGGGAGCTGACCGGGCTGGCGCTCTACCACCTGGGCCGGTGGAAGCAGGCGATCGCCCACCTCGAGGCGTTCGCCCGCTTGACCGGTTCGGTGGAGCAGCACCCGGTCATCGCCGACTCGTACCGGGCGCTGGGAAACCACGAGAGGGTCGAGGCTCTCTGGGAGGAGTTGCGGGAGGCGTCGCCCGGTTCCGAGCTGGTCACCGAGGGCCGGATCGTGGTGGCCGGCAGCCTGGCCGACCGAGGCGAGCTCCAGCGCGCCATCCGTATGCTCGAGCGCGGTCCCCTCGCTCCGCCTCCCCGTCGCCCGCCCAAGGCGCATCACCTCCGGCTCTGGTACGCCCTCGCCGACTTGTACGAGCGCGTGGGCGACACCCCTCGGGCGCGGGAGCTTTTCGCCCGGGTGGCCGACGCCGACCCGGATTTGGCCGACGCCGCGGAGCGCCTCCAAGCCCTGGGGTGACTGTCGTACCCCCGCACTAATCTTTGGCTGACGCTTCCCCCGCGCAGCAACCCCGCCACGCCCACAGGGGGTCGTGTCATGACGAACATTGTCGTCCTCATTGGCCGGTTGGCCCGGCCCGTTCAGCTCCGGCAGTTGCCGTCCGGCGATGTGCTTGCCGAGTACCAGCTCACCGTCCCCCGTCCCGGCCAGCGAGCTGAGAGCGTGCCGGTGGTCTGGGAGCACCCGCCCGCGTCCGCCACCGATCATGCGCCTGACGTCGAGATTGTCGTCGTGGGCCGCGTGCGCCGGCGCTTCTTTCGAGCCGGTGGTCGTACCGAGAGTCGCACCGAGGTGGTGGCGGAGTCATTGGTGCCCCTCCGGCACGCCAAGCGCGCCCGTGCCGCGCTGGCCGCGGCCTGCTCCCAGATCGAGGGGGCGACGTCGTGACCTAGGCGCGCAGCTGACGAAACGCCATGCCGGTGCGCGGCTTCGGGTAGAAGAACGTCGTCTTCTGCGGAAGCCGCCGGCCTGCCCGCGCCGCCGCCGCAATCTGTCCCACGGTGGCGGGCCGGAGAAGGAGTCCGGCGTCGGCCTCGCCCTTCTCGACCAGTGCGATCACGTTTGTCACGTCAGGCGTGTAGGCGACGCGGTGCTCGGGGAGCGTGCCGAGCGCCGCCTCCAGCCGTTCGCTGTCGGCGAGCTCGTCGCCATCCGCGCCCTTGGTCGGTCGGGTCCGTGGCCGGAGGAGGAACGACTGGCCGGGCAGCACCAGGCCGAGCGCGCCCGCATCGGCCATGCGGTGAGGCAGGTCGTCGCCGGGGGCGCCTGCGGATTCGAGCGTGAAGAAACCGGCGAACGCCTCGAGCAGCGGGAAGCCGTCCGCCAACTCGGCCAACAGGCGGTGGATCGGTCGCACCCCCAGGTCCGAGTCCTCGAGCGGCGTCACGTACATGAGCGTCGTGTCATAGTCGCCCGGCGCGCCGCCGGTCGCGGCGCGCCTCTCGGCCTGGTAGGCCAGAGCGGTCTCGTAACGATGGTGACCGTCGGCGATGACGACGGGGGCGGCGCCGACGGCCGCGGCGATGGCGTCGACCGTGGCGGCCGACGTGACCCGCCAGAGGCGGTGGTGCACCCCGTCGTCGTCGGTGCAGCGCGCGAGCGGGCCGCCCGGGGGCTGGGTCAGCGGGCCCAGGTTGCTCGCCAGCGACAGCGCCCAGATGGGCGACACGTTGATGTGGCACGCCCGGAGGAGACGGAGGCGGTCCTCGAGGGGCTTCGCCATCGTCCGCTCGTGGGGGAGCACCGCGCCCGCGCGGTCGGCGTCGAGCTCGAGCGCGCCCAGCACCCCGGTGGTCTGGCGTGGGCGGCCCTCGGCGTCACGCCAGCCCATGGCGTACACGTAGAAGCCTGGCGCGTCGTCGGCGGCGAGGACCCCGGACGCGAGCCACTCGTCGAACCGGCAACGGGCCGCTTCGTACCGGTTCCGGGCCTGATCGTCGCGCGAGAGGTCGACGTGGACGACGTTGAAAGGGCTGCGCGCTTCGAGGCGGGCGCGGTCGTCGGGGCCGATGACGTCGTAAGGAGGTGCGACGACGTCGCCCAACTCGACGCGCTCGGGTTGGTATCGGACGGCGGCAAAGGGCTCGAACCGGGGCACCCCCCTTGCCTACCAGACGTTGGGGGGCAACACGTGCGACCCCGTCGCCCCTCAGCAGCGGCGGCGGGAGCGCCGGATCGGAGCGGATAGAGCCGCTTGACCGAGGGCCTCCACGAGATCGGCGATCAGCCGCGGCGCTTCGGCCACGGGAAGCCGGAACGTGGCCGTGCACGTGTCGTCCCGCCAAACGCTCAGCACGATCAGGCGGTGTTCGGGTCGCCACGCGACCTTCAGCCGGCGTTCGCTCCCCCGCTCGTCGGCGAACCAGGCGACGGGGTGGCCCGTCGTCGCCGCCCGCGCCGCTCCATCGCTCGCCACGGTCAGTAGGCCTCGATCGCCACGCGCGATGGTCGCAGCTTGTCGCGCAGGAGGAAGGCGACCAGCGCCCCGAAGACGAACCCGCCCACGTGGGCGACCCACGCCACACCCGAGCCCGAGCCGGTGAAGAACTGGAGGACGAACCAGAACCCGAGCAGCCACTTGGCCGGGATGTCGCGGATGAACACGAGCAAGAACAGGAGCAAGGTGCGGATCGGGACGTCGGGGAACAGCACCAGGTAGGCGCCCATCACCCCGGCGACGGCCCCCGACGCCCCGATGATGGGGACGGTGCTGTTGGGTTGGACGCCGATGTGGGCCGCCGCCGCGGCCACACCGGAGACGAGGTAGAAGGCCAGGTACGGCAGGGGACCCATGCGGTCCTCGATGTTGTTGCCGAAGATCCACAGGTAGAGCATGTTGCCGCCGAGGTGCAGGAAGCTGCCGTGGAGGAACATCGAGTAGAGGATCGCCAGCCAGACGCTTTTCTTGGGGAAGACCTCCGCGCGCGTGCTCGGCTCCACGTTGCGCTGGCAGGCCTCGTCGTTGCCGTTGCCGAGCGTTCGCTCCACCTCGTCGGTGGTCAGCGGGCGCCCCGTCACCACCTCGCAGGGGATGGCGGCGTACTCGTAGCTGAACTTGGCGTCCGCAGCCGAATCGCTGGAGAAAGGCCGTTGGATGAAGACGTACACCCCGACGTTGACGAGGATGAGGAGGACCGTGACGTACGGGAAACGCCGCGTCGGGTTGTAATCCTTGAGCGGGATCACCGCCGCTGAGCGTAATCCCTGCCGAAACGGCCCCCTGGTAGCCTCCCCCGGATGGGGCGTGACGATCTCTTCAGGCGTTCGTTCGAGGCCGGCGCCGCCTTCTTCGACCTGAGCCGGGACCGGGCCGAGGCGCTCGTGAAGGACCTCGTGAAGGCGGGCGAGGTCCAGAAGAGCAAGGCCCAGAAAGCCATCGACGAGCTGCTCGAGCGCAGCCGCAAGGGGGGTGAGGAGCTCCGCCAGCTCATCCGTCGGGAGATCAGCGAGCAGATCGGCGCCTTGGGGCTCGCGACGCGCGACGACATCACCCGGATCGAGGCCCGCCTGGAGCAGATGGCGCCCGCCGCCGCGCCTCCGCCGTCGGCCCAGCCGGCCAAGGCG
>JAHFUQ010000082.1 GCA_023265045.1 Acidimicrobiia bacterium
GCCCAGCCCTTCGCCCGCCGCCGTGCCCGGTCCGGCCGGTCCCCTGTCCGCCCCCGGCCTGGCCTCGGCCCCCATCGAGGCCCCCGGTGTCATGGGGGGCGAGCACGCTATGGTCCGGCCTCTCGGCTTGGCCGCCTCCGAGGCGGGTCCCGCGCTCGGCCTCATGGTGGCCGGCGGCGTGGCCGCCACCGCGTTTGTTTGCACATTCGTCCTTGCCCACCGCCGCGACGAGGAGGGCGCCGCATGGGCCCTGGCCGGCGCGGTGGCAGTCAGCGCCGCACCGAAGGAGCCACGATGACCGAGCCGGCCGCCAACGCCCCATCGAAGGACCGTCCGCCCAAGGCCGACAGAGCCACGCCTGCGTCCGAGCGCACGGCGCGCCGGCCGGCGCGGGCCCTGGCCGCCAGCCTTCTCGTCCTCCTCGCCCTCTACGGCGGCGCCCTTTGGGTGCTACGCCCGGCGTCGCCGGGACAGCGGGTCAGCCTCGACGCAGTGCTGCAGGGGGCGGTGGAGCGGCGGGTGGTCACCGCCCGGTTGCTCGACGAGGACTCCCGGGTGACCGGACGGCTGGTGCTCCAGATCGGGGCCCCGCCGATCCGCTTCTACGCCGCCTACCCCCACAGCGACGCCGCCACCAACGACCTGGTGCGCACCCTGTTCGCCGGCGGGGCCAAGATCAACGTGGACTCCCAGCCGGTGAAGAAGCTGGTGCGCTTCGTGGCGCAGTTCCTGCTGCCCTTGGTGATCCTGGCCAACCTGTTCGCCCTGCTGTTCTTCTTCCTCACCCGTTCGGGCGGGGGCGGCGCCAGCGGGCTGCGGGCCTTCGGGCGCATCGGCGACAAGCGGGTGGCCCGCTCCCCCGCCGCCCTCACTTTCGCCAACGTGGCCGCCGCCGACGAGGCGGTGGTGGAGCTGGCCGAGGTGCGGGACTACCTGGCCGACCCCTCGGCCTTCCAGGCCATGGGCGTGCTGCCCCCGAAGGGCATCCTGCTGCAGGGCCCGCCCGGGTGCGGCAAGACCCTGCTGGCCCGGGCGGTGGCGGGCGAGGCCCAGGCGTCCTTCTTCAGCGTGTCGGGCTCGGAGTTCGTGGAGTCGCTGGTCGGCGTAGGAGCGGCCCGGGTGCGTGACCTGTTCGCCCAGGCCCGCTCCGCCGCGCCCGCCATCTTGTTCATCGACGAGCTCGACGGCGTGGGCCGCCAGCGGGGGGCGGGGCTGGGCGGGGGCCACGACGAGCGCGAGCAGACCCTCAACGAGCTGCTCGTCCAGCTCGACGGCTTCTCGCCCTCCGAGGGGGTGGTGGTCATGGGGGCCACCAACCGCCCCGACATCCTGGACCCCGCCCTGCTGCGCCCGGGCCGCTTCGACCGCCAGATCACCGTCGAACGCCCCGACGTGGCCGGCCGCCTCGACATCCTCCGCCTCCACGCCCGGGGCAAGCCCCTGGCCGACCCCGAGCGGGACCTGGGCGAGATCGCCGCCTCCACCCCCGGCTTCAGCGGGGCCGACCTGGCCAACGTGCTCAACGAGGCAGGCCTGCTCGCGGTGCGGGAGCGCTCTCGCTCGATCGTGCGGTCCCACCTCGACGAGGCGGTGGAGCGGGTGACCAGCGGCCCCAAGCGCAAGGCCAGCGTGCTGTCGGCCAAGGACCGCAAGCGCATCGCCTTCCACGAAGGCGGCCACGCGGTGGTGGCAGCCGCCCTGGGCAAGGCCGGCGCCCTCGACAAGCTGTCGATCGTGTCCCGGGGCCGTGGCCTGGGGCACCTGGCCATGCTGGGCGATGACACCGTGCTGCCCACCCGCGACGACATGCTGGCCAGCGTGGCCGTCGCGATGGCGGGGATCGCAGCCGAGGAGCTGGTCTTCGGCCAGCCCTCGGCGGGGGCGGAGGCCGACCTGGCCCGGGCCACCGAGCTGGCCCGGGACATGGCGGGGCGGTTCGGGATGAGCGCCGGAGTCGGCCGGGTGCGGGTCCTCCACGACACCCGCCAGGTGTTCCTGGGACGGGACTACCTGCTCACCAAGGAGGTGTCCCAGCCCACCCTCGAGCACCTCGACGACGCCGTCCGCCGCATCCTCGACGACCAGGAGCAGGTCGCCCGGGAGGTGCTGGTTGACAACAAGGGCCTGCTCAAGGCGCTCGCCGAATCGCTCGTCCGCCAGGAGACGCTCAAGGGCGACGACCTGCGGCGCGCCCTCGCCGACGTCGTGCCTGCCCCTCTTCCGGCGCCGCCCCGCAACGGCTCCACGCCCGCCACCCGCCCGGCCCGGGCCCGCCGAGCGACGGCGAAGGAGTAGCCGGCGTTGCGGGCCCCGGGCCAGCTGGCGGGGCGGTCTACCGTGGGGTTCCTCGCGCCGCGGTACGTTTCCGCCACCGATGGGGGGCGGACGATGAGGCTATGGCGCGTGCTGGCTGGCGGGGTCGCCGTCCTTCTGTCGGTGCTCGCCGGTGGTGGCGTCGCGGGTGCGATCTACGACAGTCAGGGCGCGTTGACGGTCAGCAAGGCGTCCCTCCAGCGCAACGAGCAGGTGACCGTGAGCGGGTCCGGGTACGCCCCCGCCAGCTCGATCGTCACGACGCTCACGTCGGCGCCTGCCACGCTGGGGACGGCGCAGGCCGGCGCCACCGGCACGTTCTCGGCCACCTACGCCATCCCGGCCGACACCGCCCTCGGGAGCCACACCATCACCGCCGCCGGGAAGGCGCCCGACGGCAGTTCCCTGACGCTCACCGCGGCCATCACCGTGGTCACCGATTCCTCGGCGGCCAACCTCGTCGGTACGGGCGGGGCCCACACCTCCGAGCTGGTCAACTGGGCTGTCGTGCTCGTCGCCGTCGGCTGCGTGCTGATCGTCTCGACCGCCCACGCCCGCTACCGGGCCCAACTCAAGGCCCACCGCCCGGCCTGAGCGGGAGCTGGGCGACGCCTCAGCCGGCGGGGAGCTGGGCGACGATCTGGTCGGTCAGCCGCACGACGGCGACCGCGTCGTCGAGGGTGACCGGCGGGGGCGCCTGCCCAAGGGCGGCGTCGACAAACTGGCGGACGAGGCCGCCGTGGCCCCAGGTCATGCGCCCGGCCGCCAGCGACAGGCCCGACGTCATGAACCCCCGGGCGTGACCCCACGTTCCGAGCGCCGACGACCGCAGGACGTCGAGCGGCCCGTGGTCGTCGTCCTGGGGCACCGGCACCGCGAACTGCCGGAAGAGGTCCACGTCGACGACGCCCTGCTCGGCGACCAGCCCGACGTGCCATTCGGACACCGGGCTGTCGAAGACGGTGACGATCTGGCCGGTCGCCCGGGGGCCTCGAACGAGGATCTCGCAGCTCGCCGGCGACGAGCGCCCCGGTCGGGGGACGGCCCGCACGGACTCCAGTGTGAGGGGCCCGATGTAGTGATCCAGCACGTACACCATGTGCGGCAGCTCGTCGAACAGGAGCCCGCCGGGTAGCTGCTCGTACCAGGCCGGCAGGCGTCGCCGATGGCTGCTCAGCTGGATCCCCGCCGCGTACGCCACGCTCCCGAGCTTGCGCAGGGCCCGGTCGGCCTGGCGGACCGCCCGGGAGAACAGGAAGTTGTGCGAGACGGTGAGGATCCGGCCCGCGGCGCGGCTGGCGTCCGCCATGGCCTGGGCGTCCACCTCGTTCATCGCCATCGGCTTCTCGGTCAGCACGTGCGCCCCAGCCGCCAGGGCATCACGGACGACCGTGGCGTGGGTCCAGGGCGGCGTGCACACGCTCACCACATCGGGTCGGAGGTCCAAGAGCTGCTCGACGCTCGCGCACGCCTGGGCCGCGCCGTGCTTGGCGGCCGCGGCCTGCGCCCGCTCCGGATGGCGATCGAAGATCCCGACCAGCTCGGCCTGCGGGTGGCGTCGGTAGGCGGGGATGTGGCGGGCGCACGCCACCCAGCCGGCCCCAATGATCCCGACCCGCAGCGCCATCGATCGGCTAGCGAACGGCCGGGGATGCCGCCCGGGCCAACGCGGCCGACGTCACGCGCGCGGTCTCGTCCCACGAGTGCCGGGCCGCGACCCGGGCCCCGCCCTCGGCCAGGCGGCGACGCAGCTCGGTCGAGCGGACGGCGCCGCCGATCGCGTCGGTCAAGCGGGCGAGCGATCCGGGCGGCACAAGCAGCCCGCTGACCCCGTGCTCGATCAGGTCGGCGTTGCCCGGGATGTCCGAGGCGATGACGCACGTCCCGCTGGCCATGGCCTCGAGGACGGCCAGCGGCAGACCCTCGGTGAGCGAGGGGCGCACAAGGACATCCGCCCGCCGGAGACGGGCGGCCACGTCCCGCACCGCCCCGGTGAAAGCGATCCGGCCGGAGAGGCCGAGGTCGGCCACGCGGCGCTCGAGCCGGTCACGCAGCGGGCCGTCGCCCACGAACGAGGCGGTGAACTGCTCGCCGGAGCGCCCGAGGGCGGCGAGGGCCTCGGCCACCAGATCGGCGCCCTTGTTGGCGATCAACCGGCCGACGAAGACGACGTGGGGCGGGACATCGGTGGCCCGCGCCGCGCCGTCGGGGGCGAACTCCGCGCAGTCGACCCCGTTGGGCGCGACGCTGACGACCACGCCTTCTGGCGCGCGCCGGCGCACGTGGGCGGCGACGGCGTCGGAGACGGCGACGACCTCGCGGGCCCTCGCCAGCAGCAGGCGGCCCACTGTCCGCTCGTACATCGCCGTCGCGGCCCGCACGGCCAGGGGGAGCCGGTCGAGGCCGCCGATGTGGGCCGTGAGGACTAAGGGCAGCCTCGCCCGTCGGGCGAAGGCGGCGGCCGCCACCGAGCTGGGGAAATGGAGGCTGTG
Source organism: Acidimicrobiia bacterium (assembly GCA_023265045.1). GTDB lineage: Bacteria > Actinomycetota > Acidimicrobiia > Acidimicrobiales > AC-14 > JAHFUQ01. The sequence goes on from JAHFUQ010000082.1 coordinate 4,806, forward strand.
GGCGTGGACCACGGTGGGGGCGAGCTCGGCCGCCGCCCGCCGCAGCTCGGGCCAGATCCCGCGGGGGACGGTCAGCTCCACGCCCAGGCGCCGGCTCAGTTCGACCGTCGGCACCCCGATCACCCGAACGCCCTCGATCTCCTCCTCGAGCACGCCCTGCTCACCGTGGGGGCGCCCGGTCACCAGCGCCACCTCGGCGTTCCACCGGACCAGCCGGCGCGCCACCTGCCACGCCACGATGTCGGACCCGCCGCACGATCGCCAGGGCAGGAACTCGCATGTGGTCAGGACCCGTAACCCGCGCAGGTCGGGCGCCGCGGCGCCCGACGGGGCGCCGGTCGTCTCCCGCAGGCTATTCGGGGCCATGGGTTCCGGTGGCGACGAGGCTGAACGGGCGCCGCACGACCAGCAAGCGGGCCACCAGCCCGGCCACCCCGACGAGCGAACCCAGCATGATCGAGGATTGCGCCAGCGAAGCCAGCGCCGCGCCGCGCGAAGGCGCCTCGTGCCCGCCGGCCCAGTTCATCAGCAGGTAGCTGTCGGCGAGCAGGCCCAGCCCCAGGGCGGCCGCCCCCGTCACCAGCGCAACCGACGCCGTGCGGGGCGTCCCGAGCCAGGCAAAGCGCGCCCGCACCCGCCCGGGCACGAGTTTCGAACAGTGAGCCAGGAGCATGCCGGTGAGCACGGCCAGCACCCCGACCACGAGGGCGATGCTGGAGAAGAAGACCGGTTGCCAGCGGAGGGACCCGACGGCAACGCCCTGGGGGGAGACGAAGGCGGCGCCGGTCATGGCCGCGCCCACGGCGGCGAGAAGGGCGCCGGGCCAGATGAGGATCAAGTCGGGCGCCAGGAGCAGGATCGTGCGCAGGTTGCGCCAACCGTCGGCCAGCGTGCGCAGCTTCGATTGGCCGACGCGCGGCCGATACCCGGTGGGGATCTCCCGGACCCGCATCCCGGCCTGCCCGGCCTTGATCAGCAGCTCGGAGTTCAGTTCCATCCCGGACGAGCGCAGGCCCAGGCGGTCGATCGTCGCCCGGCGGAACGCCCGGAACCCCGACTGGCTGTCGCGGATGCCGAGGCCGCCGGACGCCCGCTCCAGGGCGAAGGTGAGCGCCGGCGTGCCGACGTAGCGGTGGAGGGCGGGCATGTTCCGGCGGTTGGCGGCTTCGAGCCGCCCGCCGTAGACGATGTCGGCCTCGCCCGCGATCAGGGGCGCGATCAGGTCGGGGATGCGGTCGAGAGGGTAGGTGAGGTCGGCGTCGCTCATCACGACGATCTCGCCGGACGCCGCCCGGAACCCCGCCCGCAGGGCCGCGCCGTAGCCGCGTACCGGCTCGTGCACGATGCGAGCGCCGCAGGCGGCCGCGATCCGGGCGGACTCGTCGGTCGACCCGTTGTCGACCACGATCACCTCGCCGGTGACGCCGCCTTGGGCCATGCTCTCGAGCGCCTCGGTCACGCAGGCGCCGACCGAGCCGGCTTCGTTGAGGCAGGGCAGCACCACCGACACCAGCGGGGCGACCTCGGGCGCCACCCCGTCATGCCCGCTCGCGACCACTTGCAAGGCCATTCGCTTACTCGCCTTTCTCCGTCGTCGCCGTCATGGCGCCTGCGGGCAGCCCAACGCCGCCGCCGACAGCACGATGGCGTCCTCGTTCTCGTACGCGACCGCATCGGGGTGGGACACCCGCAGGTCGGCCAGCGCGGCGGCGTCGAGCCCGCCCCACGCCTTGGCGACCAGGACATCGCTGACGCCGGCCCGGCACACCCGCTCGATGCCCTCCGGCCGGGGGAAGGTCGGGGCGAAGATCCCGTTGGCGGTGCGGGCCCGCTCCCGCTCCTCGGGGAAGTTCAGCCACTGCAGAGGCGACGCGTAGAGGGTCTTCCGGCGGGCGACGCCTTCGACCCACCAACCGAGCGGCGCCTCCCGCAGCGGGCTGACGGCGACGACAGCCGATGCAGGGGAGGCGTCGTGCAGCCAGGTGATGGCCTGCAGCGTGCCGGGGCGTAGGACGCCGTAGTAGGCGCGCTGGACACGGAACAGGTCAAGCCCGGAGAGGGTGGCGGACGCCACCCCCACCGTGAGCGCGACGGCGGCAACCTTGCGAACGGTCGCGAAGGCGGCGACCGAGCGCAGGCCGTCGATCCACAGCCCGATGGAGAGCATCGCCGGCATCCCGAGGAGGTAGAGGAAGCGGGGTTCGTGCGTCGCCAGCGCCAGCAGCGGCGCGGCCGCAAACATGCTGGCGGCCAGGATCCAGAGGCTTTCCCGGCGGCGCCCGATCTCGAAGGCGAGGATCACCAGCGACGCGATCAAGAGCGATCTCCAGAGCAGCCGCGCGTCGCGGTAGGTGAACTCCAGCTCGGAGGCCCAGAACTTCACGCCCCCGCCGGTGGTGGGCTGGCGTGATCCCACGCTGGCGAGGACCGTCCGGGCCAGCCGGAGGTACAGCGGGGCGAGGGCGGAGGACGGGAGGAGCACGAGGCCGAGACAGGCGAACCGGCCGGGACGGCCCCACTGGGGAACCCGGAAGCAGAGGTGCGCGGCGACGACCAGGGCGCCGGCCGCGAGCGCGTAGGCGCCGATCAGGTGTGAGGTCGCCAGCAGCAGGGCCAGCAGGAGGCCGGCCGCCAGCGCGCCGCGGACCGAGCGCCGCCTCAGCACCGCATCGAGCCGCCACAGGAAGACCATCACCAGGCCGATGCCCAAGAGCTGGGGGAATCCCCCCCACGCGGTGGCTTCGCCGGTGGAGGCCGCGGTCAGCACCAGGGCCGAAAGGCCGATCGCCCAGGCGGCGAGGCCCTGGCGGTACAGGACCACGAACAGGGCCGCCGCAGGCGCCAGCGACGCGGCGGTGGCGAGGACGCTGACGCCCGGCCCCAGCCCGAAGAGCCGCACCGACAACAGTTCGAGCAGGGGCACGACCGGCGGGTAGACCGAACCGCTCCGCAGCGGGCCGCTGAACAGGTCGTGGCCGAACGCCAGCCAGTTCCCGGTGTCGATGCCCGGCGGAGCGTGGCCGGCGACGAGGGTGGCGTAGCGCAGCGCGCAGACCACCCCGGCAAACAGCGCAGCCCCGGCCACGACCAGCCGGCGCCGGTCGGGGCGACTGGTCGACGCCCGGCGCTCGTCGCCGAACACGAGCCGCGGGCTACGAACCGCCGCCGGGGAGATCACGACCGGTCGAAGGGGTTCATGAGCAGGCGTCCCCACGGGACCTGCAGGCCGTCGCTGTGGACCGACCTGCCGTCGGCGGTCACCTCGTGCACCCACACCGAGAACACCAGCCCGCGGTCGGCGTCCTCGGGCGGCGCGGGCAACGAGACGCGGGCCATCGACTGCGCCGGTACCTCGCGTGCGATCGGCGCCGAAAGAGCGACTGCGTTCTCCCAGGGCCGGACGCTGCCCGCCGTCGCCAAGGCCCAGAACACCTCGGCGCGCTGGGTGGCGCCGGAGACGTTCTGGACCTCGACCTCGGGGACTCCCGGGCCCACCCCGAGGCGGCGGAGCGACAGGTCGCCGAGGAGAACCGAGCGCTTCACGCCGCCGTCGTGCAACCCCACGCCCCGGGCGTGCTCGACGACCGTCGGGCCCGGCGCGAGGACGTCGTCGACGACCGTGCCCCCCGAGCGAAGGGTCAGGCGGACGAGGAAGCGGCCCCCGAGCACGGGTTCAGCCGCCAAGAAGGCCACCTCCGTCGCGCCGCCGCCGGGGGGGACGGGCCGGGAATCCCCGACCACCAGCGCCGGGCGACTCCACCATTGGCGCAGGTCGTGGCCGGCATCGATCAGCGACCAGGACAACAGGGTCTCCGTGGCCGAGTCGGCGGCGACCCGCGCCTCGATCCTCATGGGCTGCGTGCCGCTCGGCGACGGGTCAACGGCGACCGTGGCGGTCTCAACCGACGCATCGCCGGACGGGGCTCGGAGCCGCACAGGCGCCGCCGCCGCTTGCGCCGGCGCGTCGACCAGGGTGTGCGCCCGGGTCGACGCCACCGGGATCATCCGCCCGTCGAACTCGGAACGGACGAACAGGACCGCTTCGTACCGGCCGGCCGGGGCGGCGACCGGGGCGGTCCACGAGGCGCGGAAGCTCCCGTTGGGGGCGATGCGGGTGCGGCGCACGGCCGACTCGAAGGCCCGTTCAGCCCACGGCCGCCGCGAGCCGGCGGGCGCCAGCACCCACTGGGCCTCCGCGGCGCGCGCCTCGGCGACGTGGCTGACGACAGCCGCGTGCACATCGAGGCGGTCGCGGTTGACGGAAAGGGTCATGTCAGTGATCTCGACCGGCGACGCGCGGGCGACTGCGTCGACCGCCAGGCTGCCGCCGAGCGCGAGCAGCGCGGTCGTCGCGCCGAGACACCCGAGGCGGCCTCGAGATCGCGGACGCCGTGCCGGCGAACCCCGGTCTTCCCCCCGCTTCATCGTCTTGCGCATACTTTGGGCCTCAGGTGTTGTTCTGCTTGTCGACAACGGTCGACTCCAACGATGTAGTATAGTGTCACAACAGTGCCAGAACAACGACGTTTCACGGTCTTGGCGACCAAGACGTCACCGGGCGGCTCCGGGGACGGCGCCGCCATTAGCCTCGTGGTGGAGATGGGGACCCGCGGCGGCGACGGGGCCGGCGTTCGACCTGGGAGGAGGATAAGCGACGTGGGGCGGGCGGGGTCGTGGCGCCGGGTGCGGTTCGTCGCCGTCGGCGCCTACAACTCGGCCTTCGCCTACGCGGTCTTTGCCGCGACCCACCTGCTCTTCCCGCGACTGCACTACCTGCTGGTGCTGCTTGTCTCCCACGTCATCGGGGTGCTGCACGGCTACGCCGGGCACCGGTGGGTCGTCTTCCGGGTCCGCGGTCGCTTCCTCGCGGACCTCGTCAGGTTCTGGGCCGTGTACCTGGTCGCGCTGGTGGTGAACGCGGTGATCCTGTGGTTCGCCGTGGAGATCCTGACGCTGCCGGTCTTGGTCGCGCAGGCCGCCGGCTTGGGGCTGACCGCCGTCTTCAGCTGGTTCGGGCACTCGCGGTTCTCGTTCCGCCGCCCCGGCGACGCCGGCGTTGGTTCCCACCTCTACAACACCAATTGACAGGACGACAGCTCGGCGCGGCCGTGCGTCGTCGTCCTCGCAGTAAGCCGTCCGTCAGCCGGCGAAGGGCAGGCCGCTAGCGACTGCCGGCCGATCGCCTCCGTCGGCGTGGCGCGGGCTCCGAGCGCGCGCCGTCGAGCGGACCAGCGGACGCAGTGCCGGCCCGAGGCCGTCTCCCGGGACGAGGACGGCGATTACGTGGCCCGACCCGCCCACCCGCATACTGCCAGCTGGCGATGGCGCGATGTCGTGGCCATGGCTTCGCGATGGAACTGATCGCAGTCCGGTGCTGCCACGGTGGTGCTGGCCCGTTGCGTCGTCGATGATGGCGAGGTGAGCGTCTGGCTTGCGTGGGCTCGAGGGCTCGCCGTGGTCGCGGTGGCGGCCGCGGTGATCTTCGTCGCTGCCGGTATTCCCTCGGAGTCGTCGAGCGCGGCGCAGATCGCCGCTGTCGTTGCGGTGACGTCGCCAGCAGTGCTCTTGGGTCTGCTCGTGGTGGCGCGCCGTCCCGACAACGTGATCGGCACGCTGTTGGTGGCGTTGGGGACCGTGCCGCTGGTGGTGCTGGCCATCGAGGCATGGGGCGCCACCGCGACCGGTCCGACGACGCCGTGGCCCGCCGCCCGTGTGCTCGGCGTGGTGAGTGCAGGGGCCTATGGCTGGCTCTACCTGCCGGTGGTGGGTTTGGCCCTGTTGTTCCCCGATGGTCGCTTGGTGTCGTCGCGGTGGTGGAAGCTCGGCGTGGCGTCGGTCGTCGTTCCGCTCGTCGTGCAGGCCGTCGCGGTGTTCAACCCCGAGACCTACGTCGCCGGCGGCGGGACCGTGCCAGGTCGTCCGCCGATCGATGTTTCGCCCGGCGTCGTCGACGCTGTCGGCGCACTGTCGACGCTCGGGCTGCTGGTCGTCCTGGCTGTCGCGATGGTGTCGGTGGTCGTCCGCTACCGGCGCGAGACCGCCGCGGTTCGCTGGCAGATTCGTTGGTTCGCCCTGATCGCGCCGTTGCTGCCGGGCGCCCTTCTCGCATGCGTGCTGTCGGTCGTGCTCTTCGGCGCGGTTGTTCCGCTGGGTGTCGCCGCGCTCGGAATCCTGTTCGCGGCGTTCCCCACTGCCATCGCGGTGGCGATCCTTCGCCATGATCTCTACGACATCGACCGGCTCATCAGCCGGTCCCTCGTCTACACAACGCTCAGCGGCCTCTTGGCGTCGATGTTCGCGTTGACCGCCCTGGCCGCCGGTCTCGTGCTCGGTCGCGGGTCACCAGGAGCAACCGGCCTGGCCGCCGTGGCGTGCACCCTGAGCATCAACCCGCTGCGCCGTCGAGTGCAGCCGGTCATCGACCGTCGCTTCTACGCCGATCGTCGGATCGCGCTCGCGACGGTGAACCGGTTCGTGACCGACGTGCGCGATGGTCGGGCTCCACCTGAGCAGGTGGAACGTACCCTTCAATCGGCGTTGGGCGATCCGGATCTGCGGCTGCTGTGCCGGCTGCCGGGCGACGAGCGGGACGACCGGTGGATCGACGCCGGAGGCCGAGAGGTGATCCCGCCGTCGAACGCCGGAATCCCCGTCGGCGTGTCAGGCGAGATCCTCGCGCTCGCCGTCCCGGGGGCAGCCACCGAAGGGCGTCGAGGGCTGGTGGCCGAGGTGCTGCGAGAAGCCCGGTTGCCGGTCGAGATCAGTCGCCTGCAGCTCGAGGTCCGCCGCGCCCTCGAGGAAACGGCCGCCAGCCGGGCCCGCCTCGTGCAGGCGGCCGACGACGAGCGCAGCCGACTGCAGCGCGACCTCCACGACGGCGCCCAGCAACGCCTGGTCGCACTCGGACTCGACCTTCGCCGAGTCGAGCGGTCGCTCGGCGACGACGACCCTGCTCGCACGACACTCGACAAGGCCGTGCAACAGCTGCAGATCGCGGTGGGCGAGCTGCGCCACATCGCCCACGGCTTGCGCCCCAGCGCGCTCGACGACGGGCTCGCCACCGCGCTGCGCGCGCTGGTGCGGTCGTGTCCGGTGTCCGTCGACCTCGACCTCGACCTCAGCGACGACACCCAGCTGCCGGAGGCGGTGACGACCGCCGCGTACTACGTCGCGGCCGAGGCGCTGGCCAACGCGCTGAAGCACGCCAACGCCAGCGCGATCGACATCACTTTGTGCCACGAAGGCGGATCGCTGATCCTGCGGATCGTCGACGACGGCGCCGGTGGCGCGGCCCCCGACCGCGGCACGGGTCTCACCGGAATCGCTGACCGCGTCGCAACCTTCGGAGGCTGCCTGCGCGTGCACAGCTCGCCGGGGGCCGGCACGAGCGTGGAGGCGGTTCTGCCATGCGCGTCGTGATCGGAGAGGACTCGGCCCTGATGCGCGAGGGCATCGTTCGCCTGCTGATCGACGCCGGACACGATGTGGTGGCGAAGGTCTCCGACGCGTCCTCGCTACTGGACGCGGTGGAGGAGTTCGAACCCGACATCGTGATCATCGACATCCGCATGCCGCCGGACATGACCGACGACGGGGCACGTGCCGCTCGTGAGATCCGTCGGCGCGACCCGGACCTGCCGATCATGCTGCTGTCCCAGCACGTCGAGACCCGACACTCGGTCGACCTCGCCACCTCCGGCTCCTTCGGTTACCTGCTCAAGGACCGGGTTCTCGACATCGACGACTTCCTCGACGCCCTGCAGCGCGTCGGCGCCGGCGGCACGGCGCTGGACCCGGAGGTCGTGGCTTCGTTGCTGCGACCGTCGCGCCGCCATAATCGGACCGACATGTTGACCCCACGCGAGCAGGACGTGCTCGCACAGATGGCCGAGGGTCGATCCAATCGCGCCATCGCCAGGACCCTCCACTTGAACGAGCGCACCGTGGAAAGCCACATCCGGTCGATCCTCACCCGACTCGACCTGGCCGACTCCCACGACGACCACCGCAGGGTGCTCGCCGTCCTCACCTACCTCCGTGCCACCACGCAGGGGCCGAGCCCGAGCCAGTACTGACCAGAAGTTCGGTGCCAACGCCGATGACGGCGAAGCCGCCACGCCTCATGCTGCGGGAGCAACACTCCAACCGATCACGGAGGTCCCGCCAATGGAACTCACCCTTGTTCTCCTTCTCGGCGTCCCCCTCGGGCGCCTCCTGCCCAACCGGAGGATCGCCTGGGCCGTGCTCGCCGTCGCGGTCTTGATCGTCCTTCCCATCCAGACCGCCTCAGTGCGCGATGAGGGCCACCTCGACGCCGCGTACTGGCCCGTCCAGACCGTCATCGCCGCCCTCGGCGCCGGGCTGGTGGCGCTGGGGGCCCGGTGGCGGACGAAGCACGACGCAAAGGCGGCTCAGCCGGCGAGGACATCATGATCCGCCGGCGGACACCCGGGGACAAGGCACACTGGGGCCTGGGATTTCGGGAACTTCGACGTCACGTGTTGACGACCATCGCGACCATGGGCGCCGTTGTCCTGGCTGCGGGCCCAGCCACGGCGAGCACGTCACTCGAGATAGAGGGGTCCTACTCGGCCCACCTCTCACGACCGGACTACCAGGGGAGGTGCCTGCCCGACGTGGCCGGAGACGAGTGCGCCGTGGTTGACCTGGGCGGTCTCGGGATCGCCGACCTGGTGTACATCTATGGCCCGACGTTCGAACGAGCCGGACGGAGCTGCTTCGACGTCGACGGCACATTCACCCTCACCCTGCGTTCGGACAACAGCAACATCTCGGGCCCGTCGACGGGCCGGTTCTGCGTACCGGGGAACTCGGGCCAGCAGCGCGGGACCCCCTCGTACGGCAACCCGCAGGACGAACACGACAGCATCGACTTCGCGGATGGCACCGGCCAGTTCGCAGGCCTACACGGCACGGTGGCCTACAGCGAGTGGAACGCCGGCGCCCACTTCGAGGGCAAGCTGACGGGCAGGCTCACTGCCTGACCGGGGCCGGTTCCTGACGCCACCAAGCGCCTGGGAGGGAGTCGGCGTCTCCACGCCGGACGCCGGCGAGGACGGCCTCGACCCGATGGTCATGCTCGACGCCGTCCTCGGGACGCCCGAGACTCTGGAGGACTACAAGCAGTACCTCTTCAGTTGGCCTGACCCGGGGCACCGCATGCGCGTGTACTCCGACGGGTCCACCGAGTACCTCGGTCGAGTGCAGGAGGACGTGCACCCCCGCCTCGACGAGTTCCTGCGGCTGCGAGCGCGGACCCTCCTACGGGACCAACTCGGCAACATCGACAGCGCCCGCGATGTCTTGCGAAGCCTCGCTTCGCTGCTCGATCAGCTGGACGATGGCGCGATCGACGATGGCGCGGGCACGGCGCAATCAGAATTCAACGAATAGGGACGGGGCCCGTAGCCGTCGCATGCACCGCCCTCGGAGTGCGTCCGCGATTAGCCATTCCCCTCCTCCTGGAGCGTCGCGCGCCACCGGTCGACGGCCTCCACCGTCGTGCCAAAGAGCTCGTCGTCGACATCGAACTCATCCCGGGTCAGACGACCAAACCGCGAAAGCATCGACGCGAACACCGATCGGCTGAACCCGGCGTCCTTCCTGGACGCGAGAGCGCAGAGGTGTCCGAGCCCGAAACGAGCCTCGACCGCAGCGAGGTCGACGAAGTCACGCGCCTCGGCTCGGCCGAAAATGGCCAGGACCTTGTCGACCGCCAGCTCCTCGGCAGCGAGGACCAGCCCGAGGTCGCTGGCTTCGGCGGGTAGCAGTCGAGCGTCGGCGGCGAGGTCGACCCCTGTCTGCTGCGGTCCATCGGCGACAGACAAGCGAGCGAAGCCCGGGGCGACCTGCTCCTCGATCACGGTCAGTCCGGCTGAACGAGCGGCGCCTACAAAGGCTGGCAACAGCCGGTCGACTGACGTCGGATCGACCGCGAAGTAGTCGAGGTCACGGGTGAGCCGGCTGATCTGCCCATGCACGATCAGCGCTGCGCCACCGGCCAGGGCGAATCCGTTCGCTTCTGGGAGATCCCGCAAGATCGTGGCGACGCGTCGCTGGAGTGGGCTCAGCACGCAAGGTGCGAGACTCCGCGCCGCCGGAACCAATCGACCCAGGCGCGGCGAACGTAGGTCGGCAACACCAGATCGTCCCAAAGGCGAAGGAGCTCGTTCACCTCGATGTAGCGACGCACATCCTCGTCGTTGCCTTCGCGGAGGACTTGCTCGTAGACGCGCAGCCGGTCCTCCCGCTTCCGGAGGTCGTACTTCTTGGGCGGGCCGCTCCACCGCACGCGCAGGGGGAGCTCGATGATCCCGTCGAGCTTCTGGATCGTCGCGCTATCTACGTCGTCGGGTACAGCGACCGGTCGCGCCTCCGGCCCCAAGCGACTACTCCGAGTCGAAGTCATCAGTCTCAAGTCTACGGACGACGCATGACCTACGGCCGAAACCAGGTGTTGCGTCGGGTCCGGTTCGAGCGGCGAGCGAGCGATGGGGAGGCCGGCGGCGGCCTCCCCCCTTGTCCTGAGTTGCGAACCGGAAAACGCTGTCTTACTGCATGAAGTCGGAGGCGCGAGTCCCGTGAACCTGCCGTCCAAGATGTTCGGCAGCAGCGCGGTCGGCGGAGCGTCGGGCCTTGGAGTAGTGCTGCAGCATGACCTGCACCGTGTGGCCTTGGCGGCCACTCACGAGGCTCGGGTTGAAGCCGGCGTCCATCAGCTCGGTGCTCGTGAACTTCCGCAGAGCGAGGATGGTGGCGTCGAAGCTGCCGCCCGCTAGGCCCAGATCCTTGCGGAGCTGGGCAGTCCGGCGGGTCATGTAGTCGGGGCGCATCGGCTTCGCACAGTCGGCCTCGAGGGAGAACACGAAGGCATCACTTGCAACTTGCGCGCCAGCCTCGGCGGCTCGGCTGTCCATCTCGTCGATATGGCGGGCAAGCAAATCCGCTGTCGCGGGGTCCACGCTCACCCAGCGGGTCTGGTGCGTCTTCGTCCCCTTCTCGACGACGTGGCCACCGGCGTCACTGACGGCCCGTTCGACGAGCAGGCGGCCGCCCTTCAGGTCGAGACTCGACCGGCGCAGCCCGCTCAGCTCACCACGCCGCATCCCTGTCGTGGCCGCGAGCGACAGCACCGGCGCGACGTCAGGAATCCGCTCGACGGCGGCGTTCAGCAGCGCGACAAGTTCTTCGACCTCGGGCGGGACGACCTCGTGCGACTGGTACTTGCTCTTCGGCAACTCGTATCCGGCGAGGGGGTTGCGCATGACGAGCTTCCGGCGGCGGGCCCACTTGAACGCTCCGCTCATGAGCGACCGCGCCTGATTCATGTGGCTGCGGCTCGCGCCGAGGCGGCGCATCTTGGCGAAGCAGCGGTCGATATGTTCGTCGCTGACGGCGCTCA
>JAHFUQ010000007.1 GCA_023265045.1 Acidimicrobiia bacterium
CACGATCCTGCAATGTTTGTCGGTGGTCGGCGCCGTGAGCCTGGGCGCCGTGGTCGCCGGCCGGTGCCTGACCTGGCGACCGGCGCCTGGCGCCCCCGGGGGACACCACGCGCCCACGCTCGTCGCCGCGAGCCCGGGCGCCACCTCGTGAAGGTTCTGCTCGACGCCGTCTCGGTCGGCCAAGGCGGCGGCGTCACCTACCTTCAGCGCCTCGTCGCCCAGGACGTCCGGACGCCGGACTTGTCGGTCGAGGTTCTCGCGAGGCGCGATTTGGAGCTCCCGGCGCCGGGCCGCGGCGTGCGGGTCACACGGGCGCCCTCGTGGCTGCGGCATCCGCTGCTGCGGGGGGCCTGGACTGAGGCCTTCTTGCCGCTGGTCGCGTGGCGGCGAGGATCGGATGCGCTGGTCTGCCCCAACGGGATCGTCCCGACGGTGCGGCCGCGGGGCTGCACGACGGTGGCGATCCTCCAAAACCTGATGCCCTTCGAGATCGCCGAGCGACGCCGGTATCCCTTGGGCTATACCCGGGCGCGCCTGCGATTCCTTGAGCACGTCTTGATGAGAAGCACTCGCCGGGCGGACCTCGTTGTTTTCCTCTCGAACCACGGCCGACGCGTCGTGAGCGATCGTGTCCGCGGCCCGCTCGAGCGCACGGCCGTGATCCCCCACGGAGTAGGGGACGAATTCCGGACCGCGCCACCAGGCGTCCGGCCCGGGTGGCTCCCCGACGCCGATTACCTCCTTTACGTCTCGACGGTCGAACCGTACAAAGGGCAGCTCGAGGTGGTCAGGGCGTTCGCCTCGCTCAAGCGCAACCACGCCCTGAACCACCGGCTGCTTCTCGTCGGCCCCGTCTCCCGGCGGTTCTACGTCGACCAGGTGCGGCGGGAGATCGCGCGCCACGACTTGCAGGACGACGTCCTGCTGACCGGTCCGTGGCCTGCCCACTATTTGCCGGCGGCATACGCCCATGCCTCCGTCACCGTCTTCGCTTCTCGGTGCGAAAACTGTCCCAATATCCTGCTCGAGGCGATGGCATGCGGCGCCCGGCTGGCAATATCGGACATTCCGCCGACGGCGGAAGTCGCGCAGGGCGCGGCGCTCTATTTCGACCCTTACGACCCGGCAAGCATCGCCGCTCAAACCTTGAAGCTGCTCGGAGACCAGGACTTGCGCCAGGCGATGGCGAAACGAGGCCGCAGCCGAGCCGCCGAATACCGCTGGGCCCACACCGCCGACCGCACGTGGGCTGAGGTGCGCGAGGCACACCTGGGGAGGGTTTCGCGCCCGCTCCGGCGTCGGTCCTGGCCGCGGCGGCTGAAGCGGGAACTGGGCCGGGCCCTTGCTGCACCTGCGGTCGGGCGGATCGCCGGTGTGGCGACCAGCGACCGGATCCGGATCGGGGGCATCACCTTCGACACCAGCCATGAGGCCTACTCCCCACGGGTCAAGGCCTTGCTGTTCTCCCAGCAGTACGAGCGGGCCGAGCTGGCCTTTATCCGGCGGTTTCTCGACCCTTGCCAAGACGTAGTCGAACTCGGCGCCAGCCTTGGCATCACCGGCGCCCACGTCTTAGCACGCTTGAATGCTGGGCGGCGCTACATTGGCGTTGAGGCGAATGCCGACGTTATCCCCGTTCTGGAGAGCAATATCGGTTCACACGCCGGAGTGCGCAAGTGGGACTTGGTCAACGCGGCGATAGCCCCGTCGGGAGTGCATGAGGTGCGCCTCCACATCGGACCGGACACGCTCGCCGCTCGGGTGGCCGTCGATAGGGAACCCCAGGATTGGGAACCCCAGGACCGCCCGGTGAGCGCGGTCACCCTCGACGGTCTCGTCGAGCGCTTCGCGCTTGACGACTACACCCTCGTGTCGGACGTCGAGGGGTCGGAAGCCGCATTCATCATTCCCGAGGACGCCCTGTCAACGCGGTGCCGGCAGATGATCATCGAGCTGCACGACACGGCCTTCGCCGGGCGCAAAGTCACCTCGGCCGAGTTGCGGCAGCGGCTCGTCGGGGGACACGGTTTCCGCGTCGTGGCCGAGCGGGGCCCCGTGCTGGCCCTGGAGCGATGACCGCGGGCAATCCCCGCGCCATGTTCGTCACGAACGGACCCGCGCCGTACCGCGACGCGCTGTTCGAAGCCGTCGAATCCGGCGCCCCGGGACGATGGCGGGTCCTCTACCTCCACGACCGAGTCCCCGGCCGCCAATGGACGCGCCGCTCCGACCCGGCCTATGACCACCGCACGGCCCGCCGCGCCATAGCCGGTGACGTCGGCGCCGAGCTGGAGGCCTTCGCACCTGACGTCGTCCTCATCGGCGGGTGGGGGGAGCCGGGCTGCTGGCTTGCTCGCCGGTGGTGCCTCCGCTCAGGGACGCCCGCGCTCGCTTGGGCAGAGTCCCACGATGGCTCCGGCAGAAGGCGCGGCGTCGTCTCCAACGGACTCCGCCGTCGATTCCTTCACGGCCTCAGCGGGGGGATCGTGCCCGGGCAGGAGGGCGCCGCCTTCCTGCGCCGGCTCGGATTGAGCGGCGCGCTGCTCGAGTTCCCCAACCCGGTCGTCCATCCGCTTCGAACCGCGTATCCGGCGCCGCCCACCGACGAGATCTCGCTCTTGTTCGTTGGGGCGCTCGAAACGCGCAAGCAGCCGGAACGCGTGCTCGACATTGCCGCCGTCGCGGCGCGATCGGGCCAGCCGGTCCGCGTCACCTTCGCCGGCGCCGGTTCGCTGGGCGGGTCGATCGCACAACGTGCCCGCCGCGCCAATGTCGAGGCTCTTTTGGCGGGCTATGTGGAGCACGAGGAACTTGAGGCGCTGTGGTCGAGCGCGCACTGCCTCGTCCTGGCGTCGAAGGACGATCCGGCGCCGTTGGTGCTGAGTGAAGCCGCAGCGCGGGGCGTGCCCTTCGTCGCGTCCTCCGCGTGCGGCGGCGCGGCGACGCTTCTCGCGCTCGGCGCCGCCGGCCGGCAGGTGACCTTCGAGGCGGGGCCCGAGCAATGGTGGGACGCGGCCCGGGCCGTGATCGGCCTGCCTCGCGTTCCGCTTCGTGACGTGCTTCCCGAACCGGCGGCGCGCCGCCTCCAGGCCTACGTGGAAGCGCAGAGCGCAGCGACGCCGGCCAGACATGAGGGGCATCGCCGCCGGCGGGAGCGGGCGAATCATTGAGCGATCTGCCGAACGTTCCACTCGACGGCTCGTTCGCGCCGCCCGAGCCCGCTGTCTCTCGAAAGCCATGGTCGCGGCTGCCGGCGACCGCGGTGACGACTGGCTTCATCCTCGGCGCCGGTTTCCTCTCAGGCGTCATCGTCGCCCGTTCGCTGGGCGCCTCGGGTCGTGGCGATTGGATGCGGTCGTACCTCACCGTCACCGTCGTCTCCTGGATCGGGACGCTCGGAGTCGACGACGCCCTCCCCGTGCTGGGCGTGCGCCGGCCGGGCGCAACCGTCATGAGGGCGTCTCGGATCCTTTACCTGCTGCTCGGACCGGCAACGGCCCTCGCCGCAGCCGTCGTGCTGGTGATCGGCCGGCACCCCTTGCCGGTCGCGCTCGTGGTTGCCGCCTACATACCCGCCTACTTCCTGCACCGCCTCACCAACGGCGCCTTGCTCCTTTCGGGCCAACAGCTGCGCTGGAACGTCTCGCGCGCTCTTGCCCCCGCGAGCTACACACTGGCCTTGGCTCTGCTCATGTTCACCGACAGCGCGTCGGTCGTGCACACGCTGTACGCCTTTACGGGCGCCGAGGCGGTGGCCGCCCTGTGCAGCGCGATGCTGACACCCAAAGCAGTGCGGCCCCGGCTCTTCGGGCGCTCCCCGATCGAAGCCGAGGAGGGCGAGGAGGCGTGCTCGGCTTCCGCGCTCCTGTCCTTTGGCGTGCGCCTCCACCTGGGGGGCATATTCACCATCATCAATTGGCGGGTCGACCAGCTCCTGATGACCCGCATCGCGCCCACGCGCGACCTGGGCCTCTACACCCTCGGATCGTCCCTTTCCTACCTCCCCACCGCGGTAGGCGCCGGAGAGGCAGAGAGCGCCACCAGCCAACTGGCGGCGGCCCGATCCGTCGGCGAGCTCCGTCGGGGGGTGCGGCGCCTGTACGGGCGCATCGTTCTGTGGGGTGGCATTGCGCTAGTCGTCCTCGGCGCGGCAGCGCCCTTGCTGATTCCGGTGGTCTACGGGTCGGACTTCCGCGGCGCGGTCCCGGCGACCGAGATCCTCCTGCTGGGCTCGGCGGGCCTCCTCGCCGGCCTTCCCGCAGTCGCGGGATTGCGGGCGGCCCGCCGGCCGACGGCCGTGGCGGTCTCCGAAGGAGTGACGGCCGTCTTTGCTATCGCGCTTGTGCCACCCGTCTTTGCGTCCTGGGGAATAGTCGGCGCCGCCTGGCTCTCGACGACGCTGTACTCCGTGAAGTCCGTGGCCCAGATCGTCCTGCTCGCACGGGTACGCCGAGATCCCCGCACGCTCACCACCGTCGACGCCGACGACAACGCCCCGGTTGACGGATCGCGACCGTCGCTGACCACGGCCGAGGCCTGATGCCCAGCGGCTATGGCGCCGAGGCGTCTCCGGTCCAGGAGAGCGTGCGCATCCTGCGCCGGCGCAAGCTCCCGGCCATCCTCACCGTGTTGGTGATCGTGGGGGCGACGCTCATCAGCTCACTCCTCGAAAAGCCGCTCTATGCCTCCACCGCGAGGGTTATCCGGGAGACCGGCGCCAACCCGTCACTGTTCCAGCAGTCCAACGGTTCGTACATCGATCCGCAGCGCATCCTCCTGACCGAGGTGGCGATCATCGAGAGCGAGCCCGTCCGGCAGGCGGCGCAGGCGGAGCTTGGGTTCCCCGGTGTGGCGCGGGCCAAGCCCTTCCAGCAGACGGACATCATCGAGATCATCGCCACCGACGGCAAGCCGGAGCGGGCAGATGCGATCGCCAACGCCTACGCCAAGGCCTACATCGAGAGGCACCGGAAGCAGGCGGTGGAAGACGTGCTGTCGGGCACCACGGAGTTGCAGGCGACCGTGAGCGACCTACAGCGACAGATCGAGGCCGCGTCGGGACCCACCCGCGATGCCTTGCTCCAGCAGCAGGCCCTCTTCAAGACCAAACTCGACCAGCTCAGAATCGACGCCAAGCTCCAGACCGGCGGGGCGCAGATCGTGAGCGCCGCCCTCCCGTCGCGCGAGCCCGCCTCGCCCCGGACCGTCCACAACGTGGTGATCGCGGGCGTCCTCGCCGTGCTGCTGGGGGTGGGTCTTGCGTTCCTGGCCGAGCACCTCGACGACTCGATCCGTTCGAAGGAGGATCTCGAACGCGCCGCGCCATCCACGACAGTGCTGTC
Source organism: Acidimicrobiia bacterium (assembly GCA_023265045.1). Lineage (GTDB taxonomy): Bacteria > Actinomycetota > Acidimicrobiia > Acidimicrobiales > AC-14 > JAHFUQ01. The sequence continues at coordinate 5,343 of JAHFUQ010000007.1, forward strand.
GCTCATACCCACGGTGCGGACGTGGAAGGACCGGCACGCGCCCATGGTCGTATCCGTCAAGGACCCGACGTCACCGGCCGCCGAGGCGTACCGGACCCTGCGGACGGCGATCCAGTTCGGGGCCCTGGACCGACCGCTCCAGAGCTTGCAGATCACCAGCGCCACCGCACAGGAGGGCAAGACGACGACGCTGGCGAACCTCGCCGTCGCGCTGGCGGGCGCGGGCCAGGAGGTTGTGGTCGTCTCGACCGATCTCCGTCGCCCGCGGGTGCACGAGTTCTTTGGCGTGAGCAACGAGGTCGGCTTCACGTCGGTGCTCCTGGGTCAGGTGTCGCTGGAGGAGGCCCTCATCTCGGTCGAGGGCGTCCCCCGTCTGCGGATCCTTGCCTCGGGTCCGCTCCCGCCCAACGCCTCCGAGCTCCTGCAGACCCAGCGTGCAGCCGACGTGCTGCAGGCCATCACCGACACGGGCCGCTTCCTCCTGATCGACGCTCCTCCGGTCCTTCCCGTCACGGACGCGGCCATCCTCTCCCGGCGCGTTCAGGGGACGATCCTGGTTTTCGCCGCGGGCCAAACCTCTCGCCGCGAAGTCGGGCGCGCCATCGAACTCCTGCGGGTTGTCGATGCGCCGATCATCGGGACGGTGCTGAACCGTGCTCCCTACGAAGCGGCCTACGGCTACGCCGACTACCGGTACGCCGCAGACCCCACGCGTATGAGCTCGAATGGGCAGGGCGCCAAGAAGCGGGGTGGACGGAGGAAGCGGCGCGAGAAAACGGTGTAGGTGTGGCCGCCGACGGGCGCTCGCTCAGAAGAAAAAGCGTCGGATGGCGTCGGGGGACGGGACGGGGATGTCACCCGACGAACCCCACCCGATCGACGAGGGGCTGCCGTTCAGCACGTCCCAGGTGCCTGACGCAGGCCGGTAGACGGCGATGTCGGTCTGACCATCGCCGTTGTAGTCGCCCGGGATGGGGATGTCACCCGAGACGCCCCAGCCCACCGACCAGGGGCTGCCGTTCAGCACGTCCCAGGTGCCTGACGCAGGCCGGTAGACGGCGATGTCGGTCTTGCCGTCGCCGTCGTAGTCGCCGGGGACGGGGATGTCCCCCGGCACGCCCCAGCCCACCGACCAGGGGCTGCCGTTCAGCACGTACCAGGTGCCTGACGCAGGCCGGTAGACGGCGATGTCGGTCTTGCCGTCGTGTACCACGTCCCCGAGGCAGGCCGGTAGACGGCGATGTCGGACTTGCCGTCGCCGTCGTAGTCGCCGGGGACGGGAACGTCGCCGTTCACGCCCCAGTTCGTGGCCGCGCCGCCCAGCACGTACCACGTGCCCGAGCCAGGCCGGTAGACCGCAATGTCGACGTCGTTGTCGCCGTCGTAGTCGCCCGGAACGGGAATGTCGCCGCTCACACCCCAACTGGTGGTGACGCCGCCGTTGACATACCACGAGCCGGAGGACGGCCGGAAGATCGCAATGTCCGTCTTGTGATCACCGTTGAAGTCGCCCACCGGAGCGGCGGGGACGAACGACAGCGTGCCGTGGCCGTTCTTCTCGTCGGTGTGGGCGAACAGCGTGCAGGTCCGGAAGCTGCAGTTCACGGATGGATCGCCGGAATCGGAATCGAACGAACGGCGCACGGTGACCGTCAGGGGCCCAAACGCGCCGCTGGCGTTCGTGTTGAAACTCGCGAGTTGCACGCAGGACTCCACCCCGACCTCCGGCAGATCCGCGCATTCGTGGATGTCACCGCCGGTGTAGTTGGCCTTGGAGCCGACGCCACTGACTGAAATCGTTTGTACCGGCGCCAGGCCGGTGGCCGGCGCAGGGGTGACGACCGCGCCCGGGCTGTCCGCCCCAGCCGGCAGGGTCGCCACCACGATCGCCGCCGTTACGGCCAGCGCCGAGAAGGCCGTGCGCATCCCTGCCATTCTGCCCTCCGTTTGTCGTCGTTTCATGCTACGACAGCTCCCGTGAGGCGACAAGGCTCGCGACGCGTGGGCCGCAACCCGCGGTTCAGGGGTCGACGGCGCGGAGCTTGCCGCGGCGGCGCTTGATGGCTCGGCCCGTGTCGACGGAGTCCTTCCAGGAGCCGAAGTAGCGGACCAGGCCCGAAAGCCCTCCGGCGGCGACCTCCTCGCTCAGGAACGCGGCCTCGCCCATGACCCAGCCGGTGACGTCGCGCGGGCTGGCGTGCTTCCAGACGGTGACCCGGTAGTTGGCCATCGTGCGGCGCCGCTCGGGCGCGGTTTGCACGACGTCCTCACCGACGGCGTACCCGACGTACAGGTTGGGCACGTACCGCACGACGAGGCGCTGGTGCTCGGCCCACCAGAACAGGTCGAGGTCGCCGCCCGTCTCGTAGGCGTCCTCGAACAGCCCGCCGACGGCCGCCACCCGCCGCTCCAGCACATGACGGCGGACGATGACGCAGTTGCCGTTCCCGGCGCTGACCTGCTCGGGGTTGCGGGCGGGCGGGTTGTCAACGGGCACCAGCCGGTGCGTCCGGCCTCGCTTGCTCACGCCCGTGGCGACCTTGCCGGCCTCGCCCTCGCGCACGGCTGGCGCGAGGAAGTCCCACTTCTCGGGGATCTCGATCCGCAACCGGCGCAGGAAGCGCTGATGGAAGCTCACCTCCGGCTTGGCCACGACCACCACGTCCCCCGCCGTCTTGGCGATCCCCACGTTGGCGGCCCGCCCGTAGCCGGTCCCCGCCTCGACCTCGACGATCTCGGGGCGCAGCGACGTGCCGAAGGTGTGCTCGACGAGCGTGTCCGCCGCCGCCCGGCCCGCCGGCCCGACGGCGACGACCACCACCTCGAGGGGCGGGTCGCCGCCCGTGCGCTGGACCGCCTCCAGCCCGGTGCCGACGCGCGTCGCCGCGTCCACATCTCCGAAGGTCACGGTGACGATCGAAACGTCCGGCATCAACGTGGGGAGGGGCCAAAGCCCCCTCCCCCCAACCCCCTCCCGCGCGTCGAGCCGCCTCCGGCGGCGCTCAGGCTCCTCCGATCGACCAACACAGCCGGCAAAGCCGCCTGCGGGCCGCCAGTGGGGGGCCGCGCCCCCCACACCCCCACCTGGCCACGGGCGGTCACGTCAGTCAACCCTCCCGGTCTGCGGATTCAAACGATGTCCAGCATGCGTTCCAGCGCCACTCTGGCCCATTTCGCGGTGTCGGTGTCGACCTTGATCTGGTTGACGATACGACTCTCGACGAGGCTCTCCAGACACCAGGCCAGGTGGGCGGCGTCGATGCGGAACATGGTCGAGCACGGGCAGACGATCGGGTCGAGGGACACCACCGTGCGGTCGGGGTGCTCGGCCGCCAAACGGCGCACGAGGTGGATCTCGGTGCCGACGCCGATGATCGCGCCGGCGGCGGCCGCGCCCACCGCCCGGATGATGAAGTCGGTCGAGCCGACCTGGTCGGCGAGGTCGACAACGTCGTGCGAGCATTCGGGGTGGACGATCACCAGGCCGCCGGGGTGGGCGGCGCGGAAGGCGTCGACATGCTCGACCTTGAACCGCTGGTGGACCGAGCAGTGCCCCTTCCACAGGAGGAAGGCGGCCTCCTTGACGTCGGCGTCCTCCAGGCCCCCGAGGTCGCGCTTGGGGTCCCAAACCCGCAGGTCAGATGGCCCGAAGCCGAGCTGGAAGGCCGTGTTCCGACCGAGGTGCTGGTCGGGGAAGAACAGCAGCTTGTCGCCCCGGTCGAGGGCCCAGCGCACCACCGACCGGGCGTTGGACGACGTGCAAACGGCCCCGCCCCGGCGGCCGACGAACGCCTTCAGCGCGGCCGACGAGTTCATGTACGTGATCGGGACGACCCGCTCGATGTCGGTCACGGCGGCGAGCTCGTCCCAGGCCGTCTCCACCGAGTCGAGGTCGGCCATGTCCGCCATCGAACAGCCGGCGTTGAGGTCGGGCAGGATCACCACCTGGTGTTCGGCGGTGAGGATGTCGGCGGATTCGGCCATGAAGTGGACGCCGCAGAAGACGATGAACTCGGCCCCGTGGGTGTCGGCGGCGCGCCGGGACAGGCCGAACGAGTCGCCCCGAGCGTCGGCCCACCGCATCACTTCGTCGCGCTGGTAGTGGTGGCCGAGGATCAGCAGCCGGTCGCCGAGAGTGGATCGCGCCGCGCCGATCCAGTCCTCGAGTTGGTCTTGGGTCGCGTTGACGTAGCGCTCCGCCAGCGCCGCCTGGATTCGGAACATGCCGCTCCTCATCTCTGGAGCTTCGATTCGCGGCCGGCGGGGACAGCCTGGTCGCCCATCCGCGGGGTTGTCGGCCTCGAAGCTGAAGTTGTCACCGGATACCAGGCCGGTGTAACCGGCAGTTTACCCGGGGTTCTCGTGTTCGCGCTCGGCGATCATTTCGCGGAGGACCATGAGCTGTTCGAGATGGAACTGGTCCTTCACCCGGCATGCCGCCTGCTTCATCCGGATCAGGTCGTCAAGGCCGACGACCCTGACCTCGAGCCCCTGACCGAGGTCGTAGGTCGACGCAGCCGCGTCGAGATCGCGGTACCCCCCGGTGCCGCTCGGTGTGCCCAGCACATCGAGGGCGCCGGCCTCGGTCCGGAAGGTGAACGAGTCCCCTGACGCGAGCGTTCGCCCATCGAGGATGAAAGGCAGGTCCTCGTCGACGTGGGCGACCCTCAACTTCGCTCCAAGCTCGGACAGCGCGGCCGCCAGGCGTTCCATGTTGCCAGCCGTGCGCTCGTAACAGATGTCCAGGTCGTTGGTGTTGACCGGCGCCCCGAGCACATTTGCAGCAAAGCCGCCGATGAGGACGTAGTTGACCCCATGTCGATCGAGGACCCGGAGTGCGAGCACCGGATCGAACGTTGCGGCCACCTCACGACACTCGCTTGGCGTTCCGCAGCCGCTCGCTGAACCGCCCGTAGGCGGCGCCACGCTCGGCCCGGACCGCAGGCGACATCTCCAGCCACTCGAAGATTAGGCTGCGGTCGACGCCGTCGCCCCGTTTGGGACCGAGCCGCAACTCGAACCCGCAGGCGTCGAGAATGCGCGCCAGCGTGTCCGCCCTCGGGATCTGCTGCCCACGCTCAATGCGGGCGATGGCGGATTGGGGGACGCCGGCCCGCCGGGCGAGCTCCCGCTGGCTGAACCCGGCCGCTCGGCGGGCCTGGTTGACGTAGCTCGCCGCCTCCATGCCGCCATGATAGCCAATTCAGTATCGCTAGAATGCAGCCATGCTGCAGCGGCCGGCCGCCGGCACCATCCCCGACACGCCCGGGTCCTACCAGTTCAAGGACGCCGAAGGTCGCGTCATCTACGTAGGCAAGGCCAAGTCGCTGCGCAGCCGCCTGTCGAACTACTTCGTCAACCCGTCGTCCTTGCCGCCCCGCACCGCCCAGATGGTCGCCGCGGCCGAGTCGGTCGAGTGGATCCAGGTGCGCAACGACGTCGAGGCGCTCATGCTCGAGTTCAACCTCATCAAGGAGCACCGGCCCCGGTTCAACATTCGCCTGCGGGACGACAAGAGCTACCCCTTCCTGGCCATCACCCTGGGCGAGGAGTGGCCCCGGGCCATGGTCATGCGGGGCGCCAAGCGCAAGGGCACCCGCTACTTCGGCCCCTACGGCCACGCCTACGCCATCCGCAAGACCCTCGACCTCCTGCGCCGCACGTTCCCCATCCGCAACTGCTCGCCGGCCAAGTTCAACACCCACGCCCGGCTCGGGCGGCCGTGCCTGGAGTTCCACATCGAGAAGTGCGCGGGCCCGTGCGTGGGCGAGATCGAGAAGGCCGCGTACGACGGGTTGGTCGACGAGCTGATCGAGTTCCTCGACGGCGACACCCAGCCGGTGGTCCGCCGGCTGGAGCGGGAGATGCGCGAGGCCGCCGACCTGCAGGAGTTCGAGCGGGCGGCCCGGCTCCGCGACCGCCTGGCGAACGTGCGCAAGGTGGTCGAGAAGCAGGCCATGGTCACCGAACGCCCCGAGGACATCGACGTGGTGGGGCTGGCCGACGACGACCTCGAAGCGGCCGTGCAGGTCTTCTACGTGCGCAAAGGCAGGGTGGTCGGGCAGAAGGGGTTCGTCATCGATAAGGTCGAGGACGTCACCCGGGCGCAGCTCATGGGCCACATCATCGAGGGCCTCTACGCCGAGCCGGGGGTCGCCGGGGTGCCCCGGGAGGTGCTGCTGCCGGACGAGCCCGAGGACATGGACCTGTACTGCGAGCTGCTCACCGAGCAGCGCGGCGGGGGGAAGGTCGCCATCCGGGTCCCCCAGCGGGGAGACAAGCGGGCGCTGCTCGAAACCGTGACGCAGAACGCCGCTGAGGCGTTCATGCGCCATCGCCTCAAGCGCTCGGCCGACCACAACGCCCGGGCCCGGGCGCTCAACTCGCTGCAGGACGCGCTGGACCTGCCCGAGGCGCCCCTCCGCATCGAGTGCTTCGACATGAGCCACATCCAGGGCCGCGACTACGTCGGCTCGATGGTCGTGGTGGAGGACGCCCTGCCCAAGAAGTCCGACTACCGGCGCTTCAAGATCCGGGAGTCGTCGGTGCACGACGACCTGGCCGCCATGGAGGAAGTGCTGACGCGGCGCCTGGCCAACCTCATCAACGAGCGGGAGAAGCCCCCGTCGGACCGGCCCAAGCGGTTCTCCTACGCGCCCAACCTCCTCCTGGTGGACGGCGGCCCCCTCCAGCTCGGCGTGGCCACCAAGGTGGTCGAGAGCATGGGGCTGGAGGACGAGATCTCGCTGGCGTCGCTGGCCAAGCGCTTCGAGGAGATCTACGTGCCCGGCCAGACCGACCCGATCCGGATCCCCCGCCAGTCCGACGCCCTGTACCTGTTGCAGCGCATCCGCGACGAGGCCCACCGCTTCGCCATCACCTACCACCGCGAACTGCGGGGCAAGCGCATGACCCGCAGCGCCCTGGACGACGTGCCGGGGCTCGGGCCGGTGCGCAAGAAGCGGCTGGTCAAGGAGCTCGGCGGGATGGGCGCCGTGCGGGGGGCTTCGGTCGACGACCTGCTGCGCCTGCCATGGTTGCCCGACACCGTCGGCCAGGCCGTCTTCGACGCGCTCCACAAGTCTGCGTCGTGACCGACCCCTGGGAGGAACACGCCGGCTGGTGGCAGGAGGGGTTCACCGACGGCGCCGACCCCGAGTACGAGGAGCAGATCCTCCCGCTCGCGGCGCTGCACCTGGCGGGGGCGACCCGTGTGCTCGACATCGGGACGGGCGAGGGCCAGGTCGCCCGCCTGGCCGCGGCCCGCGCCCAGGTCGTAGGGGTCGACCCGTCGTGGGCGCAGCTCGCGGTCGCCCATGAACGGGGCGGCGGCCCCTCGTACGCCCGGGCCTCGGCCGGCGCCCTTCCCTTCGCCGACGGCAGCTTCGACGCCGTGGTGGCGTGCCTCGTCTTCGAGCACATCGACGACTCCGACACGGCCCTGGCCGAGGTGGGCCGGGTGCTCCCGCCAGGCGGCCGGTTCCTGTTCTTCCTCAACCACCCGCTCCTCCAGGCCCCCGGATCGGGCTGGATCGACGACACGATCCTGGAGGAGCAGTACTGGCGCATCGGGCCCTACCTGGTGGAGGACAAGGCCATGGAGGAGGTGGAGAAGGACGTGTTCCTCCCGTTCGTCCACCGGCCCCTGTCCCGCTACGTCAACGCCATGGCCGACGCCGGCATGTTCGTGCAGCGCATGGAGGAACCACCGCCGCCGCCCGGGTTCCTCGCCCGCGCCCACGAGTACCGCGACGCCGCCACCATCCCCCGCCTTCTCTTCCTGTTGGCGGAACGTTCACGCTGAATGTCACACCACGCCGGTACTATTGGCGCATGACGCTTCCCCCGTCGATCCCGACGATCAAGGGGGCACGATGCTCTCGGACCACGACCGCCACGAACTCCGTATCGCGCTGGAACACCAACTGGGAAAGCGCCCGACTTCGACCCTGATGGAGCTCCTTCCTCCCGTGGGGTGGACCGATGTCGCCCGGCAGTCCGACCTCGTTGCGATCCGCGGCGAGATCGCTGGCGTGCGCGGCGAGATCGTTGCCATACGCGGCGAGATCGCCGAGCTCCGGGCGGAACTGAAGGGCCAGGTCACCCGGATGGTGGCCGCCAACATCCCGATCGTGTTCGCCACGGCGGGCCTCGTCCTGGCGGCGGCCAGGTTGACGTGAGCGAGCCCCAGGCGAGCGAGCCCAGGAGCACAGCCGCGAAAGCTCATGCCCACCATCGACAGATGGTGGCCGAATGAGCGAGTTCCTCGTCATCACGGGCCTTTCCGGGGCGGGTCGGTCGCAAGCGGCCGACACCTTCGAGGACCTCGGCTGGTTCGTGATCGACAACCTCCCGCCCGCACTCATCGGCAAGGTCGCCGAGCTGGTGCAGTCACCCGGGTCGACCACCGAGCGCGTCGCCCTGGTGGTGGGCACCGGCCTGTACTTCGACGAGCTGACCGGCGCCCTCGAACAGCTGCGGAGCACCACGCGGCGGGTGCGCACGCTGTTCCTCGAAGCGTCCGACGAAGTGCTGGTGCGCCGCTACGAGAACACGCGTCGCCGCCACCCCATGGCCGAGGCAGAAGGCCTGCTCGAGGGGATCCAGCGCGAACGGGCGGTCCTCGACATGGTCAAGGCCGAGGCCGACGTGGTGGTCGACACCAGCGAGCTGAACGTCCACCAGTTGCGCGACCGCCTGCTGGAGCTGTTCGCCCGCGACGCCGGTCCTGGCATGCAGACCAGCGTCGTGTCGTTCGGGTACAAGCACGGCCTGCCCCTCGACGTCGATCTCGTGCTCGACTGCCGTTTCCTGCCCAACCCCTACTGGGTTGACGAGCTGCGCCCCCTCACCGGCCTCGACGAGCCCGTCCGCGATTACGTGCTGGACCAGCCCGACGCCAAGGAGTTCCTCAGCCGGGTGGACGAGCTGCTGGAGCTTTTGCTGCCCGCCTACGTCCGCGAGGGCAAGTCGTACCTCACCCTGGCCGTGGGCTGCACCGGGGGCAACCACCGTTCGGTCGTGATCGCCGAGGAACTGGGGGCGCTGCTGGAGCGGCGGGGCTTCTCGCCGACCGTCTCGCATCGCGACATCCGCCGCTGACGCTCTACCGTTGTGTTTTGTGGCTGGGGCTCCCCGGGTGGCGGCGCTGGGCGGCGGGCATGGTCTGGCCGCGACCCTGAGCGCGGCCCGGCGCTACGCCGGTGAGCTGGCCGCCATCGTCTCGGTGGCGGATGACGGCGGCTCCAGCGGCCGGCTGCGGGCGGCGTTCGGGATCCCCGCCCCTGGCGACTTGCGCCGGTGCCTCGTCGCCCTGGCCGACCCGGAATCCCCCTGGACGCGAGCGTTCGAGCACCGCTTCGACGGAGGCGACCTCGACGGGCACGCCTTCGGCAACCTGGTCATCGCCGGCCTGGCCGAAGCGACCGGTGACTTCGAACTGGCGCTGGCCGAGGCGGGGCGCGTGCTGGGCGCGGCGGGGCGGGTGATCCCCGCCACCCGCGCGCCGGTCACCCTCAAGGCCGAGGTCCGGGCCGCCGACGGCAACGGCGCGGCGTCGATCGAGGGCCAGGTGAACGTGCAGGAGTCGGGGGGGATCGCCCGGGTCTGGCTCGTGCCGTCCGACCCGGCGCCGCCCACCGCCGCCCTGGACGCGCTGGCGGAGGCCGACCAGGTCGTCATCGGCCCGGGATCGCTCTTCACCTCAGTCCTGGCCGTGGTCGCCGTCCCCGCCATCCGTGAGGCCCTCGCCGCCACGCCCGGCCGCAAGGTCTACGTCTGCAACCTCCGGCCCCAGCACCCCGAGACGGCCGGCTATGACGTGGCCGCCCACGTCGACGCCCTGCGCGCCCACGGCCTCGAAGTGGACGTCGTGCTGTGCGATCCCCATGCCTTGCCGCGGGGCGCGACCGACCGCCCGTGCGTCGAACGACCCCTCGCCAACGCCGACGGATCGGCCCACGATCCTGCTCAGTTGGCGGCTGCCCTCTCCGATCTGGTCGTATAAGGGAACCGTTAAGACCACGGATACGGTCCGGACACCAGCGTGCGGGCCCAAAAGGGAGGCAAAGCATGACGGTGCGTGTCGGCATCAACGGCTTCGGGCGTATCGGCCGCAACTTCTACCGGGCCGCCAAGAAACGGGGCGCTGACATCAACATCGTTGCGGTCAACGACCTCACGTCGCCGGCGACGCTGGCCCACTTGCTCAAATACGACTCGGTCCTCGGCAAGCTCGACGGCGTGGTCAGCACCACCGACGAGGGCATCAAGGTCGACGACGACTCGTTCCGGGTCACGGCCGAGCGGGACCCGAAGGCCCTTCCCTGGGGCGAGCTGAACGTGGACGTCGTCATCGAGTCCACCGGCCTGTTCACCGACCGGGACAAGGCCGCCGCCCACCTCGACGCCGGCGCGCCCCGGGTCGTGATCTCCGCCCCCGCCACCGGCGCCGACGCCACCTTCGTGGTGGGCGTCAACGACGACACCTTCGACCCGAGCCAGCACACGATCGTCTCCAACGCGTCGTGCACGACGAACTGCTTCGTGCCCATGGTCAAGGTGCTCGACGACGCCTTCGGGATCGTCAAGGGCATGATGACCACGGTCCACGCCATGACCAACGACCAGAACCTGCTCGACCTCCAGCACAAGGACCTGCGGCGCGGCCGCTCGGCGGCCATCAACATCGTGCCCTCGTCGACCGGCGCGGCCCGGGCCACGAGCCTCGTGATGTCGAGCATGAAGGGCAGGCTCGACGGCACCGCCCTGCGGGTTCCTGTCCCCGACGGCTCCATCACGGACTTCACCGTGCTCCTCGACCGGGACGTGACCATCGACGAGGTCAACGCCGCGTTCAAGGCGGCCGCCTCCGAGGGGCGCCTCAAGGGCATCATCGAGTACGCCACCGACCCGATCGTGTCGACCGACATCGTCGGCAACCCGGCCTCGTGCATCTTCGACTCGGACCTGACCATGACCATGGGCAACCTGGTCAAGGTGTGCGGCTGGTACGACAACGAGTGGGGCTACTCCAACCGCCTCCTCGACCTCGTCCTGAAGGTCGGCGCCGCCAACAACGGCTCGTAGGTGAACGTTCCGACGCTTGAAGACTTGCCCGATCCGTCGGGCAAGTCGGTCCTCCTGCGCGTCGATTTCAACGTCCCCATCACGGGCGGCCAGATCGACGACGACATGCGCATCCAGGCCGCCCTGCCCACCATCGAGTGGCTGCTCGACCACGGCGCCACCGTCGACGCCTGCTCCCACCTGGGCCGGCCCAAGGGCAAGCCCGACGAGCGTTACACCATGGGCCCGGTCCGGGAACGGCTGAAGGAGCTGGCGCCGGGCGTCAACCTCCTTGAAAACCTGCGCTTCGACGCGGGCGAGGAGAGCAACGACCCCGCCTTCGTCGACCGGCTGGTCGAGGGCCACGACCTCTACGTGAACGACGCCTTCGGGGCGTCCCACCGCTCGCACGCGTCGGTGGTGGGTCCGCCGGGGAGGCTCCCGAGCGCCGCCGGCCGGCTGCTGGCGCGGGAGGTCGAGGTGCTGGGCGGCCTGCTGGAGTCGCCCGACCGGCCCTTCGTGGCCGTGCTGGGCGGGGCCAAGGTGGGCGACAAGCTGGGCGTCATAAAAGCCCTCCTGGACAAGGTCGACACCCTGATCATCGGCGGAGGCATGGCCTTCACGTTCCTCAAGGCGCAGGGCCACGAGATCGGCGACTCGCTGCTGCAGGCCGACTACGTCGACACCTGCCGCGAGCTGCTCGCATCCGGCCGGCGCATCCTGATCCCGTCCGACTTCGTCGCCCTCGGCCCCGACGGCGAGGTCGAGCCGTGCGGCGCCGACTTCCGGCCCGGCTGGAAGGGCCTCGACATCGGCCCCGAGAGCGCAAAGGCGTTCTCGGCGGAGATCGCCGGGGCCGGCACCGTGCTCTGGAACGGCCCCATGGGGGTCTTCGAGGACGACCGGTTCGCGGCCGGCACCCGGGCGTTGGCCGAAGCGGTGGCTGACGCCAAGGGGTTCACGGTCATCGGCGGGGGCGACAGCGCCGCCGCCCTGGCCAAGTTCGGCCTGGCCGACGAGGTCGACCACGTCTCGACCGGCGGCGGGGCGTCCCTCGAGCTCATCGAGAAGGGCGACCTGCCCGGCCTCGCCGCCTTGCGAAAGGCCCCGAATGCCCGCTAGCCGCAAGCCCTTCATCAGCGGCAACTGGAAGATGCACCACAACCACCTGGAGGCGATCCAGGTCGTGCAGAAGCTCTCCTACCGGCTGACGGCCGCCGACTACGAGGCCGTCGACGTGTCGATCCACCCGCCGTTCACCTGCTTGCGGTCGATCCAGACCGTGCTCGACGCCGACCGCATCCCCATGTCCCTCGGCGCCCAGAACTGCCACTGGGAGGACAAGGGCGCGTACACGGGCGAGGTCAGCCCGCCGATGCTGGCCAAGCTCAACGTCTCCCACGTGATCGTCGGGCACTCGGAGCGGCGCGAGTACTTCCACGAGACCGACGAGGACGTGCGGCGCAAGTTGGAAGCCGTCTACAACCACGGCATGACGCCGATCGTGTGCGTCGGCGAGACGCTCGAGGAGCGGGAGGCGGGGTCCACCGAGGCCAAGGTCACCGGCCAGGTCGAAGCGGCCGTGACCGGGCTGCCCGCCGAACGGGTGGAGACCCTCGTCATCGCCTACGAGCCCATCTGGGCCATCGGCACCGGCCGCACCGCCACCCCGGACGACGCCCAGACGACCATCGGCCTCATCCGCCGGGTCGTCCGGCGCATCCACGGCGACGCGCCGGCCGACGCCGTACGCATCCAGTACGGCGGCTCGGTCAAGGCGTCGAACATCGCCGAGCTGATGGCCGAGCCGGACATCGACGGCGCCCTCGTGGGCGGGGCCAGCCTCGACCCCGACGAGTTCGCGCTCATCGTCCAGTACCGCAACGCGAACTGAGGCAGACAGCCCCGTTTCCGGTGGCTATCTGCCTCAAAGGCGCCGCCGCGGCCAGCGACACCGCCAGAACCCGCCGTGCAGGACGGCCACCGCCGGATGCGGTCCTGGCTCGGCGGGCAGGAACAGCTCGCCGGACTGGGCCCGGCGCCTCCCGTAACGGACGATCAGCGCGTTTCGGTCCTCCGCACCAACTTGACCGGCGTGGACCACGGGTTGGTCCCGGCGCGCTCGACCGCCGCCGCGGCCGTCTGCACGGTCTCGGCGTAGGTGTGGCGGAACGTCCCGCAGCGGTTCTCGTACTGGCGGATGTCCATGCCGTGGTGGGCACAGCCGCCCATGCAGACGGGCAGGGCGACGCAGCCGCGGCATTCCGCATTCGAGAACGGGTCGTACTTGAGCCACCGGGCCAGCCGGCCGTTGGGGTGCATGTAGTCGCGAATGTCGCCGATGACCTGTCGGGGGTTCCCGACGTCGTCCCAGCACTTGTACAGCTCGCCGTCGCTGCCGATCACCAGCTCGTTGGCGGCCACGGCCGTGCACGGGACCCCGGTCGGCGCGGGCAGCGTCACGCCGACCCCCATGCCGTACTGGTTGGCGAGCCGGTCGAACTCGGCCGTCGCCCCCGCGAACTCACGGTTCGAGAAGCAGCGGCCCTCGTAGGCCGCCCCCGGGGTGTCGGTGAGCTGGCCCGCCGTGACGACGATCTTGCCCGCCAGCCCCTCGTCCCGCAGGATCGCCAGCAGCTCCTCGACCCTCGGGAAGTTCACCCCGGCCACGTTGACCCGCACCGTCACGTCGAGGTGCTCGACGGCGTGGTGCAGGTTCTCGACGATGCGCCAGAACGAAGGCTTCCCGCCCACCAGTGGCCTCATGACGTCGTGCACGTCCGGCGGGCCGTCGATCGTCACCTGGCAGGTGGTCACCCGCCGCTCGGCCAGCTCGCGGCACGTCTTGTCGTCCAGCAGCCAGCCGTTGGTGACGATCCCGGCCGAGTACTCCACCCCGGCCCGGTCGCAGCGCTCGATGAAGGCGTCCGACAGGCTGATCAGCGGCCGCTTGCCCAGCAACGGCTCGCCGCCGAACCACGTGACGCTCAGGTCGCGAATGTTCGGCATCGAGTCGTCGACGAGGGCGAGCAGCGCGGCTTGGACGTCGTCGCCCAGGATCGAGGGGTGCTTGTCCTCGAAGCAGTAGGGGCAGTCGAAGTTGCAGCCGAGGCTCGTCACAATGGTGAACCCGAGGTGGCGAGGGTTGTACCGGCTCATCTGGTAGCGGATCCTGAGCGTCTCGACCTCGTCGGCGTCGTCGGCGACGAGCATGCGGCCGCGGGTCAGCTGTTCGAGGACGCCCGGCGAGCACCCGCAGTCGTCGTCCCCCTCGAGGAAGCGATCGACCGCCGGCCGCTCGTCGTTGGCCACCCGCACCAGGGCCCCGCTGACCCCGTTGAAGACGTAGTGGGCGGCCCCGACGTCGGCCCAGATGTTGTATTTCGACGCTTTCATCAAATGCCGGGAAGCCCCGACAGCTTGCAGTGGATGCGGATGATGCAGAGGTTGCCGCAGCCCGCCGTGGTCAAGTCCGAGCCCGCCGTCCCGCCGGTGGCGCCCGCGCCGGCGCTCGACAGGCCGCCGACCCGGAGGCTGGGCTCGAACATGAACCCCGCCACCTCCGACTGGCTCTCCATCTCCTCGTTGAGGGCGCGCGCCAGCTCGTCGAGCGCGTTGCGCACCGCCGGCGTGACCTGGACGTTCTCCCCTGCGAAGACCTCGACCCTCAGTTCGTCGGGTCCGACCGTCTCAGCCATGAGGCTCTCCTCCTGTGTGTGGATGAACGCCCGTCCAGACGCACGACGGCAGTTCCGGTTACAAGAACGCCGCGACCAGCACGTTTGGAAAACTCGACCCTCTGGTACGCTGAGTTTCATGCTCACGGCGTTAGTCGTCGTGGTCCACGTGATCGTGTCACTGGGCCTGATCCTGTTGATCCTGCTTCACAGCGGGCGCGGCGGCGGCCTTTCTGACATGTTCGGTGGCGGCATGGGCGCCGCGGCCGGATCCACGGTGGTGGAGCGCAACCTCGATCGCATCACGGTTGCGAACCTCGTCATCTTCGCCTTCACCACCGTCACCCTGGCCCTCCGGCTTCAGTAACTGAGGCTGACAAAGGAGGTTCCGACGTGCGTTCGGGACAGAGGTGGCCAGTGGCAGTCGCGCTCTCGCTTGCCCTGGTGGCAGCCGCGTGCGGCAAGAGCAGCGACAAGGAGACGACGTCCGGCCAGACCGGCGGCGACCAAGGGAAGCCTGTGGTCGGCGGCAACCTGGTCGACTACCAGAACTTCGCCGCGGGGGACGTGCCTCACATCGACCCTGGCCTGGCCGAGGAGATCGAGGGCTCGCAGGTGGCGATCCTGCTCTTCGACGGGCTGGCCGACTATGACGCCAAGACGGGCGACCTCAAGCCCGCCGTGGCCGAGTCCTGGTCGAGCAACGCCGACGCCAGCACCTGGACGTTCAAGCTGCGCAAGGACGTCAAGTGGACCGACGGGAGCACCGTGCTCCCCAGTGACTTCAAGTACGCGTGGGAGCGGGTGGCCAGCAAGCAGCTGGCGTCGATCACCGCCTTCCACATCACCGACACCCTCCGGATCAAGGGCGCGGCCGACGTCGCCGCCGGCAAGGCGACGGAGATGAGCGGCCTCAAGGCTGACGACACGGCCATGACGTTGACGATGGAGCTGGAAGCGCCGCTGGGCTTCGCCCCCGCGGTGACCGCCCACGCCGCCCTCTCGCCCGTGCCCAAGAAGGTCGTCTCGGCCCTGCCCGACTCCACCAAGTGGGAGCAGGGCCTGATGGTCAGCAACGGCCCCTTCAAGCTGGCCGAGCCCCGCAAGGCCGACCAGTACGTCAAGCTCGTGCGCAACGACACGTACTACGGCGGAATCTACGGCCACAAGGCCTACCTCGACGGCATCGAGTTCCGCATGTCCAAGGACCAGGACTCGGCGTGGGCCGCCTTCGAGGCCGGCCAGGGCCAGACCGGGCGCATTCCCCCCGCCCGCTTCGCCGACGCCAAGGCCAAGTACCAGGGCCGCACGTCGACCGACACCACCATCAACGGCATCTACTACTACGTCTTCAACAACAAGGACGCGGTCGTCGGGGGCCCCGCCAACGCCAAGCTGCGCCAGGCGATCTCGCTCACCATCGACCGGGAGAAGATCGCGCGGGACATCTACAACGGCTCCCGCAAGCCCGCCACGGGCGTCGCCATGCCCGGCATCCCGGGCTTCAAACAGGGCCTGGGCCAGTACGCCACGAGGGACGTCACCAAAGCCAAGCAGCTCGTCACCGAGTGGGAGACGGCCAGCGGCAAGAAGGTCGCCGACCTCCCCGCCATCAAGTTGAACTTCGGCCTGGGGGCGGGCCACTCGGAGATCGCCACGATCATCCAGGCCAACCTGCAGGAGATCGGCGTGAAGTCCCAGCTCGACCCCCGCGAGGCGAAGACCTACTTCAGCCAGATGCGGGCGGGCCAGGGCCAGTTCCTGCGGGCCGGCTGGATCGCCGACTACAACGCCTATGACAACCAGCTCTTCCCGCTGCTGCACAGCTCGCAGATCGGCGGCGCCGGCAGCAACCACGCCCAGTACGCGAGCGCCAAGTTCGACGGCCTGATCGACCAGGCCAGGCGGGCGTCGGACCTGTCCAAGGCCAACGGCTTCTACCAGGACGCCGAGCGGGTGGCGCTGAACGAGGACACGATCATGGTCCCGATCGTGTGGTACTCAGGCGCCATCGCGTTTGGCGACCAGATCCACAACGCCGTTCAAGGGGCGCTGCAGTTCGTGGCCTACGAAGACATGTGGATGGGGTCGAAGTAACGACGACCCCTCCACGCTAGGAGCAACCACGTGGGTGGCTACATCCTGCGGCGGACGTTGCTCGTCGTTCCGGTCGTCTGGGGCGCGATCACGCTGCTGTTCCTGGCGTTCTTCGTCGTCCCGGGCGACCCGGTGCAGACGATGGCCGGCGACCGCAGCGTCACGCCCCAGGTCCGGCAGAACATCGAAGCCAAGTTCGGCATCGACAAGCCGTTGATCGTCCAGTACGGCAAGTTCTGGAACCGGCTCGTCCACGGCGACCTGGGCGAGTCCTACCGCAGCGGCCGCAAGGTCAACAGCATCCTCGGATCGGCCGCGCCGGCCAGCATCCGGCTCGCCTTCTGGGCGATCATGATCCAGGTCGTCATCGGCATCGGCACCGGGCTGGTGTCGGCCATCAAGCGATATTCGTTCATCGATGCGCTGACGACGGTGAGCACCACCATGCTCCTGGCTGTGCCCGCGTTCGTAATGGGGTACATCCTGATCTACATGCTCGGTGTGTACACGTTCCAGCACAGCTTCCCGGCGTGGTTGAAGTTCCCGGTCCAGGGGATCGGCCCCAACCGGTGGGGGCTGTTCGTCATCCCCCTCGGCGGCCAGTGGCGCTTCCTGCTCATGCCCGCCCTTACGCTCGCCTCCGTGCAGACCGCCCTGGTCGCCCGCATGGCGCGCGGGTCGATGCTCGAAGTCATGCGGGCCGACTACATGCGCACCGCGGCCGCGGGCGGGCTGTCCAAAAAGACCATCTTCCTCAAGCACGGCCTCAAGAACGCCATGATCCCGGTCGTCACCCTGCTGGGCCTGAGCGTGGCCGAGATGATCGGCGCGGCGGTGCTCACCGAGACGGTGTTCAACTGGCCGGGCATCGGCAGCAGCATCGCCACCGCCATCACGTTCCTCGACGCGCCCATCGTGCTCGGGCTCTCGCTCGTGCTCGTGTTGACGTACGTCTTCCTCAACCTGGCCGTCGACCTCAGCTACGCCTTCTTCGACCCCCGCATCCGCTACGGCGGAGCGAGCGCGTAGCGGCGATGAGCCGGTGACGACATAGCGATGGCGACGATCGAAGGCGCGGTCCCGACCGCGACCCAGACCGGCCTGGGCTCAGCCGCGGGGGCCGTCCTCACCGACGTCGAGGCGGGGCAGGGCGCATCCCTGCGGGGCGACGTCTGGCGGCGCTTCCGCCGCAACAAGCTGGCCGTGGCGGGGCTGGTCGTGATCGTAGTGATGGTCTTCGCCGCCATCTTCGCCCCCCTGGTCACCTCCTACAGCCCGACCGCCCTCGGCTCGGTCAGCCGGGCCAAGCCCAGCCTCAAACACTGGTTCGGCACCGACGTGCTGGGCCGGGACCTGTTCACCCGCGTCGTGTACGGCGCCCGGGTGTCGCTCAAGATCGGCATTCTCGCCGTGCTCATCGCCTCGTCGATCGGCTTGGTCGTCGGGGCCGTCACCGGCTTCTACGGCGGCAAGATCGACGGCCTGCTGATGCGCACGACCGACATCTTCCTGTCGTTCCCCTACATCCTCGCCGCCATCGTGATCATCACCGTGATCGGGCGGGGCGAGGGAAGCGTGATCCTCGTCCTCGGCCTGCTCGGGTGGATGTCGATCGCCCGGCTGTTCCGGGCCTCGGTGCTCCAGGCCAAGCAGGCGGAGTACATCGAGGCGGCGCGCGCCGTCGGGTGCAGCGACTTCCGGCTCATCACCCGCCACATCCTGCCCAACGCCATCCAACCGGTGATCGTCTACGCCACCATCTTCGTGGGCACGGCGGTCCTCGCCGAAGCGGCCCTGTCGTTCCTCGGCGCCGGCGTCACCGAGCCGACGCCGGCGTGGGGGTACATGGTCGCCGCCGGCCGCAGCTACCTCTTCACCGCCCCCCACCTGCTGTTCTTCCCGGCCGCGGCGATCCTCATCACGGTGATGGCCTTCGTCTTCGTCGGCGACGGCCTGCGCGACGCCCTCGACCCCCGCCTGCGCTGACGCTGACGTGACGTGACCCAGCCAGTCCTCTCGGTGCGCAACCTGCGCACGACGTTCAAGACTGACGCGGGCGACGTCCGCGCCGTCGACGGCGTGTCGTTCGACGTGCTCCCGGGCGAGATCTTCGGGATCGTGGGCGAGTCGGGCTCCGGCAAGTCGGTGACGGCGATGAGCATCCTCGGCCTCATCCCCCAACCGCCCGCCCGCATCGAAAGCGGAGAGTTCCTGTGGAAGGGCAGGGACCTGCGCAAGCTCAACGAGGAGGAGCTGCGCAAGACCCGGGGCGAGGAGATCTCGATGATCTTCCAGGACCCGATGACGTCGCTCAATCCGGTCTTCACCATCGGCCAGCAGATTTCCGACGTGGTCCGCGCCCACCATGACGCGTCAAAGGCCGAGGCCCACGACCAGGCCGTCGCCATGCTCGACCTGGTCGGGATCCCCAACCCCAAGCAGCGGGTCGACGACTACCCCCACCAGTTCTCCGGCGGTATGCGCCAGCGGGCCCTGATCGCCATCGCCATCGCCAACGACCCCGACCTGATCATCGCCGACGAGCCGACGACCGCCTTGGACGTCACCATCCAGGCCCAGGTGCTGGAAGTGCTCCAGAAGGCGGCGGCCAAGACCAACTCGGCGGTCGTGCTCATCACCCACGACCTGGGCGTCGTCGCCGGGCTCGCCAACCGGGTGGCGGTGATGTACGCGGGCCAGATTGTCGAGGAAGGCTCGGTGGACGAGCTGTACTACCGCTCCCGCATGCCCTACGCCTGGGGCCTCATGGAATCCATCGCCCGGCTCGACCAGCGCCGGCTCGGCCGCCTCCGGCCCATCGACGGCCAGCCCCCGAACATGCTGCGCCCGCCCACCGGGTGCCGCTTCCATCCCCGCTGCCCGTACCGTGACAACGACCGCTGCCTCAACCAGGAGCCTCAGCTGATCGAACTCGAGAACGACCACCGGGCCCGGTGCCACTACTCGCTGGCGGCGGGGTGGGTGTCGCCCGCCGAGCGCCTCGTCGAACCGGAGACGCGCTGGCACGACCACGTCCGGGCGCGCGAGCGTGAAGCCTCGTGACGGTCGCAGACGCAGTTCCCAGCTCGGTCGCCGACCTACCCGGGGCGGGCACGGGGGAGCCGCTGCTCACGGTGCGCGCGCTGACCAAGCACTTCCCGGTCACCAAGGGCGCGATCTTGCGCCGCCAGGTAGGGGCCATCCACGCGGTGGACGACGTCTCCTTCGTCGTGCAACGGGGTGAGACGTTCGGGCTGGTGGGCGAGTCCGGCTGCGGCAAGTCGACCACGGCTCGGCTGATCCTCAAGCTGATCCCGGTGACCTCGGGCGACGTCGAGTTCGACGGCCGGGCCATCTTCCCGCTCGGGGCCCGCGAGACCCGGGCGTTGCGAGCCGAGATGCAGATCGTCTTCCAGGACCCGTTCGCGTCGCTGAACCCGCGGCACACCGTCGGGCAGATCGTGGCCGAACCCCTCATCGTGCAGGGCCGCCCCCGCAAGGAGGCCAAGACGCGGGTGCTGGAACTGCTGGAGCTCTGCGGCCTGAACCGGGAGCACGCCGGGCGCTACCCCCACGAGTTCTCCGGCGGCCAGCGCCAGCGCGTCGGCGTCGCCCGCGCCCTGGCCTTGAACCCCAAGCTGGTCATCCTCGACGAGCCTGTCTCGGCGCTGGACGTCTCGATCCAGGCTCAGATCGTCAACCTCCTGGAGGACCTCCAGGGGCGGTTGGGCCTGACCTACGTGTTCATCGCCCACGACCTGTCGGTCGTGCGCCACATCAGCGACAAGGTCGGGGTCATGTACCTCGGCCAGCTCGTCGAGGTCGCCGACCGCGACAACCTCTACGAGCACCCGAAGCACCCTTACACGGTTGCGCTGCTCTCCGCCGTCCCCATCCCCGACCCCCAGAAGGAACGGCAGCGTCAACGCATCATCCTCAAGGGCGACGTTCCCTCCCCCGCCAATCCCCCGCCTGCGTGCCGCTTCCACACCCGTTGCTGGAAGGCGCAGGAGATCTGCCGCACCGAGGCGCCACTGCTCGAGCAAAAAGCACCGGGGCACTGGGCGGCCTGCCACTTCCCGGAGACGCGCGAGGTCCTGTAGGCCGTGACGCGCTGGGGGGCAGTGCTGGCCGTCGCGTTGATGGCGTCGACGGCGGCGACGTCGTGCTCCTCGGGCTCGAAGAACGCCTCGAACGCCCCCGACGGCATCCTGCGCATCGGGCTGGAGCGGCCCCAGTCCCTCGACCCCGCCGAAGCGCGCTACCCCGCCGACCTTCTCGTCGTCGACCAGCTCTTCGACGGCCTCACGTCGTATGACCCCGCCACCCTCCAGGTGCAGCCGGCGGTGGCGTCGCGATGGGAGTCCTCCCCCGACCAGAAGACGTGGTCGTTCTTCCTCCGGCCTGGCGCCACGTTCACCAACGGGCGGGCGATCACCGCGGCCGACGTCCAGTACACCCTCGAACGGATCGCCCGGAAGGGGTCGGACTCGCCCGCCGCGCCGCAGCTGGAGCCCATCCTCGGGTTCAAGGCGTTCAACGAGGGCAAGGCCGAGACGCTCGCCGGCATCACGACGCCCGCCGCGGGCACGGTCAAGTTCGACCTCGGGTACGCGCTGTCCTCGTTCCCCGCCGTGCTGGGGTTCCCGTCGTTCGGGATCGTGCCGCGCGAAGCGGTCGAGGCGCCGGCGCCGCCCGCGCCCGCATTCGCCGACCAACCCGTCGGGAGCGGGCCGTTCATGTTCCGCTCCCGTAGCGCCGACGTGTTGCGCCTGATGCCGGCGGCCGGCGTCAGGACGGCGCTCAAGGGGCTCGAGATCTACCTGGGCCGCAGCAGCGACGAGCCCTACTCCGCGTTCCTGCGCGGGCGGCTCGACTGGACCGCCATCCCCACCGAGCGGGTGGACGAGGTGGTCCGGAACCGGGGCCGCACCGGCTTCCAGCCCTACCCGGCCGAGCTGTTCTACGGCTTCAACCTGAAGCTGGCCAAGTTCGCCGACGCCCGGTTCCGGGAGGCGATCGTGCGGGCCATCGACCGCGACGCCATCGTCCGCACCATCTACGGCGGCCGCGTGCGGCCGACCTCGGGTGTGGTCGCCGAGGGCGTCCCCGGCTTCCAACCCAACGCGTGCGGGGACAAGTGCGCATACGACCCGCCCAAGGCCAAGGCGCTGCTGGCGGACCAGTTCGGCTCGAAGACCGTCCCCGAGATCAACATCGACTTCGACGACGACCCCACCCAGCAAGCGGTGGCGACGGCGATGCAGGCCAACCTCAAGGCAGTGGGGATCACCGCCAACCTGCGCTCCCACACCTACACCGACTACCTCAAGTTCGCCTCGAGCGGGAAGCAGGAGCTGTTCCGGCTGGCGTGGATCGGCGCCTACCCGTCGCCCGACGCCTTCCTCACGCCGCTGTTCTACAGCGGCCGCCCCGACAACGTCACCGGGTTCGCCAACTCCGAGTTCGACGCCATGATCCGCGCCGCCCGCGAACAACCCGATCCGGCCAAGAGCTTGCAGGCGTACCAGGTGGCCGAGAAGTTCCTCATGGCCCAGCTCCCGGTCATGCCCATCGCCCAGTACGAAACCCACACGCTGGCGGCGGCCCGGGTGCGGGACCTCACCATGTCCGCCTTCGGGACCTTCGACGCGTCGCGCGTACGGCTGGTCGGCTGACTCAACCGACCTGGTTGCCGTACATCTCCCCCAGCGGGTCGGCGATCAGCTCCAGCCGGGCGCCGTCGGGGTCGCGGAAGTACATCGACGTGCCACTCTCTAGGTGCAACTCCACCCCCGCCTCCTCCAAGCGGGCCTTCGCCCTGGCCCACTCGTCGGGAGTGGTCGAGATGGCGAGGTGGTGCAGGCCGCCCAGCACCTCGGCGTACGGCCCGAGGTCGAGGCCGGGGAAGTCGAAGAAGGCGACGAGGTTGCCGTGGCCGATGTCGAAGAAGAAGTGGTTCGAGCCCTTGTAGTCGCGGTTCTCGAAGATGTCGGTCAGTGGGAAACCCAGGACGTCCTGGTAGAAGCGGATCGTCCGCTCCACGTCCGACGACAGCAGGGCGATGTGGTGGACGCCCCGGGCCGTCGACGGGCTGCGCTCGCCCGACGGCCGCAGGTGGGCCTGGCGCAGCCGGTCGCGCTCGGCGTTGATCCGTTCCAAGTCGATGACGGGGTCGCTCATGCCCTCCATTGAAGCCCGGCTAGACTGGTTGGTCCACCACGTCGGAGTGGCGGAATAGGCAGACGCGCCAGGTTGAGGGCCTGGTGCCCGAATAGGGCGTAGGGGTTCAAGTCCCCTCTCCGACACATTCGTGCGCAAGCGGCCGGGTCGCGGACTACGAGGGCGCTGAACGAGCCCGCCGACGTGGTCGCCTCGTCGAGGAAGTCCGGTGTGACGCGAACGCCCGTGGCCCGCTCGGCCAAGGCGAACGCAGCCTCGGTGTGCCCCGCGAAGGTTCTCCCCTCGCCCTCGCGCAGATCGAAGCCCGCCGCCCGCTTCTTGTCCACCATGTAGTCCCTGCCCGTTCCGTCCTTCCGCCAAGGGTGTATCAGCCGTAACCGCGCGCGGGTCTAACCGTCAGAACCAATGTGAAGCGACTCCTCACCCTCACGGTGGCCGTCGTCGTGCTGGGGGCGTGCGGGAAGGACCGCAACCCGTCCGGCCAGCCGGCGTCCTCGTCCACCCAGCCGCCGGCGGTCACGGCAACGACCTCGGCGCCGACTTCGACCGCGGCCATCACGTCCACCACGGTCGCCTGCGCGCTCGCCCCGATCGCAGCGTCCGCGAACAGCGTCACCTCGAAGCCTGGTGACTTCGACGGCAACGGCGCCGCCGACACGCTGCGGGCCTACCAGCTGGGCGCCGAGTGGCGCCTCCGGGTCGAGTTGGCGGGTGGCGGCGGCGCCGACATCGCCGTCCCCGGCGTCGCGCCGGTCTCGGCCCTCAAGGCCCTCGGCGGGTACAACATCGACGCCAACCTCCGCGATGAGGCGTTCGCCGTCGTCGGCAGCGGCGCCTCCACCGCGATCATCGGCCTGTGGACCTTCGCCAACTGCCAGCTCACCCGGGTCACCGTGGGCAGCCAACCGGCTGAGTTCCCCGTCGGCGCCACCGTACAGAACCAGTCCGGTCTCAGTTGCGTGCAGGGGACGGCAATCCAGGCGCTCAAGGCGCAGTTGGCGCCGTCGGGGACGATGTTCAACGTCCAGCGGATGGTCTACGACCTCGTCGGCAACACCCTCGTGCTCGGCAACACCCCTCCGCTGGCGGCTCTTGCTCCTGGCGACCCGAACCTCGCGCCGTACAGCCGGTTCGCCTGTGGATCGTTGACACTGAACTGAGCCCCGGCGGGGTCCTCGGCGTAGCCTGCGGCGGTGCGCGCCCGGGCCCTGCTGCTGGTGGTGGCCCTGCTGGCCGCGGCCGCGGCCGCGTGCGCGGGCGGGAGCGCCAGTGGCGGGAAGGGAAGCGGCGACCAGGCCCCGGCAGGCGCAACGAGCCGCGACGAGCTGCGCATCGGCGTCGGCGAGGACATCTGGCCACTGACGGGCCGGGGCCCGAGCTCGAAGGCGTTCGCCGCCGGAGAGCTCAGCGTCAACGTCTTCGAGCCGCTGGTGTCGCTGGCATCCGACTACACGGTTCGCCCCGGCCTGGCCGAGCGGTGGGAGCTGGCGGGCCCGACGACGTGGCGGTTCCACCTCCGCGCCGGCGTCACGTTCCACGACGGTCGCCCGTTCGGCGCCGACGATGTGGTGTGGTCGTGGTCGCGGGAGTTCCTCCCGTCGGCCGTGACCCGGAGCCTGGCCTCGGTGACCAAGGTCGACGACCGCACGGTGGACTTCAACCTGTCGGCGCCGAACCTCCGGCTCCCCGAGCAGCTCGTCCACCCCGAAGGGCCGATCGTGCCCCGCAACGGTCACAGCGACTCCACGCCTCCCGTCGGCACCGGGCCGTACCAGGTCGTCGAGTACGTCCCTCGGCAACGGGTCGTCGTCGAGCGGTACGACGGCTACTGGGGCGAGAAGGCCGCCGTCCGCCGGCTGACGTTCCGCTTCATGCCCGACGCGGCCGACCGGGTGGCGGCGCTGAGGAAGGAGGAGATCGACGTGGCCGCCAACGTGCCAGGCGAGACGGTCGCCTCCCTCGAGGGGGATCGCGCCCTGCACGTCGTCAAGGCCAAGCCCGGCGCCACCCAACTCCTCTCCTTCAATGCCAACGGCACGGCCCCGTTCGACATCACGGCCGACAAGGCCGTCCGCCAAGCCGTGGCCCTGGCCCTCGACCGCGCCGCCTACGTGAGCGAGGTGCTGAATGGGAACGGGGAGCCGGGGCGGTGGCAGTCGCCCGCCCTTGTGCTCGGCGCGGCAGCCGCCCTCGTGAGCGCTCCCGTGCTCGACCTCGCCCAAGCCCGCTCCACCCTCGACGCCGCCGGGTGGCGCGCCGGCGGGGACGGCGTGCGCACGAAGGCGGGGCGACGGCTGACGCTGACCCTGGTCGGGGGGCCCGCGGTTCCGGAGGCGGGCCTGCGGTTCGTGCAGTCGAAGGTCGCGGCCGTCGGGATCGAGGTGGCGGTCAAAAAGGCGGCCGACACGGTGACCTACGAGCAGTACCGCGACCGCGGCTACGACGTGGACCTCACCGCGCCCAACCAGAACGACGCGAATCCGGCGTTCCTCCAGTCGCTGCGGGCCGGCGGACCGCCGGTGGACGCCGTCTTCACCGCCGACAGCCGGGAGGCCGTGCAGCGCCTGGCCGCAGGCATCACCCAGACAACCGTGAACGAGGACTACCTCGTCGTTCCCCTCGCGTCGGTGTCCCGGATCTACGCCATGCGCCAGGGGGTCGACCTCCGCGATCCCCACCCGTCGGCCATCAACCAGTCGTGGGCGACGCTTGTCGCGGGCGCGTAAGTGTGCTCCGCGCGAACTGACGGGAATGGCGTACTGTCACCGGTGGACCTGGCGCTGGGTGTCCGCCGTACCCGGCGCTGGGTCCCCTCGACCGGCGCCGGGCGTCTCTGCACCGCCATGACGGAAGCGTATTAGACAGGCCCCTCCGTCGCCGCCCGTGGAAAAGGCGGAGCCCCTCGAACACCCACCCAACCCTGCCAAAGGCAGCACTTCCGTACGCCGCGTATTCTCCCAGGCGCCGGCCGCTCGCACCATCAACGGGCCGCCAGCGCTCCGACAACCCTTGTAGCCCCCTCGTTGGGCTGGCGTTGGGTTGGCGAGGGATTCGCCTCAGTCGCCGGCCCGGCAGCGGGCCAGGACGGCCGCCAGGTCGTCCCTCGTGTACGGCTTGCTGAGGTAGTCGTCCATCCCCGCGGCGACGCACTGCTCCTGGTCGGCGCCGAAGGCGTTGGCGGTGACCGCGACAATTCGGGGCCGTCGATCGCTCGGCCACCGCTGGCAGATCTGGCGGCTTGCCTCGAGCCCGTCCATCTTCGGCATCTGGACGTCCATCAGCACCACGTCGTAAGGCTTGTCCTCGAGAGCGGCCACGGCTTCGAGGCCATCGCCGACGATATCGACATGATGCCCGAGCTTCTCGAGCAACCACAGGGCCATGCGCTGGTTGACCGGGTGGTCCTCGGCCACGAGCACCGTGAGGGCGCCGCCCGCGGCCGAAGCTGCCTCAGGCGCGGCCGGGCTCGAGGCCCCGGACGCCGCCTCCGCTCCGACCACGCCGACGAGGGCCTCGAGCAGCTGGGTCGTGCGGAGGGGCCGTAGCAGCCACCCGGCGACATCGAGTGAGCTGGACACGGCCCGGTAGCCGATCGGCGCCAGCGCGATGACGGGTGGACCGCAGTCGTCGCACGCCCGGCGCAGCCCCTCGGCCGCGCCGCTGATCTCGAGGTCGACGATCGCCACGTCGAAGGGATCGCCCCGCTCGATCCACTGTCGCGCCTGGCCGATCAACGCGGTTTCCCTCGTGACCATGCCCCAGCTACGGGCGCAGCGAACGAGGAGGTCGCGGCTGTCCGTGTCGTCGTCGACGACGAGCACGCGCTTGCCCGAGAGCACACGGGCCTCGCCCGCGACCTGCACTCCGGCGGGGCCCTCGGGCGGCGGGCTCGCAGCGATGGTGAAGAAGAACGTGGAGCCCACTCCTTCCACGCTCTCGACCCACATGGCGCCGCCCATCAGCTCACAGAGCCTGCGGCTGATGGCGAGCCCCAGGCCGGTGCCGCCGTGGCGGCGCGCCGTCGAGCTGTCGACTTGCGAGAAGGAGTCGAAGATCCCGCGCTGCGCGTCAGCAGGGATCCCGATGCCCGTGTCCCGCACGGAAAAGTAAAGGCCGCGGGCGCTGCTGGTCGCCTTCTCACTGGGGAGGGGCCAGCCGTGGACGTCGAGGAAGATCTCGCCTGATTCGGTGAACTTCACCGCGTTGGACAGAAGGTTCACCAGGACCTGGCCGACCCGCGCCTCGTCGCCGACAACCGACGCGGGCGCGTCGCGATGGATCCGGTAGCCGAGCCGAAGGCTGTGGGCAGCAGCGACCGGCGCCACCACCGCCAGGGCCGAGCCGACGCAGTCACCCACGTCAAACGGCTCGCAGCGCAGCTCCATGGCGCCGGACTCGATTTTGGAGTAGTCGAGGACGTCGTTGATGAGGGCCAGGAGCGAGCGACCGCTGGTGACGACCGTCTGCGTCCACGACCGCTGCTCGGGGTCGAGGTCGGTCTCGAGCAACTCGCGCGACAGCCCGATCACTGCGTTCAACGGAGTGCGGATCTCGTGGCTCATGGTGGCGAGGAACACGCCTTTGGCCTCGTTGGCGGTCTCCGCCTCGGCGCGCGCCAGGCGCAGCGTCCGCAGCAGAAGGTTCATACGGACCACGACGAGGACGAACAACGCCACTGACGCGGCGCCGATCGTGAACAGGCTCCGATGCTCGCCGCGGTGGGCATCGACGATGAGAACGGTCGGCGCCACCAGCACCACCCCGCCGAGGACGAGGAGGCGAACCTGATCGGCGTCCAGCCTTGAACGCGGCGTCAACGTCGGAGCGGCGGCGGACGGGTGGAGGAAAGCCACCGCGACCAGGCCGTACCAAACCATCCACAGCCCGTAGTAGGGCTCGATGTGCAGGGGCAGCCCGGGCAGGACGTTCAGGAAGTTGTAGAGCGAGTCGGCGAGCGCCAACGCAAAGATGCCGACGGCGAGGAACACGTGGGACGGCGGACGGCGCCGGCGGGTGAAAAGGAGGCGGGCAGCCATCGCCAGGAGCAGGAGGTCGAGCGTCGGGTAGGCGATGCCGATGGCTCGGTCGAGCAGGGGCGTGTCCGACGCGACGACAGTCGGTTTGATGACGTAGACCCACGACACGAGACCGCAGGCGATCGCGACCATGCTCGCGTCGATGAGGCTGGACAGGTCCCGCCCCGGGTCCTGCCGGCGGATCAGGAGCAGGGTCGAGCCGATGAAGATGGGCAGGTCGACGAGGTACAGCGCGTCAGCGAGGGACGGGAACGGGCGCGCCGACTGCTCGACGAGCAGGAAGTAATAGAAGAACAGGTCGCCCGCGAAGTAGACGGACAAGCCGATCGCGAAGCAGGAGGCGGGCCGCCGTGACTCCGGAGGGATCCGCCGGACACCCACCCACGTGGCAGCAACGCTCAAGGCGGAGACGACCAACGCAAGCGACTGGCTGCCCCTGCCGGACGGCAGCGCCAATCGCACCGCCACCGCGGCCAAGGAGAAGGCGAGGAACCGGCGCCAGGTCAGCCAGCCCTTGGCGCCGCCGTCGTAGGGCTCCCTTTCGGCATCCATCGACCAATTACTATGGCCGCGTGGGTGGGGAGGGCGCCGAGGGGCCCGCAGTTGACCGGGCCATCGTCGCGGCGCTTCTCGACGAGCTCGGCGCCGAGCGGACACAGGAGATCTGTGGCGCGTTCGTTCAGGACGGCCACGCGAAGCTGGCGGCGTTGCAGGCGGCGCTGGACGGTGACGACGCGGCGTTGGTGGCGCGGGCTGCGCACGGGCTCAAATCAGGCAGCGGGTTCGTCGGCGCTAAGGCCGTGTTCCAGCTCTGCGCCGACATGGAGCGCACGGCCGGGACGGGGGACCTCGACTTCTCCCGAAGGCATCTCGACGACCTTCGCGACCGCCTCGCGCAGGCCGAGGCGGAGCTCGTCCCGCGCCATGGGTGAGCAGGCCCGGGCCACGATCCTGGTCGTCGACGACGACGAGGTGTTCCGCCGCTTCGCCACCGCCCTCCTCGAAGCCGAGGGGCACGTGGTCATGGAGGCGGCCGACGGCGCGGGCGCGCTGGCCGCCTTGGACCGGCAGGCGCCCGACCTGATCTTGCTCGACATCGAGATGCCGGACATGAGCGGGTTCGAGTTGCTCGGCCGGCTCCGCCCCCGCGTCGACGCGCCGGTGATCGTCGTCTCTGGGAGGGAAGCCGAGACGGAGCGGGTGCTGGCGTTCGACCTCGGCGCCGACGATTACGTCGTCAAACCCTTCCTCCCGCGCGAGTTCGCCGCTCGGGTGCGCACCGCGCTCCGGCGGACCCGTGACCGCACCGTCGGGATCCTGCGGTTCGGCGACCTCGAAATCCGGCTCGCGGGGCGTGAGGTGACCCGCGGCGGCAAGCCGGTCGCGCTCACGCCGCGCGAGTTCGACCTGCTCGCATACCTCGCCCTGCGTAGCGGGCAGGCGATCCCGCGCCAGCAACTCCTCGAGGACGTGTGGCATGCCTCGGGGGAGTGGCTGGACCCGGCCACGGTGACCGAACACGTCCGCCGGCTCCGGCTGAAGCTGGAGGACGAGCCGTCGAACCCGCGCCGCCTGCGCGGGGTCCGCAACGTCGGCTACTGCTTCGAACCGGACTAGCAAGGCCGGTGTAGATTCCGGGCGCAGGGCTGGGAAGGGGGGCAGCCATGGTGGGAAGCAGTCGCCTGAGCCTGATGGCAGGCGTTGTCGTCGCGACGCTAGCGGTCGGCGTCGCACCCGGCGCCACGCAGGGAACGGGCGCGGGGACGCCGAGCGTCACGGCCGCCGTCCAGGTGACAACGAACCCCGATCCGAACCGCGCCCACACCACGCCGCAGATCGCCGTCAACCCCAAGACGACCGAGCTCGTGATCGGCTCGGCCGAAGTGCGAACCAAGAAGACGTGCGACATCCACATCTCCGTCAACGGCGGCCGGAGCTGGTTCCCGGGCGGCGACCCGATGGTCAAACCCTTCACCGACTGCTCGCAGCAGGCCACCAACGGCCCGTACATCACATTCCAGTTCACGCCCGACGGCGTGCTCTGGGCCGCGTTCATGGGCAGCGACCCCAAGTACACCACCCTCAACAACCGCGCCGACACCCCCCGTCACGTGTTCGTGGCGCGCTCCGAGGACTCGGGGCGGACGTGGCGCACCACCATGGCCGTCGAAGGCAAGGAGGGCGACCCCGGCATCGGCAACAGCCGGCGTGCGCAGATCGCGGTAGACCCGCGTGACGGCCAAACGGTGTACGTCGGGTACCAGAAGGGCGCCGCACCTGGCGGTGCGCGGCGCGGCTTCCTGGCTATCTCCCGCGACGGTGGGCGGACCTTCGGCGTGCCGGTCGAGATGGGCGACGGTCGCGGCAGCGGCCAGCCGCGTCCGGTCGTCGACTTGAACGGGACCGTGCATGTGCTCTTCGCGGCTGATGGTTTCCGTCCCGCCACCGTCACCGGCGACCCCGACCTGCGTCCTCTCATCTACCGGCGCTCCGGCGACGGGGGGCGGACGTGGTCGCCGATCAAGGAGATCGACCCCGGCAACGGCGGGTTCAGCTTCATGCGCAAGCAGATGATGGCCGTCGACCTCAAGTCCGGCGCTCTGTACGCCACGTGGTACGGCAACCCCAACCCGCGGGCGCGCCGCCCACCCGCGAACCAGCCGTCGACCAACGAGTTCGACGACCGGGACGTCTACGTCAGGGTGTCGACCGACGGCGGCTCGACGTGGAGCGAGGCCCGCTCCGTCAACGACGACATCAGCAAGCCCAACATCCAGCACTACGACTCGGGCATCGCCGTCGCACCCAACGGCCGGCTGGACATCGCCTGGTACGACTTCCGCAACAGCCCGGTGCCCGAGCACGAGGAGTCGGGAGGCAACGGCGGCGGCGCCAACGACGTCTACTACTCGTACTCCACCGACTCCGGCAAGACGTTCAAGGCGAACATCCGGGTGACCGACCGCATCATCGACCGCACCATCGGCCTGTGGTCGAACAACACCCACAGCCACACCAACATGGCGGTGGCCTCCACCAACGACACGGCCTACTTCGCCTGGCAGGACACGCGCAACGGCAGCCAGAACCTCCAGGCCGAGGACATCTACTTCGCCGCCGTCCAGTTCCCGGTCGAGAAGAAGACCGACAACGGCGTGCCCGGGTGGGTCCTGATCGGCGCTTCGGCCGCACTCGCAGCGGGCGTCACCGTCGTGTTCGCGCTGGCGATCGCGCGCTCGCGCCGGCCGGTCGCGCCGTAGCGTTCTCCTGCGGATCGACCACCGTGGCGGTGGCGAACACGCAGGAGAACGATGACCCGGACGATCCTTGCGGTGGTGCTGGCGCTGGGTTTGGCGGCGTGCGGGGACTGGTCGCCGCCTGCCGCGGCGCCGGTGGTGCCGACGACCGCATCGCCGACGAGCGCGGACCCCACGACCGTGGCGCCGACGAGCGCGGTCCCCACGACCGTGCCCCCGACGACGGCCACCTCCGCCACCACAAACCCGCCCACCGCCGCCGGGCGTTATGCGCCCACGGGCATGGTCGACATCACCGACTTCGACGCGTCGATCATCGTGTCCGTCGGCAAGGCCACGTCGGACAACGTCACCGGCGCGCCGGTGGCGGGCTACGAGGCGAACCGGGCGTTCCTGCCCCCCGACGCGGCGCGGGCCCTCGCCCAGGTGCAGCGGGGCCTGGCGTCGCGCAACCTCGGGCTCAAGGTGTGGGACGCCTACCGGCCCGTGCGGGCGACGCAGGCGCTCGTGGCGTGGGCGCGCTCGATCGGGCGGAGTGACCTGATCGGCCCGTACATCGCCTCGGTCAGCTACCACAACTCCGGTCAGGCGGTGGACCTCACGCTGGTGGAGCGAGCGACCGGACGGGAGCTGGACATGGGAACCGGGTACGACGAGTTCTCGCCGCGCGCCAACACCGCCAACGCCACGGGTGTGGCCGCCGCCAATCGGGCGATCCTCCTCGAAGCCATGGAGGCGGAGGGGTTCGAGAGCTACTCCGGCGAGTGGTGGCACTTCTACTACTACATGGCCGGCCTACCCAACCTCGACGAACCGGTGCGCTGAGCGCGCGCCGCCGCTAGCGTCCGGACTCATGGCAAAGACGGTGGAGTTGCGGCGCCACACCCCCAACGAGGGCGACGTGCTGACCGCGGCGGGCGTGAAGGCGGCGCTCGAGATCGGCCACCGAATGCGGGGGCCCATCCAGGTGGCGTATTCCAGCGGCGCCCAGCGCGCGACCCAAGCGGCGGGCTGCATGGTGGCCGGCCACGGACGAGCGGTCCCGGGCGGTGTCGTCGTCGAACCGGGGCTGCGGTCCAAACGGGAGGACCGCTGGGGCGAGATCATCGGGCAGGCCGGCCGCGACGACATCGACGCGCTACGCGCCGTCGACGAGGCTTTCGTCGGCGCCGAGGCGGCCGCCCTGGCCCAGGCCCTCCGGCGCCTGTTCGACCGCCTGGCCGACGGCCAGAAGGCGCTCGCCGTGGCCCACAGCCCGACCAACGAGGCCGCCGTGTTCGGCCTGACGGGAGAAGTGGTCGCTCCCCTCAGGAAGGGCGAGGGGGTGACCATCGTTCAGGACGGGCACGGCGCGTTCACGGTGAGCCGAGCGCGATGAGGCGCGCCTCGGCTTCGTCCGCGTCATTCTCGCCTTCGTCCTGTTCTCGGCCGCCATCGCCGGCAGGGCGTGCTCTTCGCGGCGACAGCCGACAGCAGCGGGTTCGTCCCGATGCTGCCGCTCCCCGCCGTCGTTCGCCCTCTTGATCGCAGGGACGGCTGCGCTCCTGCGCAACGCCCTGAAGTAGTCGTGCTAGCACCATTGATCGGGCAGGAGCCCCTGGGTAATGTCCGCCCCGTATCACCGAGGGGGGGCAGGTTGCGGGGACGGACTCGCACGGCGCACGCAGCACGGGCGGCGGCTCCGGCATCAAGGACTCCATGACTCGTCGCGGCGTCGGTCGGGGCGCTCGGCGGCTCGGCCTCGGCCTGGCAGTCGCGACGCTCGCGCCGGTGCTCGGCACGGGGCCGGTGCAGGCCAAGTCGGTAACGGTCCAGGTCAGCGGCGAGAACGGCGTGGTTCGCGCCACCGAGCCGGGCCGCACCTGCGCCGAGGACGGCAAGGGCTCGTACCGGCATTTCGGCGCTGAGGCGGCGCTCAGCGGCGGCCCCGACGGCCCGCTCGGGAACGTGAAGGGCGCCGCCCGTACGACGCTCGACGTCCACTATGACGGGCCGGGCGCCCTGGGCCGCGGCGGCCCCAACGCCTTCCTCCTCGGGAGCGAGAGCCACCTCACGCTGGCCAACCAGCGGGGGACGGTGCAGATCGTCCTGCGCCGCGGCGACTGCACGAGCGCGGGCCTGACCTTCGACGGCGACACCGCCACGCTGGCGTCGCCGGCGGGCACATGGAGCGCGGCAAATGGCGGCGTGGTGGGGACTGGCGCCTACCGCAGCGCCACCGGGAGCGGGACGTACGGCTTCACCTCCGAGCTGCACCCGGGGGCCGACAACGTCTGGTCGGTCGTCCTCAACGGGAACCTCGACGTGCTCCAGCCCGCCCTCGGCGCCAAAGTCGAGAAGACGTATTGGGGCAACCTCGGCCTCGACTACCTGAGCCGCGTCGTCACCGTCGTCTACCGCGTCGGCAACCCGGGCGCCGGTGACAGCTTCGGCGCCCAGCTCACGGCGGCGACCTCGCCGACGGCGGGCGTCAAGCCGTGCGCCGAGCCGCCGGGCACGCTCAACACCTGCCCCAACGGCGGCGCCCCGGCCCAGTCCCTCGGCGACCTGCTCAGCTGCGGCGACCCCGCCCTCCCGGCGACGTGCGACACCGAACTGGTCACCGTCCGCTACCAGCTCGCCCTGCTCGGCGGTCCCTGCACCCTCGTCATCCTCGGCTGCCAGTTCCAGGCCACCCTCACGACGAGCCTGCCCGACGCCCTCGACGTCGCCTCCACCAAAGGCGTCACGCTCACCGTGAAGGCCCCGACCTTGCCTCCTCCCCTGTAATGGGCGCCGTCCTCAAGAACCGTCGTGTGCAGGTCGCGGCTCTCGCCGTCCTGACCGTCGTCGGGATCGGCGTGAGCATGCGCTTCTTCAACGCCGAGTCGGTTCCCGTCCTGAACCCGATCTACCAGATCGAGACCCTCTCGAACGGGCGCGCCGGGAGCCTCCTGAACCTCCGCATGGGCACGCCGGGCGTGCCCCAAGTCCCCACGCCGGTCGACGTGGACGGCGACCTCCTGCCCGACATCCTCGTCGCCGTCAACCTGGTGGATGTCTCCGGCGCGGTGAACAACCCGCCCAACCCCGGCGCCATCCTGGCCCCCAACGTCGAGATCACCCGCGACCCGACGGCGGCCGCCCGCTGCCTGCCCCTCGTCCTGCTCAACAAGTGCAACCCGCCGCTGAAGGTCCAGATCAAACTCACCCTGGCGGACTCCGCCAACCTGAAGACCGACCAGGTGATCCGGTTCGGCTACGACACCGGCAACGACGGCGCCGCACCGATCACGCCCGACGACCAGAGCCGCATCGGCTCCATCCCGCCGTACTTCAAGGCGACGCTGCGGGGGCTCGAGAACTTCTTCAACCCGCTCACCGCCGAGATCTCGACGAAGGGCGCGGCCATCGTCGGGCAGGCCACCAACACCCTCGACCTCAACCGGGTGATCAACGGCTACGAGGGCCCGCTCGACATCGTCGGCAGCGTCGGGAAGGCCGCCGGCATCACCAGCACCGAGGGCGGCCTCCTGAAGAAGCTGTCGAACCTCCTCAACCCGCAGGACGACAAGGCCGCCGACCTGCGGCTTGGCTACCGCCCGTGGCCCGGCGGCGTGACCGTGAGCTACGGCAGCGACGACCAGGGCAACCACATCACCTACCAGCACGAGCGTAAGGAGGATGTCGACCTCAACGTCCGCCTCGTGCAGTTCGACCGCACCGGCGCCACCGCCGACGCCTCGGTGTTCGAGGGCCGCATCGACCGCCTGCCGCGCCGCGCCACCCTGGACTTCAAGACAGGGGACAAGGCCGGCAACGTCAAGTTCACCGCCAACCCGGACGGGCGGCTGCCCGACGTGCACGTCTCCGCCCTGGCCGAGAAGCTCGACATCCTGACCAAGACCCAGGTGACCAGCTCGGTGACGCTCAAGGCGCGCCTCGACGCGCGCCTGCTCGGCGTCCAGGTCAGCGCCCAAGCGAGCCTGTACCTCGGTTTGGGCGAGGAGACGGTCGACGTGGCGCTGGTGCCGAGGGAGCCGCCGCTCATCGTCGACGCCGACGTCGAGGCCCTGCCGCCGATCCTGGCCGGCAACTGGTCGTTCCCCACGGGCGGGCCGTCGAGCGCGCTGTTCTGCGCGGGAGCGATCTCGGGCAACCCGGCCACGTGCGACCCCGCCGCCCAGGGCATCGGCGCGGTCGAGGCCCACATCAACAACTTCTACGGGGCGCCGGCCAAGCTGACCAGCTCCGTCCCCGAGCAGGAGCAGTTCCTGTCGTTCGAGAACGCGAACGGCGGAACGCTGGGGCCGGAGACCAGGATCGGCGCTCGCATCGACCGCATCCGGGAGGCCTCGTTCGCCGAGACCCCGACCGGGTTCACCGCCACCGCCCGCGCCGGCGACGGCGAGCTGCCCCTGTTCCTGCACGTCAACAACGACGACCGCACCGCCACCACCGGCATCACCGTCGACGCGTCGGCCACCGTCTCGCCGCTCCCTGACAGCCTCACCGCGACGCTCACGAAGCCGGGCACGAACCAGAAGACCGACCCGCTCAGGCTGACCTACGACACATCCAAGTCGGTCGACGTGACGAGCAAGGTGAACCTGCAACTCCCGGGCGCCGGCCCGCTGTGCGGTCAGAAGAACACGATCTGCGGAACGTTGGCCGTCCGTCACATCCCCGCCCACATCGAGACCCGGGTGGCCACCTTCCCCTCGGTCACGCCGGACATCGGCAACGGGACGACCAGCTTCGGCGAGACGCGTATTGAGATCGACGCCGTACCCCGGCCCGGCGGGGCGCTTCCCGACTTCTTCGCCGACGTAACGGCCGGCCTCGACGACCACGGCACGCCGACCAACTTCGCCGACGACGTGCCGCTGGTGGCCCACGGCGAGCTGCTGGCGTTCCCCGAGTTCACCCGCATCCGCGCCAAGGAAGGACCGAACGGCGGCATCGACCGCATCGAGTTCCACGCCTGTAAGTGGGACTACGACGCCACCACCCCGGCCTGCACGGCGGCGACCGAGAACGACAAGATCGGTTCGGTCTCGGCGAACCTGCACAACTGGCTGA
This sequence comes from Acidimicrobiia bacterium, assembly GCA_023265045.1. Taxonomy (GTDB): domain Bacteria; phylum Actinomycetota; class Acidimicrobiia; order Acidimicrobiales; family AC-14; genus JAHFUQ01. The sequence goes on from JAHFUQ010000007.1 coordinate 41,721, forward strand.
CCCGCCCGGCCGACCTGCCCATCCTGGTGCCGGCCACGCCGCTGTACGCCACGCTCGCCGCCCGCGGCGTGGGCGCCACCGACGACATCCTGTTCGAGGCCAACGCCAGGATCACCGACATCTCCGAGCTGCAGGTCCGCAACACCGGCAAGACCTTCGGCATCCAGACCCGGGTGGGCGGCAACAAGGACCTGTCGGCGACGGTCGATGCCGGCAACCTCCAGTTCCCGGGCGCTGATGCGGCGGACGGCCGCATCGACCTGGTGGGCCAGACCGTCGTCAGCCCGCTGCCCGCCCTTTGGAGCTTCTGCTTCCGCCAGGCCGACCAAACCCTGGAGACGCTGACCGACAGCTTCACCGACCAGTGCGAGAGCAAGAACCCGTTCGGTGACGCCCTCAACCTCACCAAGTCGCCCCTGTCGCTCGCTTACCACGCCAGCGCGCCGTTCACGGTGTCCGCCGAGCTGTCCATGCTCCAGCGGGGCCCGACCGCGAGCACCGCCGACGACCACCGCTACCGGGCGACGATCGACGTGCAGAACCTGCCCAAGGACCTCACTGCCCACGTCCAGGCGCCGGGCAAGGACAAGACGGGGCCGATCCGCGTGATCTACCGGGGGCCCACGGACGGGACTCGCATGTCCATCGACGCCCGGGCCGAGTCGCTCGACGGCGACCTCGTCTGCGCCGACCCGCGCACGCCGCCCCTCGGCAAGAAGGCACTGTGCGCCGAGGGCCGGATCGAGAACCTGCCCCAGCGCGCCTTCGTGCTCTACGACCCGTCGCTGCGGGCCAACAACCTGATCGTCGACACCGACAGCCAGATCAACCTGGTCGGCATCCCCCAGCTCGACCCGTCGCTGCCGGAGCGCAAGTTCACCGTCTCGATGGTGGAGGGGAAACGCAAGTCCGACGACAACGCTTCGCCTGACTACAACACGGTCATCCCCGACGTCCTGGTCGCCGAGGCCAAGATCACCGGCCTGCCCAAGAAGGTGACGGGCACCATCGACCTGCCCGGCGCCCTCGAGATCACAGCCGATCCCCCCTTGGGCGCGGTGGATGCGACCGTCCGCAACTTCATCGTCCCCGACCCGATGCCCACGGCCGAACCGGTGCGCAACATCGGGCCCGGCCTCACCGTCGGTCCCAACGACCCCGACCTCCAGAAGGTCGTGTTCTTCGGCCGGCAGGACACCGACACCGACCGGCTGCTGTTCAAGGCCACGGCTCACATCACCGACGTGAAGGGCTTCTCGTACAACACCGAGCGGGACGTCCGGCGGAACCTGCTCGACACCAAGGTCATCACCGTCGACTTCGCCCAGAACAAGACGGTGCGGGCCTACGCCGACGTGGACGTGGGCACCGAGCACGTCATCGGCGACGTCACCCTGCCCAACGTGCCCGCCGGCGTGACCCTGTGCTTCCGGGGCGAGAAGAAGTCCGACCCCGCGTTCGGGCCGCCGGTGACCCGCACGTTCTGCGACGACGCGCCGGCCAACGACAAGCAGGGGGCGTTCCAGCTCCTCCAGCGCCCCAACCCGCCGGTGGGCCTGCTCAGCGTGCACGCCTTTGTCCGCCAGGCCACGGCCGCCGGGGCCGACATCCTCTCGGGCCGGGTCGATGTCGACAACATCCCCAAGGTCGTGCAGGGCACGTTCGGGGACGGCACCGCCGACGTCGGTGGCTTCTCCGATGTGGGGCTCCACAACTTCGGCGTCAACCCGACGGGCATCGACCGCATCGCCTTCCACCTCGCCACCTTCGACATCGCCGACCACGGCTACCCGTCGGTCCCCTTCACGCCCCGCTTCGTGACCAAGGCGCCGTTCCCGGCGGTGGCGACGGCACGCGAACACCTCGGCTTGGCCATGGCAGGCGACGACTTCGAGGTCGTGGGACGCATCGGCGAGCTCGGCAACGCGGTGCCCGCCTCCGACCTGGTGCGGGTCAAGGTGCAGAACACCGCGTGCCTCAAGCCGGCCGGCTTCGGCGACCGGCCCGACTACCCCTTCTATCCCGACGACCTGGTCTGGACCTACACCTGTGTCCGGGGCGACTTCCAGCCCACGGGACCGGCCGGCGCCGACCCGCTCGATCTCAACGTCAACGTCGACAAGGACGGCCAGCGCATCTCGCTGCACGACGCAGGGCTGACCGACCTCCCGACCTTCTTCCAGTTCAACCTGGCGAAAGGCCCCAGCCAGGTCCCGGGCACAGACCCGAACCGCCCCCTCCGCCCCGCGTGCCCGGCGACGGTCCTGACCGACTGCGCACCGCCGTTCGTCCGCCTCGACACGCCCGGGACGTCGGCGCTGTTCGGGATGGCGCAGATCGGGACGCTCAGCGACGTCGCGGATCTGGCCGCGGCCACGCCCAGGTCGGGCGACACCGCCAACTTCAACGCGCTCCCCGGTTTCGACGGCTGCGGCTGGAGCGAGTGGGGCGCCTGCGTCGCCGGCAACGCCACCGCCGGGCCGTTCGGCCTGCGAGCCAAGGTCGGCGAGATCGAGCCCGCCGGCGGGGGCGACTCGCGCAAGGCGATCCAGGCCGGGATCCGCATCCAGATCCCCGCGTCGGTCACCATCGACCAGATCGGGTCGTGGAGCGGTTCGAGCGTCAGCCCCACCTTCTACGACGCCAGCGACCTCGTCTTCCACGCCGCCTTCCGCAATTCCGACGGGTCCCTCGCGCCGAGCCTCGGCCAGATGAGCGCGTTCATCAACTCGTTCGCCAACGGCAACCAGACGCTCCTGTCGGACGGGGCCAAAGCCGCCAACCAGGGCTTCACCATCCCCAGCGAGATCGGCTTCGGGATGTACACCCGCGACGCCAAGGGCAAGGGCCGCAAGTTCATTCAGATCGACGGGCGGCTGAGCGACACCGTCAACGTCCGCGCCCGCATCCTCTCGGGCGGCGACGACCCGTCCGTCGACGCCAAGATCCTCAACATCCCGTCCACCCAAGAAGCCGGGTACCCCGGCGACCAGCCGTCCTTCCGCCTGCGGGCGGAGATCGACGGCGACGCCGAGAAGCCCTCGCCGCCGCCTCCGCCGGGCCCGCCTGCCGACCCGCCCAAGGAGGACAACTGCTCGATCCTCTACTGCCTCGAGACCCAGGTCGAGCTCAAGACCGTCGACGCCCTGATCGACTTCAAACCGGATTCGGGGCAGAAGCCGGCCCGCCTGCTCGAAGCGGTCGTGCGCAAGGACGGCATCAAGAACGGGGCGCAGATCGTCGGCTGGGACACCGTCCAGGGCGGGGGGAACACGGTCAACTTCAAGGCGGCGGTGGACGTGCTGGTCCAGCCCATCAACATCTTCCTGCACGCCGGCATCCCGATCATCGGCAGCTTCGACTTCGTGCTCCTGTCGGACCTGCGCGCCGGCCTGTCCGTGCAGACCAGCGACTTCGTGCTGCGCCAGAACCTGCTGCACATCAACGCCTCAGCCATCGGCCCCGTCGGCGGCAGCGACCTGTTCAGCCCGTGCACGGGCTTCAACTGCCTCTACACGAGCTACCGCATCTACGTCATGCACGGGCTGGCGTTCTCGATCGTCGGCCTGCTGTGGGGCGACCCCATCCTGCTCGGCATCGACTACCTGCCCCCGTCGCTGCCGCGGATACCAGGCGTGCCCGCGGCCGTCGACATCCTCGATCCGACCATCGCGGCCATCAAGTTCATGAACTGTCCGGCCGGGAGCCCGCTCACCGAGGTCAACGTGCTGCACCTCAACGTGCCGCGCGACGTCGTGGCCTGGCCCCTCGGTGATCCGCGCCTCATCACCTACGGCACGCTCAAACCGGTCTTCGACTTCATCTCCGACTTCGCCGCGCCCGTGTTCTGCTTCTTCGGCGTCGGTCCCGATGACATCCCCCTGATCTCGGGGCCGGCGCCGGGCGCGGTGGACCGCGTGCCCGGCGACCCCATCGGCGTGCCGGGCCACACGGTTCCTGGTGTCGTCCCGCCCACCCCGCCGCCGGACCCGACCAACTCGACGCCTCCGGCGCCGCCGCCGGCGCTCAACGTGACCGCCGCCAACTCGCCCATGGCGCTCTGCGGGAATCAGATCTTCGAGACGGTGAAGGTGTCCTCCGGGGGCGTGCTCAACGTCGCCTCCGCGGCCGACTCCACTCCCGTGTTCCCGGGCGGCCCGGCGCGCTGCGTCGCCGGCAACGAGAACAAGCTGTCGATCGCCGCCGGCGGCAGCGCCACGCCGAGCGCGTCGGCGACCATCGCGCTCGACGGAACGGTCAACGGCGGAAGCGGCCCGGTGACGTTCATCGGAGACGTAATCAGCGTGGGCGGCGCGGTGCACGCCGGCAAAGGCAAGCTCACGCTGGCGGCGGCCACGGGCCTGACCGTGACCGGGACCGTCGAGGCCGACGACGTCATGGACACCGTCCCGACCCTGCCGTTCCCGTTCCCGCCGCTGCCGGCCGCCACCGGCAACGGCGGCGGGGGCCACGGCGGCGCCGGCGGCGATGGGTCGGTGGGCTCGGCTGGCGGCACGTTCGGCAACACTGGCTTCATCCCCAGCTCGGTCGATGGGCTCGTGCCCACCGAGACCGGGCTCCCCGGCGGCCCGACCGGGGGCCCGGGCAAGGGCGGCGGCGCGCTCACCCTCATCGCCGGCGACAAGCTCACCATCTCCGGGACGGTTTCGGCCAACGGCAGCCGTGGGGCCAACGCCGCCGACTCCACCTGCGCCACCGGCTCACCGGGCGGCGGCGGCGGGTCAGGCGGCGGCATCGTCCTGGCCGCGCCCGAGATCTCCGCCTCCGGCACACTGAGCGCGCGGGGCGGGAATGGCGGAAGCGGCAAGGGCGGCGGGGGCGGCGGGGGCGGCGGGCGCATCAAGATCAAGAGCCCGCTGTTCACCGGCTCCCCCACCGAGGGGATCGGCGCCGCCGGCGGCGAGGGATGCGCGGCCGAGGACAACGCCCAGAGCGGCCACTTCGGCACGTCCCCACGCGACATCTCGCCGACCAGCTCGGCCTTCCCGCTCGACCGGTTCTGGAACCACAGCCCGGTCGCCATCCCCTACGCGGCGGCGGCCCGGTTCATCGACAACCCGGACCCCGTGGACGACAGCAAGGACTTCCAGGTGGTCCTGTGCGGCGTGTACGCGGCGCCCGACCGTCCCGACCAGGACCTGCTCAAGGCGGACGGCACGCCCGGCCAGGACAACCAGCCCGACAACCTGCAAGCGTCGCTCCAGGCGCTGATGCCGCCGGCCGACAGCGTGAGCTCGTCGAAGCCGTGCGGAGGCTTCGGCATCTTCGACGGCAAACCGAACCCGACCATCGTCGGGATCAAGAAGTTCACCAACGCCACCCGCTCCCCGGCGGGCGACACGATCTCGACCAGCCTCTCGCCCGCCAACGGCTTCTGGGGCGTCTGGACGACGGCGCTGAAGCCGAAGTTCGCCGGCGTCGACTGCACCAACACCCTGTTGGCGTTCCTCACCAACTGTGAGGTCGAGCCGCCGCCGGGCGCGCCCGAGGTGGTGTTCGGGCTGGACAACACCAAGCCCAGCTTCGAGCTCAGCACCGACGTGACGATCAAGAACGATGACGACGTGCTGGTGACGGGGTCGCCCAAGATCAACCTGACCATCAAGAACCCGATCGACAACATGAACCGGGCGTTCACTCCGCCGCCGGGGGCCGACGGCACCATCCCGTTGTCGGGCGTGCGGGAGTACTTCTGCCTGGGCGTCGACGTCGTGCACTGCACCGTCGGCACGAGCCAGACCACCGTCTTGGTGCAGAACCAGCTCATCGACGTGTTCGTGCGCCAGTTCGACCAGGCCGGCAACTTCTTCGACCAGATCGTCTCCATGATCGTCGACACGGCGCCGCCCACGTCGGCCGGCCACATCGACCCGGTCCTGCCAGCAGGCGTTCAAAGCAAGAACAACGGCTGGTACTCGGCCTCCCCCAACTTCGTGCTCGACAGCTTCAGCGACCCCAAGGCGGGGACCGACAACGCGTCCGGGTTCGGCAAGTACGTCTTCCACTTCGACGACGGCGACGACCGGACGTGCACAACCGACCCGTGCTCGATCACCACCGACCTGCCCGGCCCCGGCCGTCACACCCTGTCCTGGTATGCGGTGGACCGAGTCGGCAACAAGGAGACGACGGTCCACACCCTGCCGGTGCGCATCGACGGCCAGGTCCCGCTGGTCGCCTTCTCCACCGCCCCCGGTAGCCCCGATGGCGCCAACAAGTGGTTCACCGGCCCCACCTTCGGCGCTATCTCCACCTTCGACGAGCCGCCCGGCGGCTCCGGGCTGAAGATCAAGGCGGGCGACCCGGCCAGCGACGGCAGCGTGTTCGGGGTGTTCTACAAGATCGACTCGGCGGTGGGGCTGGCGCCCTACACCACGCCGTTCACCATGCCCGCCGGCAGCCACTTCGTCTGCTTCCAGGCCATCGACGTGGCTGGCAACACCGACGGGGTGCACTGCAGCCAGCCGGTGCTGGTCGACCTGGCCGCGCCCGACGTCGCCATCAACACGACCCCGGGCGCGCCCGACGGGGCCAACGGTTGGTACGTGACCAAGCCGACGGTCATGGTGTCGGCCACCGACCCGGGCGGCGCCGCGGGCGGCTCGACCGTGAACCCCGCCTTCGACCCCGACGTGAGCGACCTGTGCACGGGCCGGCGCCCGATCCCGAACGCTCCCGGGTTCAAGACGCCCTCGGGCACGTGCGTCTCCGTCGACGGCCGCGCGTACGAGCCCTACTCCGGCGCCACCATCACGATCCCGGAGGGCTTGCACGCGGTGCGGGCGTTCAGTGTCGACGTGGCGGGCCAGCGCAGCCCGGTGCGGGAAGCGCTGTACTCGGTGGACCTCTCGCACCCGGTGACCGCGCTGCGGGTCATCCCGCCCGACCCGGCCCGGGCCGAGTGGTGGCGGCGTGTTCCCCGGGTGGTCCTGCGCGCCACCGACGGCGAGGCCAACGCAGGCGTGGCCCGCATCGAGTACGCCATCGACGGCGGCGGCCCCGTGACGTACACCGGGCCGTTCGAGATCCCCTCCGGTGTGCACACGGTCACCTACCACGCCTTCGACGTCGCCGGCCCGGCCCGCACGGAGGCGGTGCACACCGCCTCGCTCTCGGTGGACATCGGCCCCGCGACGGTCAAGTCCCTCGAGCCCAACCCCGTCATCTGGGTCCTCGGCGGGCTGTTGAGCCCCGCCCAGACCCAGCTGCGCTGGAGCGTGAAGGACGACTTGTCGGACCAGATCCAGGCGACGGTGCTCGTCTACAACTCCACCGGGCAGGTGGTGCGCCGGATCGCCGAGACCCAGACCCGGACGATCACGCCGGGCGGCCCAGCCCGGGAGTTCACCACCGCGTGGGACGGCAAGGATCAGTCGCTGCTCGCGCTGGTGCCCGCGGGCGTGTATTACTACCGGGTGGTGGTAACCGACGAGGCCGGCAACGTGTCGCAGAGCGGGGAGTCGAAGCCGATCCAGATCAAGGTCGGCTTGCTCTGACTGCTCGCTCCCGGCTGGTCGCGGCCATCGTGCTGGCGGCCTTCGCCGGTTCGGCGCTGACGGCCGTCGTCCTGCTGTTCTTCCGCTCCGGCAAGGGTGCGAAGACGACGTCGTCTGGGGCGCCGGCATCGACCGGCGCGCTGGCGCCGGGCCAGACCCGGCCGCCGACCGCGGCCGGCGTCGAGCTCACCCGCCTCATCGACGCGGGCCGGTCCCAGACGTTCCACGGCCGCTACCAGGCGACCTCCACCGACCCCGCGGCGGCCGGCTCGCAGGTGACCCTCGACCTGTGGCGGAAGCCTCCGCGTGAACGGGAGGAGCTGTTGCAGGTCAGTGGCGGGCGATCGGTTCGATCGGCCGGGTTCCTCCTCCCGCCCATCTCGGTGCTGTGCCGGCAGGCGGACGCGAACGCCGCCTGGACATGCGCCAACACGCCCCAAACCCAGGCCGACGACCTCCTCAAGGGCGTCACCGGCGACGTCGCCGGCCAGGCCGCGGCCGTGCGGGACGACACGGTCGCGTCGCGCCCGGTGCGGTGCTTCGGCGTGCCCGGCGCGCAGCCGTCGGAGCTGTGCCTGACACCGCAGGGGATCACCGCTCGGCTCACAACCGGCAGCTCCAAGATCGAGCTCGTGGACTTGTCCTTCGACGTCCCCGACGACGTCTTCGCCCCGCCTGCCACGCCCACGCCGTGAACCGCGGGGCTCGGCTGGGCGCGGCGGGGGCCGTCGCCACCGGCCTCCTCGTGGCGGTCACGGTGGTGGCCGGGCGCGAGGGGCACGTGGGGCGCCGGCCGCCGGACGCGGCGCCGCTCGACCTGACCGTGCTCGGCGCCCAGGGCGCGGAGCTGGCGGACCTGCTGGCCAAGGGACGGCTGCAAACCTTCCACGCCACCTACCGCGCCGCGTCCCCCGACCAGCCCGAGGCCACCATCGAGCTCTGGCGCAAGCCGCCCAACCAGCGCCAGGACCTGGTCGTCTCCGCCTCGGGCCAGGTCGGGCGCACCGCCAGTTTCGTGCTCCGCCGCGCCTCGCTGTCTTGCGTACAGGAGGGTCCCGCGCCGTGGACATGCCAGAAGGTTGCCGCGCCGCCGGGCGCCGGCCCCGACGCCTTCCTCCGGCTGCTCGTGGGGGAGGTGAGCGGGCCGGCCCTCGACGCGCGGGACGAGACCATCGCCGGCGCCTCTGCCCGCTGCTTCCGCTTCCCACTGCAGGCCGCCATCGCCGACGTCTGCGCCACCCGCAGCGGCGTGCCGGCCCGCATCAGCCACGGCTCCTCGTCGATCGAGCTGACCGAATTGACGATGTCGGTGCCCGATCGGGTCTTCACTCCTCCGGCGTAGTCCCCCGGTGGGTCGCGTCTTGGACTCGGGTCGCGATGAGCCCAGCCACCCCGAGGACGATGAGCAGGACGGGCCAGATCCAGCGGCCCGACAGGCTCGTCCCCCGCTCGATGAGGAAGACAAGGCCGGCGCCGCCAAAGGCGACTCCTGCTACCAGCGAGATCACGTCCAGGTCATGCCGCGGCACGTCGCACCTCCACCTGTCCTGCGCCCAACCTGGCTCGCACGGTGAGGCGGCCGCCGCCCTCCTGTCCACGGCTCACGACCCGGCGGTCGACGTGGCTGCCGTCGCTCTCCCTTCCGAACAACCGCACGTCGCCCGCGCCAGCGTGGCCGATGGCGACGACCTCAGGCCCGTTGGGCACAATGACGACGAGGTGCCCGATCCCGTCGGTGACAAGGACCGAACGGTCGCCGCCCCCGAGGTCGATGGCACGGAGGTCGACGATGATCTCGCCGATCCCCAGCCGGTACGTCTCGCGCAGGTCCCCGATTGCCGCCGGCTGGTACCGGCGCGTCCCGATCTCGCCCGTGATTGGGACGTCGATGACCGAGGCCACCGCCAGCCCGAAGCCCAGGAGCATGGCGACTGGGATGAGCCAGCGGGCCCGGCCCCGGAACGCCCCGACGACCATGGCCGCACCGGTCACCAGCAGGGCGATGGCCAGGCCGGTGGCGAGGGTGACGTCGAGCAGGGCAAGCGTCCCGCCCAGCATGAGCAGGGCGCTGAGGGTGACCGGAACCAACGCCGAGCGAGGCTTCGGCGCCTTCACCTTGGCCGCCTTGGCCGCATTGGCCGGCTTGGCGCTCGGCGGCGGAGGGGGCGGTGGGGGCGCCACCTCCGCCGTCGGCGATCCTGGGGCGGGCGCCGGGGCAAGGTCGGGCCCGGGGCCTGGCTTGTTGCGCCGCGACCAGAGCACCACCGCCCCGGTGGCGATCAAGGCAAGGGCGACGGGCGAGTCGTGGCCCCAGCCGGTGTCCCACCCGTCGAACAGGGCGAGGATCCCGGCGCCGATCAGGATCCCGAGGACGAGTTGGCGGCTGCGCTTGTTGGTCAACCGGTCGGTGGCGGCGTGGCCTTGGTCGTCGGGGACGAACAGCCAGCCCAGGAGGTAGAGCAGCACGCCCGTGCCGCCCGCGATCGAGAGCACCACGAACGCGACGCGAAAGATCACCGGGTCGAGGCCGAAGTGCCGACCCAGGCCGCCGCACAACCCGGTCAGCACCTTGTCGTCGGTGGAGCGGGTCAAGCGGCGGCCGGCCTGCGTGGCCTGACCGCCGTCGTCCGGAGGGGGATCGAGAGGAGGCGGGGGAGTCATCGTTTCGTCGGCCGTGTTCACAAGTCACAGACTGCGCTCACGGGCGCCGCTTTTCTATCCGTTGGGTCCCGGGTTGATCCCGTAGGGGGGCGCTACGGGATGTGCCCGATCGTCGAAAACGGAGCCGCGTGGGATCATCGAGGGCGGTGAGCGAGCGACGCCACGACCGCATCACGCGGGCCCGGAACGGGCGCATGCTGGGCGGCGTCTGCGCCGGCGTGGCCCGGGCGTTCGCCATCGACCCCCTGATCGTGCGGGTGGCGGCCGTCGCCCTCACCCTGGCGGGGGGCGCCGGCGCCGTCGCGTACGTGGCCGCCTGGCTCCTCCTGCCCCGCGAGGGCGAGGACGAGTCGCTGGCCCTGGCCGCCGCCCGGACCCGCAAGCCCGACCTGGGCGAGGCGCTCGCCATCGGCGCCATCGTGCTGGGCGTCGTCCTGCTCGTGCGGGCCACCGGGTTCTGGTTCAACGACGCGGTCGTGTGGCCGGTCGCCCTGGCCGGCTTCGGGCTGGTCGTGATCTGGCGCCAGGCGGACGGCGACGAGCGATCGTCGCTTACCGGACGAGGGGGCCGGTTCGATGTCCACTCCCGCCGCATGGCGCTGGGCCGGGTGGTGATCGGCGTCATCCTGGTCGTCGGCGGTGTGAGCGCCTTCCTGGCCGCGTCGAACGCGTTCACCGCCATCCGCCAGGGCGTGCTGGCGAGCGCTGGCATCGTCGCCGGCCTGGCCATCATCTCGGGGCCCTGGTGGCTCCGCCTCGGCCGGGAACTGTCCCGGGAGAGGCGGGACCGCATCCGATCGGAGGAGCGGGCGGACATGGCGGCGCACCTCCACGACTCCGTGCTGCAGACGCTGGCCCTCATCCAGCGCACCGCCGACGACCCCCGCGCCGTGGTGGCCATGGCCCGCCGCCAGGAGCGGGAGCTGCGGGGCTGGCTCTACGAGCGAAACGAGGGGCCGCCCGGCCCCGACACGTTCGCCAGCGCCCTGTCCCGGGTGGCGGAGGAGGTCGAGGGCCTGCACGGCGTGCAGGCGGACGTGGTGACGGTGGGCGACGGCCCCGTGGACGAGCGGGTCGCGGCGCTGCTGGCCGCCGCCCGCGAAGCCATGGTGAACTCGGCCAAGTGGTCGGGCGTGCCGACCCTCTCGGTGTACGGCGAGGTCAAAGACGGCGAGGTGAGCGTCTACGTGCGCGACTGGGGCAAGGGGTTCGACCTCGAGTCCGTGGGCGCCGACCACCACGGCATCCGAGACTCGATCCGGGGACGGATGGCGCGCCACGGCGGGACCGCCCTCGTGCGCACCACGCCGGGCGAGGGCGCCGAAGTGCAGCTGCGGATGAGCCGCTCCTCGTGACCATGAGCAGGCCCCGGCTCTTCCTGGTCGACGACCACCACCTCTTTCGCGCCGGCGTGCGGGCCGAGCTGGGCGACGCGGTCGAGGTGGTGGGCGAGGCGTCGGAGGTGGACGCGGCCGTCGCCGCCATCGTCGCCGCCGCGCCCGACGTCGTGCTCCTCGACGTCCACATGCCCGGAGGAGGGGGGCGAGCGGTCATCGAGGGCGTCGCGGCCCAGGCGCCGGACGTCAAGTTCCTGGCCCTGTCCGTCTCGGACGCGGTCGACGACGTGCTCGGCGTCATCCGCGCCGGCGCCCGGGGCTACGTCACCAAGACGATCTCGGGCCCGGAGCTGGCTGCCGCCATCCGCAAGGTCGCCGACAACGACGCCGTCTTCTCGCCCCGGCTGGCCGGCTTCGTCCTCGACGCCTTCACCGCGCCGCCCGTCGCAGGGGGCGGCGACCCCGAGGTCGACCAGCTGACGGTGCGCGAGCAGGAGGTGCTCCGGCTCATCGCCCGCGGCTACCCCTACAAGGCCGCCGCCCGCGAACTCGCCATCTCCGCCCGCACCGTCGAGACCCATGTCTCCTCGGTGCTCCACAAGCTCCAGCTGTCCAACCGCCACGAGCTGAGCCGCTGGGCCGCCGAACGGCGGCTCATCTAGGTCTGCAGCCCGTCGGGAAGGGCCTGCCCTCCCCCGACGATCACCAGGCCCAGTGGCCCCGGGCCAGCGTGCGCCGGAGGATCTCGTCGGCGGAGCTGCCCCCGGGCACCCGGACGAGCGCCCTCGCCACCGCCGTTCGGTTCCCGCCTGCCAGGGCGACGAGTTGATCGGCGACCTCGTCCTCGTTGCCGTCCGCCTGCATGCTCCACGAGATCGCGGCCCGCGCCAGCAGGATGTCCGGTCTCATGCGGCGCGGAGGTTGCGACGCCGGAGGCGAGCCCGCTCGCGGGGGGTGAGGCCGCCCCACACCCCATAGCGCTCCTGGTTGCGCAGCGCCGTCTCGAGGCACAAGGCCCGCACCCGGCATTGGGCGCAGATGGCCTTGGCCGCCGCCGTGTCAGTGTCGTTCTCGGGATAGAACACATTGGCCGGCGCGCCTTCACAGGCCGCCGCCTGCCTCCAGGTGTTGCTCCGCAGCGATGCATCCGGTCGAACCATGTCTGAATCGTGCCCCGCCGGCGGGCTGCGGGGAATAGGCCGTCCGACCCATTTTCGGAACAGGGGTACGGTGCGGGGTCGTGCGGGTCGTGTTTTGCGGAGTACGCGGGTCGACGCCCGCGCCAGGCCCCGACTTCGTCCGCTACGGCGGGAACACCTCGTGCGTGGCGCTGGCGCATGACGACCAGGACCCGACGCTGGTCCTCGACGCCGGCACCGGGCTCCAGCAGCTCACGCGCCACCTGGGCGGCCGGCCGTTCAGGGGCACGATCCTCATCGGCCACCTGCACTGGGACCACACCCACGGCCTCCCGTTCTTCCGCTCGGGCGACCACCCCGACAGCGACGTGACCCTTCTCATCCCTGCCCAGGGCGACCCCGAGGCAGCGCTGGAACGGGCCATGTCGCCGCCCCACTTCCCCATCAAGCCGAGCGAGCTGCGGGGACACTGGACGTTCGGGGACATCGAGGAGGGCGACCGCCCTATCGAGGGGTTCAGGGTCACGACGCGGGAGATCCCGCACAAAGGGGGCCGCACCTTCGGCTACCGGGTCTCGGACGGCGCGTCCACCCTCGCGTACCTCTCCGACCATGCGCCGGCGGCGCTGGCCAAGGGTCCCGAGGGGTTCGGCGAGTACCACGCCGCCGCCGTCGAGTTGGCTCGCGACGCCGACGTCCTCATCCACGACGCCCAGTACACGGCGGCCGAGTTCCCGGCCAAGAGCACGTGGGGGCACTCCGCCGTCGACTACGCCGTCGGACTGGCGGCGGCCGCAGGGGCGCGCTGGCTGATCCTGTTCCACCACGATCCGGCGCGCACCGACGAGCAGCTCGATGAGATCGTGCAGTCGCTGGCCGACGCCCCCGTCCCCGTCACGGCCGCGTCGGAAGGGATGACCCTCAGCCTGTAGCGCCTCGCCCCGGTAAGGTCGGTCGCCATGAACGTCGATGTACGCCACAACCCGTCGTTCGCCGCCGCCCGGGTGACCCTGGAGCCGGGCGAGGAGCTCAAGACCGAGTCCGGGGCCATGATGGCGACGTCGGCCGGCGTGGCCGTCCAGGCCAGCACCCAGGGCGGCCTCATGAAGGGGCTCAAGCGCTCGGTCCTCGGCGGCGAGAGCCTGTTCATCACCACCTACACCGCGCCCGCGGCGGGCGGATGGGTGGACGTCGCCGACCACCTGCCGGGGGACATCGTGGTCGCCACCGCCACCCCCGACGCGCCCCTGTCCATCACCAAGGGCTGCTGGCTCGCCTCGGCGGCGGGCGTCGAGCTCGACACCAAGTGGGGCGGGTTCAAGAACCTCTTCGGCGGCGAGGGCGGGTTCCTGATCCACGCCACCGGCCACGGCACGATCGTGCTGTCCTGCTACGGCGCCCTCGACCGGGTCGAGCTGGCCGCCGGCGAGTCGGTCACCATCGACACCGGCCACGTCGTCGCCTTCGGGCCGACGGTCACGAGCCAGATCCGCAAGGTGGCCGGCGGCATGATGCAGACCCTCAAGTCGGGCGAGGGCCTGGTCTTCGACTTCACCGGTCCCGGCTGGGTCATGACCCAGACCCGCAACCCCTCGGCCCTCGAAGCCTGGATCCGGGCGCTCATGCCCGGCGAGACGAGCGGCGCCGCAGGTGGCGTGCTGGGGGGCCTCTTCGGCCGTTAGCCGGGCGTCAGCCCGGTAGCTTCGGCGTCGTGAGGCAGCCCGCCTCCATGCCGAGGTAGCGCAGCCCTTCGAGGTCGGGGCGCTGGAGGTCGGCGGGGCGCGACGTCTGCATGACCGCGTCGGGGTACATGAGCGACCCGAAGTCACTGGAGTGGCCGAGGCCCATCACGTGGCCCAGCTCGTGAAGGATGATCCGGCCCCACTGGAGGTTGTTGCGGCCGATGGCGCCCGTCCCGCTCCCCGACGGCGGCCCGAACCCGGCCTGGAGGGGCTCGTGCGACAGCTCGTCGTTGTAAGCGTCGACGTTGAACCGCAACCGCCCGGACACGGTGACGTCGCCCTCGCGCATGATCCCGGTGTTGCCGAAGACCTGGGACCGGCCTGACGTCTGTTCGGGCGGGAAGTGGTCCCACAGGATCAGGATGGGCGCCCAGCGGCCGGGGTAGCGGTCGGGCACGTAGGGGCCGGCGCGCGTGGTTTCGTCGGTGAACCCGTCGTCGACGAAGGTCATCCCCGTAGCCGCCGCCAGCCGCCGGAACGACTCCCGAACGTTGTCCACGACGAACGGCGGCGCGGCGGCCGAGTTCTGGATGTAGTGGATGGGCTCGCACGGGTTGAACCGGGTGGGGCTGCACCCATCGGCCTTGACCCGCAGGAACGTGTAGTCCTTGGGCAGGTTGGCGACCTCGTTGGCGGCCAGGCTGCGCACGCCGTAGGTGTCGGTGTGGCCCTTCGCGGGGCAGGCTTCGAGCGGCGCCTTGCCGCCCGCCAGCGCCTCACCCGGAGCGGACGACTTGGTGGAGTCCCCCCTCGAGGCGAACACGACGATCGCCGCGATCAGCGCCACGGCGGCGGCGACGGCGCCCGCGATCAGGGGCGTCCGGCGGTTCGCACCGGTACCGCGCGCCGGCGCGCGGTGGTGGTACGTGCCGCTCACCCGCGCCGGTTGGCCCACCTGGGGCTGGGCGACAATCCGGAAGGTCGAGGTGGAGGCAGTCGGCGCGGCGCCCTTTCGCTCGGTCACCTCGACCTCGGCGCCGGCGTTCTCGCCCGGGGTGACGACCACCGACGCCGGGTCGATCCGCACCTCGACGCCGTCGCCGTCCACCTCCGCCGCCAGCGTGGTCGGCATGGGCGCGTTGCCTCGGTTGCCGAGCGTCAGCCGGTGGTGGCCACCGTCGTCGTCCGAGAGGGTGGCGGACAGGAGGCTGAACGGGCACAGCTCGACCACACCGGCCACGGCGCCGCCCGGGGTGGCGACGACCTCGAAGGCGAACGACCCGGCGGCGGGCACCGATGCACGCGGCAGGTGGAACCCGACCCGCGCCACGGCCTCGCCGTTGGCGGGGACCACCACCGTGTCGGGCGCGACCCACGAGAACGGGCGGGCCGCCCCAGTGACCGAGAGCTTGCACTGCACGTCGTCCGGGCCGTCGTTGCCGAGCCGGACTTCGGACGCAACGGACTCGCCGGCGTCGACGGAGAGGTGCGGGGACAGCAGGTGGACGGTGATGGCCATGAAGCAGCCGAAGCGTACCTAGTCAGCCGAAAAGTCGGAGGGGCGGCTCGGGCGGTTCAAACCGCTCGAGCAATTCCGGTCCGTCGTTGCGGACGTCGCCCACCCGCGGGTCAACGGGGTGGCGGACGAGCACACCGCCCGGGGCGGCCCTGAGTATGCGCTTGACGCGGGACCGGTCGAGGTGGGCCGGATCGAGCCATT
Source organism: Acidimicrobiia bacterium (assembly GCA_023265045.1). Classification (GTDB taxonomy): domain Bacteria; phylum Actinomycetota; class Acidimicrobiia; order Acidimicrobiales; family AC-14; genus JAHFUQ01. The sequence goes on from JAHFUQ010000007.1 coordinate 57,777, forward strand.
CCGCCAGGGCCTCGAGCTCGAGGATGACCGGCATGCGGTCGTGGATCCCCTCCACATCGGGACCGGCCGCCGTCGTCAGCATCGTGCACATCCGCTCGCTGCCCGCGGCCCACAACCCGGCCAGCGCCAGCGGCGCGCCGTCCCGGCGCTGGAAGAACAGGGGCTGGCCCTCGTGCCACTCGAAGAACCCGTCGGCCACCACCGCCATGCGGTGGGTGGTGTCGGGCGCGCCCTCGCACCGGGTGTTGAACTGGCGGCCGCCAAAACCCCAGCGGTACAGCCCGAGCACCCGCTGCCGGTGCGCAGTGGTCGCCAGCCCGACCACGGACCGGGTCGGTGCGATGTTGTAGCTGGGCTCGTACGCGCCGGCCAGGCCCGGCGCGAGGTGGGCTTGGAAGTAGTCGGCCAGATCGTCGACCGGACGGGACAGGCTGTAGCGACCGCACATGGTTCGAGACGAACTTCCTCTCCGCCTCTAGCGGCCGACCAGGCGCTGGAGGACGGAGAAGCCGAGGACGCCGTCGGGGAACATGCGACCCACGAGGTCCTGCACCCCTTCGTCCTCGGATGCCGCAAACGCGGTGGCGACAGCCTCGCCGAGCCACTGGCACGCTCCGGCGGCGTCGCAATCGGGCACGTCGAGATCGTCGGCCAGGCCTTCGTAGCGGCGGATGGCGTCCTTGGCGCTCTTGTCCCAGTTGGGCGTCACCCGCCGGCCGATGAACGCCGCCGCCCGCAACAACCGAGGGGTGTCGGCGCCGGCATCGGCGCCGGCGTCGGCGCCGGCGTCGGCGCAGACGACCGCCGCCCGCCCCAGGTGGGCGAGGGCGACGCGCGCCTCGGACATCGAGACCGGGGCCAGCCCGGGGATGTCGGCCACCGCCACGCCGGCGAGCACGACGCTCTCGGAGGTGCGCCCGGCGCCGGCGTGGGCCTCGCTCACATCGCTGAGGAAGTACCGCGCCATGTCGGACCAGTCCTCCACGTCCGGCGCCTGGGCGAGCGCGGCGAGCAGGATGTGTTCGGCCTCGGCGGCGCGACCGGCCTGGCGGTACGTGCGCGCCCGGCTGGCCCGCATCACGAGGAGGCCGCCGAGGACGTGATCCGCCTCGTCGGCGGCGTCGCACGCAACCCGGTCGGCCTCGTCGCGCGGGACGCCGATGGCCTGGAGCCGTTCCGACAAGACGGGGCCGCTGATCATGATGGCCCGGTCCGACACCAGGGGCCGGACGGTCTTGCTCATCTCGCCCGTGGCCCGCACGAGCGCTCGGAGCGGGGGGCCGAGGTCGGTCCCGGCCGCGGTCGCCCGGGCGATCACGGGGTGGCGCACCCGTAGGGCCTCACCCGTCCCCCCCGCCAGGCCAGCCTCGGCGAGGGCGGTGCGGAGGCCAAACCGCCGGTCGCGATCGACACCCACGAGGTCGGCCACCACGCGCAGGTCGACACCGTCGATTCCGGCCGCGCCGGCCGCCGCGGCGTAGGCGAACGCTCCCTGGGTCGAGGGCTCCAGTGCCTCGACCGCCGCCGCCCAGCGAGCGGGATCCCCGCGCTGGGCGAGCACCCAGCCGAGCAGGTCGTCGGAGGTGGCCGTCGCCGCCTCACGGCCCCAGGCGGCCGCAATCAGGGCGGCGTCGTCCTCGGTGAGGGCGAGCGCCGCGTCCCGTGCAGCTTTCGTAGGCCACACCTCGGCGAACTGGTCCCAAGCCTCACCCCCCCGGGCGAACTGGGCGTTCCACTCCGCCGCCCGGCCCGCGAGCACCCAGTGGACATCCTGGCGGCCGGCGGCGGTAAGCCGGGCCAGCGCCTGCTGCACCGAAATTGCGATCTCGTCGGCGTCGTCGCTCGCCAGCACCCAGCCCACGCCGGTGGGGAGCTGGGCGACCGCTTCCGGGTCCAGCGCAGGGCCGGCCCGAAACAGCACCCGCCGCCCGTGACCCGCCAGGTCGGCCGCGACCTGGCGCACCGCCGTGCTCTTGCCCTGACCGCCGCCGACGAGCAAGACGACGGTCGTGCGCTCGGCGTTCTCGACACGCGCCACCGCATCGACGACCACCTGGCGACGGGGGGCGCGCCGGGCGTCGCTCCACCCCGGATGCCCGCCGTCGAAGTAGCGCCCGAGGTCGTCCCCGTCGCCGCCGTGATCAGCGCCGACCTCGTCCCAGCCGTTCAGCATCCCGGGCAGGCTAGTGACCCAGGCGCTTGAGGGCGGCCCGCGCCGCCCACCAGCCGCACATGCCGTGCACGCCCGCGCCCGGCGGGGTGGAGGACGAGCACAAGTAGGCGGGGAGGCCCTCGATCGGCGCGGAGTAGGGATGGAGCGACAGCGCCGGCCGGGCGACGACCTGGAGGCCGCCGTGGGACCCGCCCGCGATGTCGCCGCCGATGTAGTTGGGGTCGTGGGCCTCGATGTCGGCCGGGGTCATCACGTAGCGAGCGAGCACCCGGTCGCGGAAGCCGGGGGCGAACCGTTCCAGCTGCGCCTCGATGGCGGCGGTCATGTCGACCGTGGACCCCCGCGGCACGTGGCAGTACGTCCAGAACGTGTGGCGGCCGGCAGGCGCGCGGGTGGCGTCGAACAGGCTCGGCTGGGCGCAGAGGACGAAGGGCCGCTCAGGGTGGCGCCCGTGGGCGACATCGGCCTCGGCGGCGGCGATCTCGGCCAGCGTCCCGCCGACGTGGACACTGGCGGCCCGGGCGCAGTCGGCTGCTTTCCACGGGACCGGCCCGTCCAGCGCGTAGTCGACCTTGAACGCGCCGGCGCCGTAGCGGAAGCGCTCGAGGCGGCGCCGGTACCCGTGCGCCAACCGGTCGCCGGCGATGGCCACGAGCTGCTTCGGGGTGACGTCGAACAGAGCCACCTGCGCCTCGGGAAGGTCGGCCAGGGTGTACACCCGGTGGCCGCACACCACCTCGCCGCCCAGGGATCGGAGGTAGGCCACCATGGCGTCGGCGATGCGCTGGGAACCGCCCCGGGCCGCGGGCCAGCCCGCGGCGTGGGCCGAGGCGGCGAAAGTGACCCCGAACGACGCCGTGAGCGGCCACCGCAGATCGAGGATGGCGTGGCCCGCCAGCCCGGCGAAGACGGCGCGGGCCCGCTCGTCGCGGAACATGGCCTGGGCGAGGGTGGTCGCCGGCCACAGCGCCCGCAGGCCGAAGCCGGCCAGGGTGAACGGATGGCGGGGCGGCCGCGCCAGCGGCCCGAGGATCGACTGCGTGAGGGCGTCCCATCGGTCCGGCGCGACGAAGGGGCCCACGAGCCTGCGCCACGCCGCGCCGTCACGGCCCAGGCTCGCCACCATGTCGTCGAGGGAGCGTTCGAGGACGATCGCCGTACCGTCTGGTAGGGGGTGGGCGGCCGGGGCGTCGGGGTGGACCCATGCAAGGCCGAAGTCCTGCAACGGCGTGCCCTTGAAGAACGGCGATGCAACGCCGAGCGGGTGGATCGTCGAGCACACGTCGTGGGCGAACCCGGGTAGGGTCAGCTCCTCGGTGCGCGTCCCACCGCCCGGACGGTCCGCGCCCTCGAGCACGGTGACCGAGTGGCCCGCCTGAGCCAGCGTGATGGCGGCCGCCAGGCCGTTGGGGCCGGCGCCGACGACGACGGCGTCGATCCCCTATCCCTCCTCGCGGCAATCGCAGATGTCCGTGGACGGGCGGCGCACGGCCCCGACTGTACGGCTCGCCCGGCGACGGGCCGCTCCATGCCACGATCAATGGCCGCCCGCCGACCACGCATGGGCGAAGTGTTGCTACGTTGCTCCCCGTGGCGGGATCGAAGCGTGACCGTCAGAGGGAGAGCCGGCAGGCGAAGCTGGCGGCTTTGGCCGCGGCGCGCCGTCGCCAGCAGCGCAAGCGCACTGCCATCTGGGTCGTCACTGTCACGGCCGTTGTGGTCGGAGTCGTGTTCCTGATCAGCGCCGTCGGTGGCGGAAAGAAGAAAGAGGACACCGTCGCCGCCGGTTCGAGCACGACGGTGGCGGGAACGCCGACGACGGCCGGCGCCGCCTCGGACGCCGCCAGCAAGCCGTGCGTCCCCACCGCCGACCCGCTTCCGGCCGGCGCGCCGGCGGTGCCCGTCGAGGTCGGCCCCGCGCCGACGCAGCTCATCACCAAGGACCTGAAGCCGGGCACGGGCGCGGAGATCGCCAAGGGCGCGACCGTCACCGTCAACTACATCGGCGTGGCCTGCTCGACCGGCAAGATCTTCGACTCGTCGTACTCGCGGAACCAGCCCGCCACCTTCTCGCTCAGCGGGGTGATCAAGGGGTGGACGGACGGCATCCCGGGCATGAAGGTCGGTGGGCAGCGCCTCCTCGGCATCCCCGCCTCCCAGGCCTACGGCGCCAGCGGGTCCGGCGCCACCATCGGCCCCAACGAGGCGCTCTGGTTCGTCGTCGAAGTTCTCGACACCAAGTAACCCGCCTGCCCGGCGTCCTACGCCGGCACTCCGTAGAACTCGATCTCGCTCAGGGCGAGGTCTTCATATTTATTGCCGGGGTAGACCGACACCACCTCGATGACCACCGACGTGGTCCGGCCGAAGTCCAGGTCGAACTGCTGGCGATCGAGCACGTCGGCGAGGGTGAAGGGAAAGCGACCGCCCTCGGTGACGATCACGACGTTGCGCAAGCGCGCGTTCTGCAGGAACAGGGTGGGGTTGGACGCGTAGCCGTTGACCAGGCGAATCGACGTCAGCCGCATCGGGCGGGCGAACTTGTAGGTGAGCTTCTCGCCCGCGCCCGATCCCGGCGCACCGTCGTTCCACGCCGTCTCGGGGTTCCCGTCGAGGGTGTTCTTGGCGCCGTAGGTGTAGGGGGGATCGTCGGGGAGGGTGCTGGACGCCGACGCGGTGATCGTCGCCGGATCGACCCGGACGGGGACGGGAGCGGCGGTGGTGACCGTCGTCCGGACGGCGGCAGCCGTGTCGTTGGGAGCGTCGTCACGGCCTGCAACGAGGACCGCGGCGACGACGGCGACCACGACCACCACCCCGAGGGCCACCAGAGCCGGGACCCGGGAACGCGGTCGCGTGGCCTTGGGGACGATCGGGGTGGGCGTCGTGGCCTCGACCGGCTCGAACATCCGCGGCGTCGGGCGGGACGCGGGGGCCGACATCGCGGGCGGCGGCGCCGGTCGGAGCAACGGCGTTGCGCACTTCACACAGAGATCGCGCCCGGCGAAGTTCCGCAGCCCGCACCCGGGGCAGACGGGGCCATCGGCCACGGGCGGAGGCGCCAGCGGAACGCGGATGGCCGCCGCGCGGTCAGATTCGTCGGCGGCGGGCGCGGCGGGCGCTGCCGGCGCGGCCGGCGGCTGGGCCGGCCTGGGCGGCGGCGGG
>JAHFUQ010000219.1 GCA_023265045.1 Acidimicrobiia bacterium
GCACGACGTCGGGTTCGGGATCGGTGTCACGTTCGGCTACGCCACCCTCGGCGAGATCGGCTTCGAGGGCCGCTCCGACTACGGCGTGATCGGCAGCGTGGTCAACCTGGCCGCCCGCCTGTGCGACCAGGCTGCGACGGGCCAGATCCTGGTGAGCGCCCAGGCCTACGCCGCGGTGGAGGACGTGGTCGAGGCCCGGAGCATCGGCGACTTGACCTTGAAGGGCTTCTCGGCGCCGGTGCCGGCGTTCAATATCGTCTCGGTCAGGACGTGACCGGCGGCGCCTTCTCCCCGCAGTAGCGGCGGACGAGCGAGACGACCCGCTCCCGGTCGATCGGCTTGGTGATGTACTCGGCCGCGCCCAGTGAGAGCCCGACCGTCTTCTCATCGACGACGGTGAGGATGATCACCGGCGTGTCCCGCAGCTCGGGGTCGGCCTTGAGCCGGGTCAGGACGTTCCACCCGTCGCGCTCCGGCATCACGACGTCGAGGATGATGGCGCGGGGCCGCAGGTCCCTGGCCCGGCGCAGGCCCTCGTCGCCGTCGGCCGCCGTCGCCACCTCGTAGCCGTCGCTGACGATGAACCGGGCCAGGAGGTCGCGCACGGCGGGATCGTCGTCGACGATCAGCACGTCGGGCCGGCGCTGCACGCCACCGCTGTCGGTGGGCGGTGACACGGGGGTCGCCACCGGCTCGGCCACCGTGACCGGGAGGCGCACGGTGAAGCACGACCCCCGTCCGAGCTCGCTCTCGACCGTCACGTCGCCGCCCATGAGGCGGCAGAAGTCCCGGCTGATGACCAGACCGAGGCCCGTCCCGCCATAGCGACGAGTCGGCGACGAGTCGACCTGGCTGAAGGGCCGAAAGAGCAGGGCCTGCTGATCGGGCGTCATCCCAATCCCCGTGTCGGCTACGTCGACGACGATCCACCCGTCGTCGCGCCGGGCGCCCAGCGTGACGGTGCCCCCCTCGGTGAACTTGGCCGCGTTCCCGAGCAGGTTCAGCAGGGTCTGGCGGACCTTGGTCAGGTCGGCCCGCATCTCGCCCACGCCCGGCTCGACCTCGATCACAAACCGGCTGTGATTGCGTTCGACCAGGGGGCGGACCGTCTCCGCCACCTCCTCCACGGCGGCCGCCACGTCGAACGTCTCGAGGTAGAGGTCCATCTTGCCCGCCTCGATCTTGGACAGGTCGAGGATGTCGTTGATCACGCCCAGCAGGTGCTTGCCCGACTGACGGATCCGCTCGATGTCGGTAACCATCGCCTCCTGGCCGAGATCGGCCAAGTCCTCCTCGAGCAGCTCGCTGTAGCCGATGATGGCGTTGAGGGGCGTGCGCAGCTCGTGGCTCATGCCCGCGAGGAACGAGCTCTTGGTGCGGCTCGCGCTCTCGGCCGCGTCGCGCGACAACTGGAGCGCCTGCTCGGCCCGGGCCCGTTCGACGACACGGCTGAGCTGGGTGCCGATGTCGGCCATCAGGTCGATGAGCGCCTGATCGGGCTCCGCCGGGTCGGTGCCGAAGAACTCGAGCACCGCCACCACCTCGGCCCCGAGATGGACAGGGAAGGCCATCGCGGCGCGAAGCCCCAGCTCACGGCAGACCTCCTCGCGCGGGAAGCCGGTGTCGGCGGTGGCGTCGGTAACCCAGGCCGGCGTCCCCTGGGCGAGCACCCGTCCTGGCAGTCCAACCCCCGGCGAGAACCGCAGCTTCTCGGTGACGGTCCGGAACCGCTCCCACCGGGCGGAGTCGGAGAGATGCCAGGTCCCGCTCGTGACCAGGTGCTCCCCCCCAGGCGTGCGCAGCAGGGCGTGGCCCACGGGCCACTCCATGGACCGGCACACGTCGTCGAGCACGATGCCGAGGGCCTCGGGGACGGTGTGCGCCTCGTTGGCCGCCACCGCGACCGACTGGAGCAGTTGGAGCTGGCGGGTGCGCTCGCGCACGGTCTGCTCCGTCTTCTCCACGACGGCCTGGAGCTGGTCGGCCATGGTGTTGAAGGACATGGCCATGGCGCCGATCTCGTCGCGGCTGCGCACGGTGGCCCGCCGGCGCAGGTCGCCGGCCGCCAGGCGGGCCGAGGTCGCCGCCACCTCGCCCACGTTGCGGGAGATGCGCCGGGCCAGGAGCAGGGTCAGGGCGGACGACAGGACGACAGCGACGACCACGCTCCGGAGCGCCACCGCCCGGCGTTGGAGGTAGACGTCGCGCCGGATCCGCAGGAGGTCCTCCTCCTGGTCGAGGAGCACCCGCCACAGGTCGGCGTTGGCCTTCAACGCCGCCGCCACCGCGTTCCCGTAGGTGACGACGTCGATGGTGCTGCCGCCGGGGGAGATCACGTGCTGGGTGCTGAGGCGGTTGAGGTCGGCCACCCCCCCGATGGCGGCGTTGAGGAGCGGCGTCACCGCCGCTTCCAGCCCGTCGCGGCCCGAGTCTTCGGGCGCCTCGCGGAAGGCGACGCCCAGGTTGCGCTCGAGGTCGTCCGCCGTCGCCTTGAGCACGGCGACCGTGCCCCCGATGTTGACGAAATCGCCCAGTTCCAGGCCCTGGGGGACCAGTCGCCCGACGGCCTCGCCGAGATCGCTGATCCGCTGCACGAGCTCGGGCTCCTCGAGGAGCAGGGCGTCCATCACGTAGTAGCTGTCGAGGTCGGGGTCGAGGATCAGCCTCGAGGTGTCGCCCACGTGAGCGAACAGGGCCCGCACCCGCACGATCAGCTCCGCGTGACGCGCCTCGGAGGCCGCCGCGCTGCCGCCCGATCGCGCGGCAACGAGCCCCTCCCAGTCGTCGGCGAGCAGTTGCGGCGCGGACCGGGCGCGCTCACGGGCGGCGAGGTCGGCGGGCGACGTCTGGAGGGGGCCCCCGAGACGGCGGTCGACGGCGAGGAGCGCCTTGAAGTCGGCGTCGACGGCGGCCTCGGCCGCGGCGCGGTCGGCGACGGCCTCGGGCGTGCCCCCGAAGGAACGGCGCGCCGCACCCCGGTGCTGCACCAGGTCGAGCAGGAGGACGCTCAGGGGCCGCAGGTACTCGACGCCTTGCAGCTCGTTCTTGGCGAAGTCGATGCGGACCGTCGCCTCGTCGATCAGGAAGTAGGCGGTGAGGGCGAGGGGGACGATGAACGTCAGCGCGATCGCCGCCAGCTTGTGCCAGATTCGGGCGCCGGCGACCACGGGAACGACCGTAGCGGTAGGTTCGTCGGATGCGCATTGTCGTGCTCGGTGCGGGGTTCGGTGGCCTGGAGCTGACTACCCGGTTGTCGGAGGAGTTCGGCGAGGCGGTCGATGTCGTGCTCATCGACCAGCGTGACGGGTTCGTCTTTGGCTTCTCGAAGCTCGACGTCATGTTCGGCCGGGCCCTGCCCGCCGAGGTCCACCACTCCTACGCCGACCTCGTCAAACCGGGGGTGCGGTTCGTCCAGACCGCGGTGCGCTCGATCGACCCCGCCGCCAAGCGGGTCGAGACCGACGCCGGGCCGTTCGAAGGCGACGTCCTGGTCGTCGCCCTCGGCGCCGACCTGCACCCCGAGGCGACACCGGGCCTGATGGAGGGCGGGTACGAGTTCTACACGGAGGCCGGGGCATTCGCCCTGCGCGACGTGCTGGCCGCTTTCGAGGGCGGCCGGGTGATCGTGGGCGTCACGTCGCTGCCGTTCAAGTGCCCGCCCGCGCCGAGCGAGACAGCGCTGTTCATGCACGATCTCCTCACCGATCGCGGCCTCCTCGACCGGTCACACGTCTCGCTGGTGATGCCGATGGGGGTGCCCATCCCTCCCTCGCCCAGGGCGTCGGAGGTGCTGCTCGCCTCCTTCGCGGAGCGGGGGATCGAGTGGGTCCCCGACCGCATGGTGCGCGAGCTCGATCCGGCCCGCAACGTCGCCCTGCTCAGCGACGGCGGCGAACTGCCCTACGACCTCTTCCTCGGCATCCCCGTCCACCGGGTGCCGGCGGTGGTCGAGGCGTCGGGCATGACGGTCGACGGCTGGATCCCGGTGAACCCCTTCACGCTGGAGAC
>JAHFUQ010000083.1 GCA_023265045.1 Acidimicrobiia bacterium
CTGCGCCACAGACCGATGGCCACTCGAAGGGCATCGAGAGGGACTCGCCTGGTTCCCACCTCCGCGGCGGCTGGCCTGGCACGGGCATGGTGAACCGGTCGACGACCGCAAGCCCGCCGACGGAGGCGCCGGCGCCGTCCCTGATGTCGACGGCGGGGTCGTATGGCGTGCAAGGGCGCGACCCGCGGTTGAAAGCGGCCGCCGTGATCATCACCGTGGCGCCCTGGGGGTAGCGGGAGCGGTCAAGGGCGGCGGTGACAACCACGTCGGCCGCGTCACAAGGCGCGAGGGCGGGCGCGGCAGTCGGCGGGGCCGCCGGCGGGGTCGCAGTCGGTGCGGCCGCCGGCGAGGTCGGAGGAGGCTCCGTGACGTACCGCTCGGTCGTAGTCGGTGACGGCGTCGGCGCGGGGCGGGTGGCAGGCGCGCTCGATGTCGCCGGCTCGCTCATGGCGCGGGTGGGCGGCGCGCCGGGCATCGGGGAAGCGCTCGCGGCGGGGACCGTCGAGGTCGCCGCTGGGCCTGACGGGGGGCCGACGGCCTGCAGCCGGAACGTCGGGTCCTTGCCCGCTCGGGCCAAGGCGGTGGCCACCCCGAGCACGGCCACCACACAAGCCATGGCCGCCGGCAAGCATGCCCACCGGCTCCGGCGAAGGGCGCCAAAGCGGTCCCGCATGTCGGTCATCGCCTAGTCAACGTCCGGGCGGCTCCCGGGGGCGACACCCCGCGAGAATTTATTGCGCCGCGCGCCCAGCGTCGCCGAGCCCCGGCGTCCCTGGCGGTGGGTGGTTCCTCGCCTCAGGCAGCCACGCCGCCCAACGGGAGCCACAGCAGGATGAAGGCGGCGACGGCCAGGTCGAACACGACACAGAACGGCGGGTACCAGCTGGCGACGCGTGAGGTGACGGCGCGCGGATGGTGGACCAGGTCCCAGACGGCGTGCGCCGCGTAGCCCGACGCCAGGAGGGCGGGCGAGTCGGCCCACAACGCGGTGGTGCCCAGGAACATGAACGACCCGGCCACGAGGAACTCGAGCGCCAGCGGCCCGATCCGCCCGTCGGCTACGGCGAAGCCGAAGTAGACAGCGGCGATAAAACCGAGCTGTACCGCCAGGAACTGAAACACGGCCAGATCGGACAGGAACGGCGCCGGCGCCAGCAGGACCACCGCCAGCCCCAGCCCCACGGCGGCCGCCACTGGTCCGCTGAGCTCGAAGCTCCGGCGCCCGTCAGTCGTCAACATACATACAGTATGTATTCAATGGGATCGGTGGGCAACCGGTTTCGTTATCCGGGTCGCAGGCTCCCGAGAAGGCGCGCCAGCACCTGGCCGACCTCCCGCCGGGCGGCGCGCGGCGTGTCGGCCCGGGCGATGAACAAGGCTGCCTCGTTGAGGGCGCCGAGCAGCACGTGAGCCAGCGGCGCAACCGGTTGATCGGCGACGTCGCCGGTCGTCATCGCCCACTGGAGGCCCGTCGCAAGCAGGCCGAAGCTGTGCTGCGAGCCGATCTGGCGCCACGCCTCCCACCCGAGCACCGACGGCGCGTCGATGAGCGCAATGCGCTGGACGCTCGGCTCGAGGCAGGCGTCGAGGAACGCCTCGCACCCTGCCTTCAAGGCCGGCCACGGCTCACCCGCCGCCATCGCGGCCGCCGTCACTCCGCGGTTCACGTCCTCCTCGACCGCCTCGAACACCGCGCGGAAGAGGTCCTCCTTGCTGCGGAAGTGGTAGTAGAGGGCGCCGCGCGTGACCTGGGCGCGCTGGACGATCTCCTCGGTCGACGTACCGGCAAAGCCGCGTTCGGCGAACAGTTCGTGCCCGACGGCGAGCAACTCGGCGCGGGTGGCCGCCGCCTGGCGGGCCTTCTGCGTCTGCGCCGCCACCGGTGGCGCCGTCAGCGGTTCACCGGGTTCCAGACGCCACCGAGGCGCGCTTCGACGAGGGCGACCAGATGGCGGACGTGGCGCGGCGCAACATCATGGGCGTGGGCGCCGCCTTCGGTCTCGGCGCCCCCCATGAGGTTGTCGGCGGTGTAAAGGAAGGGCTGCGTGCACTTGCGCTGCTTGGTCATAGCCGGCTCGGTCTTCTCGACGTCGATGAGCCGGTTGCAGTCGGCCACCACGCCGGTGCCGAACATGTTCAGGTAGCGCGACGCCACCCGCTGGGCGAAGGCGCCCTGGGTGAGATTGTGGCCGGTGATGACCGCCAGCGTGTTCGTGCCGTGGTCGGCGCGCGGCGGCGTGACCAGGGCGGCGTGGATCTCCCGGGCGACGTCCTGCGGCGGTGTGCCGTCGCCGTCGGCGTCGCCCACCGGCGCCGCCTCGCCGGTTTGGCGCTGGTGATCGGCGGCCGTCTGCTGGTACTCGTCCTGGAGCCCGAAATGGTGGCCGAACTCGTGGGCCGCCAGCCCGACCAGGTCGTCGGTCGGGACGATGAAGTAGTGGGAGGCGTTGGACTGGCCGGGGCCGCGTGACAGCACGACCCGCTTGTCCGGCGGTGCGCCCTCCTCGGGCTTGAACTCGATGTTGACGTCCGGGCGCGTCGGCGCGGTCGGGACCAGGGGCGCCTCCTGGGCCTTGAACGTGTTCCAGACCTTGGTGATGCCGCCCAGCATCCCGCTCACCACCGCCGGCTTGTTGGGGAGGACTTTGGTGGGATCGGGGTCGTCCTGGTACTCGTAGCGCACGCGGACGCTGAGCTGCTTGGGCGCGGTGGCGTCGGGCTCGAGGGCCCAGTCGTACGCGATCTGGCCCCCAAAGTCCATCCCCCGGGCCTTCTGGGTGCCGAACCGATCGACCCGGCCCATGCCGGCGCCGGGGACCAGCGAGTCGAGCTTGGCCCAGGTCCGCTTGCCGACCACACCGTCTGCGCCGAGCGGCGGGTGGGTGCGCTGGAAGCCCTTCACCGCCGCCTCGGTGTCGGCGGTGAACTCGATGGCGTCGCCGCCCGCCAGGCCAGCGGCCACCGGCAGCGCCGAGCCTTGGGTGTTGAGCTTCTCGTGCAACTCCCCCACCGACGTCCCCTTGGACCCGACCCGCAGGACGGGCTTGACGTCCTTGCCCGCCGCCGTCGGCGAGTTCGGGTCCGGGGCGTTGGGCGCTTGGACCGGCGTGAGCGAGCCGTCGGGCTGGACGTCGCCGCCCGGGGCCAGCACGTCGAGCTTGGCCCACGTGGCCGTCTCCGCCACCCCGCTTGCCGGGGTGATCCCGTTGGCGCGCTGGAACGCCTGGAGCGCGGCCTGGGTCCGGCCGCCGAACTCGGCGTCGGTGACGAGCTTGGCGCCGAGCGCGTTCAGCTTCTGCTGGAGGACCCCGACCATCTTGTCGAGGTCCCCCTTCTGCAGGGTGGGGCGGGCGACGAGGCCCGTGACCTGGCGTTGGAGCAGCGCCGCGGTGGCGCGGTTCCCCGCCAGGCGTTGCAGGGCGAGGATGTGCGACGCGCCCGACGAGGGCCAGGGCGCCGGTCGGCGCTTGCGAGCGACAACCGAGACGTCGACCCTCGACCGCACGGGTCGAAGGTTACTGCGGCGCGAGCGCTTCTACGGCGTCAGGCAGTCGCCGAGGAACGACGACGTGCCGAGCAGGATGGAGCGCAGCTCACGGCCCGTGAGGTGGCCCTCCCGGTACTCGTGCAGCGCCTCGGTGATGATCGACTGGGCCGCCACGAAGCACAGCACCGGGTCGGTGGTGCTGGTTCCGCCGCCCGTTCCGTTGGCGATGGCCGTGCCAACCAACGGCGCCCCGCCGACCAACAGGCTCCCCGCCAGCACGAACCCGACGATCTTCTTCCGCATGGACTTCCTCCCGCTCAGCGCCGTCCCCAGAAAGCGCGCATGTTAGCCGCCTGCGCCGCCCATGGGCGGGATGAACCCGAGCTGGGTGAGCATGCCGAGCTGGTCGATGACGGCCCAGTGTTCGACGATCTTGCCGTCGGCGAAGCGGGCGATGTGGGTCTCGTCCCACGTCGCCGACTTGCTCGAGGCAGGCATGTCCATGAAGTCGCCGTCCATCGTCCCGCTCCCGCGGAGCCACCCGATGTGCATGTCGCCGTTCTGCCACTGGCCGAGGATCTCGTACGTGAAGTCGGGAAAGGCGCCCCGCACGGCGGTCACGAACATCGTCACCGCACTCCGGTCGGTCGGCATCGGCGGCGGGGCCGCGTGCTCGACATAGTCCTCGGCGAACAGCTCCTCGATGAGGCCGATGTTCCCCTGGGTGAAGATCTCGTCCGGCACTCGCCTGAACGTTGCCGCGTCGTCGCTCATGGTCCCTCCCCTGGATTTGACGAGACGTCCCACGTCGTCCCTGAGGACAGTAGCTGGGCGAGGTCGCCCGGGCCCCGTCGCCCGCTCGCTTCCAGCACTTGGCGGTTCACGAGCGTGCCGTAGTCCGGGCGTTCGACGGCGCGGAACACGCCGATCGGGGTCGGCTCGTGAGGGCCCCTCGCCAGGCGGGAGAGCAGGAACGCCAGCCCCGGCTCGGGCCTGGCCTCGTCGTGCACCAGGATCGCCCCCTCCCCCACGTCGGCCACGTCGACGATACGAGCCCGGCCCTGGCCGTCGACCACCACCCCCCGTTCGTCCTTCACGCCGAAGCGGACGGGCTGGCCGTGCACGAGCGGGATGAGCATGGTGGGGCGGGCTTCCCGAGCGGTCACCTTCTCGAACGCGCCGTCGTTGAAGACGTTGCAGTTCTGGTAGATCTCGACGAAGCCGGCGCCGCGGTGGTCATGGGCGCGGCGGAAGACCTCCATCATGTGGGCCCGGTCCATGTCGTGGGTGCGGGCGACGAAGGTGGCCTCCGCGCCCAGGGCCACGCTGATGGGGTTGAAGGGATGGTCGACCGAGCCGAACGGCGTCGACTTGGTGACCTTGCCCTCCTCGCTGGTGGGCGAGTACTGGCCCTTGGTGAGGCCGTAGATCTGGTTGTTGAACAGCAGGACGGTGAGGTTGACGTTGCGCCGCAACGCATGGATGAGGTGGTTCCCGCCGATTGACAGGGCGTCGCCGTCGCCCGTCACCACCCACACGTCGAGGTCGGGACGGCTCACCGCAAGGCCGGTCGACATGGCTAGGGCGCGGCCGTGGATCGAGTGCACGCCGTAGGTGTTCATGTAATAGGGGAAGCGGCTCGAGCAGCCGATGCCGGAGATGAACACGGTGTTCTCGCGCCGCAGCCCGAGCTCAGGCATGAGCGTCTGGACGGCGGTGAGGACCGCGTAGTCGCCGCACCCCGGGCACCAGCGCACATCCTGGTCGCTGGCCCAGTCCTTCTTGGTGGTGACGGGAACGGGGGTGGTGGTCATGGCGTCGCATCCATGATCGCCACGACCGCCGACTCGATCTCGGAGAACAGGAAGCGCTGGCCCTGGACCTTGGTGACGGCGCGGGCGTCGACCAGGAACTCGGCCCGCACCAGTTTCGTGAGCTGCCCGAGGTTCATCTCAGGTATCACCACCTTGGGGTAGCGGTGGACGACCTCGCCGAGGTTGGACGGGAACGGGTTGAGGTGGACGACGTGGGCGTGCGCCACCTTCCGGCCCCGCCGGCGCAGGCGCTCAACGGCCGCCGCGATCGACCCGTACGTCGACCCCCAGCCGAGGACGAGCAGGTCGGCGTCGCCGTCGGGGTCGTCGACGTCGAGCGGCGGGATGTCGGCGGCGATGCCGGCGATCTTGGCCGCTCGTGTGCGGACCATCAGCTCGTGGTTGGCCGCGTCGTAGGAGACGTCGCCCGTACCGTCCGCCTTCTCCAGCCCGCCGATGCGGTGCTCGAGGCCGGGGGTGCCGGGGATGGCCCACGGGCGGGCGAGGGTGTTCGGGTCACGGGCGTACGGGAGGAACGCAGCGGCGCCGTCGCCGGGCGGGCTCGCGAAGGGGACGCTGATGTCGGGCAGCCCGGCGATGTCCGGCAGGAGCCAGGGCTCGGCGCTGTTGGCCAGGTAGCCGTCGGAAAGGAGGATGACAGGCGTGCGGTACTTGAGGGCAAGGCGGACGGCTTCGATGGCGGCGTGGAAGCAGTGGCCGGGCGTCTTGCAGGCCACGATGGGCAGCGGCGCCTCGCCGTGGCGGCCGAACATGGCCGTGAGCAGGTCGGACTGCTCGGTCTTCGTGGGGAGTCCGGTCGACGGGCCGCCGCGTTGCACGTCGATGATCAGCAGCGGCAGCTCGAGGCTGATGGCGAGGCCGATGGTCTCGGCTTTCAGGTCGAGCCCCGGCCCGCTGGTCGTCGTTACGCCCAGGTGGCCGCCGAATGAGGCACCCAACGCCGCGCCAGCAGCCGCGATCTCGTCCTCCGCCTGCATCGTGCGCACGCCGAAGTTCTGCCGGCGGGACAGCTCGTGCAGGATGTCGGACGCGGGCGTGATCGGGTACGACGCCAGGAACACCGGCAGCTGGGCCAACTGGCCGGCGGCGACGATCCCCCACGCCAGCGCCGTGTTGCCGCTGATGGTGGCGTACGTGCCCGGCTTGAACGCAGTGGGCTTGACCTCGAACGGGCCGCCGACCAGCTCCGCGGTCTCGCCGAAGTTGTACCCGGCCTTGAAGGCCAGCGTGTTGGCCTGCGCCACCTCCGGTTTGGCGCCGAAGCGCTGCTCGATCCACTGCAGGGTGACCTCAGTGGGGCGGCTGTACATCCACGACAGGAGCCCAAGGGCGAAGAAGTTCTTGGCCCGCTCGGACTCCCGGGATTTCGCCCCGCTCGCCTTGGCCGCTTCGAGCGTCAAGGAGGTCATGGGGACTTCGTACACGGTGAAGCCGGCGAGGGCGCCGTCGGTCAGCGGGTTGCTGTCGTAGCCGGCCTTGGCCAGGTTCCGGTCGACGAACGCGTCGGCGTTGACGATCAGGGTGCTGCCTGCAGCCATGTCCGCGAGGTTGGCCCGCAGGGCCGCCGGGTTCATGGCCACCAGGACGTTGGGCGAGTCACCCGGCGTCAGGATGTCGTGGTCGGAGATGTGGATCTGGAACGCCGACACGCCCGCCAACGAGCCCGCCGGGGCCCTGATCTCGGCCGGGTAGTCGGGCACCGTGACCAGGTCGTTCCCGAACACCGCGCTGGACAGGGAGAAGCGGTCGCCCGTCAACTGCATCCCGTCGCCCGAGTCGCCGGCGAAACGGATGACGACCTTCTCCAATGCCTGCAGCTCTGGCATGGCCCCCTCCTGACCGTTGGGTCCAGCGTACGGCGGTACGGACCGCTAACTCAGAGCGTGGCCCTTCGGGCAATCGGTCTGCCACCGGAAGCCTTGGAACCCGCAGACCTCGCACGACTTCCCGTTGTCCCCCTGGGTGAAGCCGGTCGCCAGGCCCCGACGGTTCTGCTTCGGCTGCATCGGTCGCTTGCTCAGGAGGTGTTGCGCCCCCGCGAGTTCCTTGTCGTAGGCCATGGCGTAAATGCTACGAGGTCGCGGTGACATGTGACGGCGTATTGCAGTATGAGACTGGCGGAAAGATAATTACATGTGCTGGTAGTGAGTCGGAAGGTCTTGTGTGCGTGAGCGGCACGGCGGCGGGCCGCCGGCGCTCCGCCGGATGGTGCGCCTGCGTCAGGGCCAGCCGTCGAGGAGGGCGCGGCCGGACCCAGAGATTCCCGTACAGCCGCCCACGTGATTGCCCGCGTCGATGCCCGAAGGCCGCAAGTCTCGCCCGAGACACGACAGCCGTCAAACATAATAAGTGTCCGTGTTTGTCCGGGTATTTCTACCTAAGAACGGATGATCTTTATGTCGTGGGTCTCTATTGCAGCTCGGTACGAGCCTTGATAGGTTCTCGTCCACCTGAGCAACGGTTGCGATGAGTAATAACCCCCAATACGAGGAAGACGCGTTCGTGGATAATCGTAGGGGCGCGGTGGTATGCGACGACGATCCGCTAATCGTGGTCATTGCGTCCGCGCTCCTGCGGAAGGAAGGATTCGACGTGACGGCGGTGGCGACCGGAGCCGGCCTCGCCGACCTTTTGGCGTCCACCTCGCCTGAGCTGATCGTGCTCGATCACGAACTTCCTGATGCCACCGGCGAAGAGCTGGTCGACATCATCAAGGCCGCGGCCCCGGCCTGCCGCGTGATCGTGTTCTCGGGATCGACAACCCCGGCGCCGGGGTCTGCCGTCTTCGCTTGGGTTCTGAAGCAGGGGACCGACGAACTCGCGGCCGCTATCCGCCGCGCCGCCACATGAGCGCCCCGGCCGCAGGTAATGGCGCCTCGGCGGGTCGGGCCACGTGTGGACGCTGACGCTTGAGTCGGCTTGCCGACCTGCGCAAGCTACGAGGGCGCTTCGGGCCCCGACTGGTCGCGGGCATGTTGGCGGTCTCGATTCCCGTCACGGTCGCCGTCGCCGCGCTACTTACGCGTGAGGCCTCGCGCGGCCTCACCGCCGCCAGCCGATCAGGCGTTCAGCTCCTAGCCCGCGCCCTCGCTCTGCACATTGAGGACTTCGTCACCGAGCGCTTTGGCGATCTCGCCATCATCGCCGCCGAAGGGTCGGCCGGCATCGAGAGCCCGACTGTGGCGGCGATTGTCGGGCGGGTCGACAAGACCTACCCCGTCTACGACGCCATCGAGGTGACGGATCTCACCGGGAGGGTCGTGGCGTCCGCTCGACGTGAGACGAGCTTCGACCCGAGCTCGCAGCCCTGGTTCCGCACCGTGGCCGGCGGCCAACGGGTTGTCACGTCACCGATCGAGGGACAAGGCGACATCCAGTGGTACATCGCGGCCCCGGTGCTCGACCCCGCCGGCCATCCCGCCGGGGTCGTCGTCGGCGACCTGGACGAGGGCGTGTTTTCAGACCTGCTCAAGGTCGAACTCACCGGGAGCGGCGCGGAGGTCAGCGTCGTCGACAGGGCCCGTCGTCTCGTCTACGCGAGTTTCATGGGAGCGGCCGACGACGCCGCGCTGTTGGCCAAGGGCGCGCTGCGGACAACCGTTGTGAATGCGGCGGTGGTCGGCGCGCTGGCCGGCGAATCCGGCTCGACCCTGCTCCGGGACGGCGACCACACCGACGTGGGCGGTTACGTGCACGTCGACAGCATCGACTGGGCCGTCATCGTCAGCCAGCACCGCGACGAGGTGCTCGCCCCCGTGCGCCACGCCCGGAACCTCGCCGTCGTGCTCACCCTCGTAGGCACCGTCATCGTGGTGGCCTTCGCGCTCCTGTTCGCGCGGCGGACGACCAGGCCGCTGGCGGCTCTGGCGGGGGCGGCGGCGGCACTGGCCTCTGGCGACCTGAACGCTTCTGTCGAACCGGCCGGGCCCGAGGAAGTTCGCGGCCTGGGTGAGGTCCACAACGCCACGGTGGCAACGCTCCGGGGCCTCATCGACCAGATGAAATCGGCCAGCACGGACGTGAGCACGGCGGCCTCCGACCTGTCAGCGGCGGCGGAGGAGTTGGCAGCCACCACGACCGAGCAGAGCGCAGCCGTCACCGAGGTCTCGGCCACCACCGAGGAGCTGGCTCGTGCGTCGGGCTCGATCGCCGAGACGGTGGACGAAGTGGCGGTGCAATCGACAGAGACCAGGGACAACCTGGAGCGGGCTGAATCCGACATCGTGGCCTCCAGCGAGCGGACATTGGCGCTGGCTGAACGCGTGGGGCAGATCGGGGCGATCCTCACGCTCATCAACGAGATCTCCGACCAGACCAACCTGCTGGCGCTGAATGCCGCCATCGAGGCGGCCCGTGCCGGCGACAGCGGGCGCGGTTTCGCGGTCGTCGCCGACGAGGTGCGCCGCCTGGCCGAGCGCTCCAAGGCCTCCGCGGCCGAGATCGCCACGATCGTCGCCGGCGTGCACGCCGAGACGACCGCCACGGTGATGGCGATGGAGAAGGGCGCATCTCAGATGCAGCGAGGCCTGCGCCTACTCGAGGGGGTCACCGACGCCACCAGCCAGGTCCGCCTGACGACGCAGCAACAGCACTCCGCCACCGGACAGGTCGTCGAGACCATGGAGCATCTGACCGACGCCAGTCGCCAGGTCTCCGCCACCGCCCAACAGATCGCCTCGTCGGCTGCCCTCCTCGCCAAGCTCTCAGCGGACCTGCAAGGCACGGCCGAGGTGGCCAGCGTCAATGGCAACGGTCGCACATAGGTGAGGGCGCTGCTCGTGCCCGTCGGCGAGGACTGGTACGCGCTCGACGCCCAGTCGGTGCGGGAGGTCATTGCGTGGCCGCCGGTTACGGCGCTGCCTCACGCGCCTGACACCGTGCTCGGGTTGTTCAACCTCCGGGGGGAGATCGTGCCCCTGTTCGACACCGCGGCGCTGCTCAGGTTGGGCCGGCCCGCGGCATGGCCCTTTGCGGCCGTCGTCAGGACTGGACTGGGGCCCGCCGGGCTGTCGGTCTCCGGCATTCCCGAGTCGGTCGAACTCGGAGAGCCGGCGCCATCGGACGAGCCGGACGCCGAGGCGACCTACGCAATCGGAGCTCGCGTGGCGACCTTCGTCGATGTCGATGGGTTGCTAGGAGTGCCGGGCTGGACGAGCGGGCCGGTGACGGACAACCGGCGAGGCGAGCCCGAAGCATCGTGATCCCCGCCGGTCACGAGGAGGAGTTCCGGGTCGTTTTCGCCCAAGAGGCCGAAATGCGGCTTACCAGCCTGAGCCAGCACTTGCTCGCGCTCGAGGAAGGACCCGACGACGAGGAGCTCGTGGCCTCTGTCTTTCGTGACGCGCACAATTTGAAGGGCGCAGCCGCCGTCGTGGGCATCGAGGAAGTCGCCCGGGTGGCCCACGCCATGGAGGATCTCCTCGAGCAGCTCCGCCGGAAGGCCCGGGCGGCCACGCCCGACGTGATCGACCGCCTGCTCAGCGCCGCCGACGGTTTGCTGGCCATCATCCCGGCTGTTCTTGCCGGCGAGGATCGATCGACGGACGCCGATGCGATCGAAGGCAGCCTCAGGGCCGCCGCTGAGGCCCCTGTCGCCGTCGTCCCTGACCGGCGCACCAACCGCACCGAGGTCATGACGGAGGTCACTCCACCGACGGTCCTGGCACGTCGCGGCGCGGGCCGGGGCGACCGGGAAGGGGATACCTTGCTGGTCCCGGTCAGCCGGCTCGATGAGCTGGTGCGACTCGTCGGTGAGTCCGCCGCCGCCAACCTGCGCGCCGGCCGCCTGGTGGCAGAGCGGTGGGGGGTCGACCCGGCCGGGGTGGCGGAATTCAGGGATCTGTCCCGCGCCCTCAACGACCTTCAGGAACGCACCATGCGGGCCAAGATGGTCCCAGTCGCCACGGTGACCGATGCGCTCCACCGCGCCGTGCGCGACCTGTCCCGCACGCTGGGCAAGAAGGTCCGATGGCATGTACGCGGCGGCGACACGGAACTCGACCGCAGCGTCGTCCAGCAGCTCGTGGACCCTCTCCTTCACCTGGTGCGTAACGCCGTCGACCACGGGATCGAGGCGCCCGCCGAGCGGGCCGCCGGCGGCAAGTCCGAGCACGCGTCGCTGGTGCTGGAGGCCGTCCAGCTCGGCTCCGAAGTGATCATCGACGTTAGCGACGACGGGCGCGGCATCGACGTCGCCGCGGTGCGTGAACGGGCGGCGCAACTCGGCGCGGACGTCTCACGAATGGGCAGCGACGAGTCCCTCTCGCTCGTCTTCGGCTCGGGGCTCTCGACGGCCAGACGAGTCTCGGATGTCTCAGGCCGGGGCGTCGGGCTCGACGCCGTACGCGCTGGCGTTGAGGCCGTGCGCGGGCGTATCGAGGTCGATTCCACGCCCGGTCACGGGACCCGCTTCCGAATCGTGGTGCCGATCACGCTGGCCGTCCTGTCGTGCTTGCTGGTCGAGGCAGGAGGGAACCGCTACGCCTTGCCCATGCACTCGGTCGTGCTGGCCGAGGCGACGACAGCCGCGACCCGCGCCCGTGCCGGGGGCCGGCCGATGATCTGGGTCGGCGAGTCGCTGCTCGAGGTCTCCAGCCTGGCGCGCGCGCTATGGGGCGATGAGCGACCCGGAGACGGCCAGGTCGTCGTGGTCGTGGGCGGCGCCCGCCGTCAAGCGTTTCTGGTCGACCGCCTGATCGGCCAGCGCGACGTGGTCGTCAAGGGCCAGAGCGCGCTGCTGCCGCGTCTGGACGTCCTCGCGGGGGCGAGCATCGATCCGGACGGCTCGATCCTGCTCGTGCTCGACGTCGCCGGTCTTGTCGAGCGGGCGCGCGCCGGGCGCGAGGTAGAAACACGTGAGGCCGGCCTGCCGGCCCTTCCTCCCGGCGCTCCCGTTCCCCGGTCTGCGTCTGTGCTCGTGGTCGACGATTCGCGGGTCGTCCGTGAGCTCGAGCGTTCGATGTTGGAACGGGCGGGGTACGTGGTGCGGACGGCCGACGACGGCCTTCAGGCGCTGGCGCGGCTGGCCGAGGCGCCGAGCGACCTCGTCATCACCGACGTCGAGATGCCCAAGATGGATGGCTACGCCCTGACCGAATCCATCCGGGCGAGTCCCCGGCTCGCCAACACGCCGGTGCTCATCGTCACGTCCCGAGGGAGCGAGGAAAGCCGCCAGCGGGGCCTCGATGCGGGGGCCGACGGCTATCTCGTGAAGTCGGCGTTCGACGAGATGGCGCTGCTCGGCGCAGTGTCGCGTCTCATGGGCCGTCGGCCGTGAACGGAACCGGCTCGGGCCTCCGCCCACCCGCGCGCGCGCGGCGCCGCCAGGGGCAGGTGCGCGTCGTCGTGGTGGCGGAGACGGCCGAACGACGCTACGGGCTAGTGCGCGTCCTTGAGGCGGACGGCGACATCGTCGTCGTCGGGCAAGCCGCCGACCGCGCCGCCGCCATTCGCCAAGTCGGCCAACTCCGCCCCCATGTCGTCACCATCGACATGGCCGAGGTCGCCCAACGGGAAACTGTCGAGCAGATCATGGGGGTGGTGCCCACGCCCATCCTCGTCCTCGCCGAGGACTCATTTGGAATGGGCAGAGTCGTCCCTGACGCGGTGCGGGCGGGGGCGCTGGGCGCCATCCCGCGTCCGCCACGCTGGACGGCGGCCGTGGAGGCGGACGTGCGACGCCAAGTGCGGCGCATGCGGGGCGTCACCGTCGTCCACCACCCCCGCGCCGCCATGGCCGGTTACGGAGCGGTTGCGTCCCCGCCGGGACCCTCCGAGGACGGCCGGTCGAGCCGCTTGGTCGCCATAGGGGCCTCCACGGGCGGACCCGCCGCCCTCGCGGCCATGCTGAAAGGGCTGGCGGGGGTGCAGGCGCCGGTGCTGGTCGTTCAGCACATCCACCCCGATTTCGTCGAGGGACTGGTGGGGTGGATGGACCGGGTGGCGCCGCTCCCGGTCCGGCTTGCGACCGACGGCGAAATCGTCCGATCCGGCGTGGTGTACATCGGTCCGGGCAATGTGCACCTGAGGATCGGCGCAGGGATGCGGATCCAGCTCGACGCCGAACCGCGCGTGCGGCACCGCCCGTCCGCCGACGAGTTGTTCGAGTCGGTGGCTCGCCTCGTCGGGCCGGCAGCCATCGGTGTCCTGCTGACTGGCATGGGCGACGACGGAGCGGAAGGTCTACTGGCGATTCGCCAACGCGGAGGGTTGACGATCGCCCAGGACGAGGCTTCGAGCGCCGTCTTCGGCATGCCCCACGCGGCGCAGCTCCTGGGGGCCGCCGCCAAAGTGCTACGGCTCGAGCACATTGCCGCCGCCGTCATGGCTGCCGCTACGAGCGGGCGGACGTGACGGCGTCCGGCATTCCCAAGGAAACGCTGGCGGCGGCGGGCCGCCTGCTGGGCCGGCGCCTCGGGCTACGGTTCAATCCGTCGATCGCGGGGCGACTGTCCCGGTCGCTGGCGGAAGAAGCCGCAGCGCTGGACTTGGAGATCGCCACCTACACCCGCCGAATCGAGGACGAGCCCACGCTGCTGCAGGGACTCGTCGACCGCGTCACGGTCCAGGAGACAAGCTTCTTTCGGGATCCCGGCCAGCTCCAGGCATTTCGGACGCACGTGCTTCCCCACCTCGGTCCCACGGTGCGGATCTGGAGCGCGGCTTGCAGCAACGGCCAGGAGCCGTACACCCTCGCCATGATCCTGGCCGACAGCGGTGTGGCCGACTGGCGGGTCATGGCGACGGACGTGTCCACGCGCGCGGTCGAGCGCACGCGCCGCGCCCGCTACTCGACCAAAGAGGTCGCGGGCGTTCCGCCTCACCTCCGGGCTCGCTACTTGCGGCCGTCCGGAGCGGATTGCGAGGTCGTCGGGGCGCTGCGCGAGCGCGTATCGGTCAGGTGCCACAACCTCGCCGACTCTCCCCCGTTCAAACCCGGCGAATTTGGCGTCGTCTTCTGCCGTAACGTCCTGATCTACCTCGAAGACGAGGCGATCTCGGCGTTGATCGACCGGCTGGCTCGGTGGCTGGGACCGCCAGGTTGGTTGTTCCTGGGCTACTCCGAGTCGCTGTGGCAGGTTACCGACGCCTTCGCGCTCGCCCGCTTGGGCAGCGCCTTCGCCTACCGCTTGCGCGACTCCACCGCCTCCGCCGCGAGCGCTCTCCCGTCGGCGGCGAGCGCCTCGCCGGGATCGGCGCGACGTACGCCGGCACGGCCCGCGCGACGAGGGAATGCAGAGAGCGCCCCGGTTCTGGGCGGCGCACCAGCCCGGTCACTGGTGGCCGATGGGGAGGCCGCGATGAACGCCGGTGACCACGCGGCGGCAATCGTCGCATTCCGGAAGGTCGCCTACCTCGAGCCAGAGGAGCCGTTTTCCCACCTCCACCTCGGCTTGGCCCTCGAGGCGTCCGGGGATGTGGCGGCGGCGCGCCGGGCCTTCGCCGTGGCGCGCACGGTGTTGGCCCGCGGGGACAACCTCACCGTCGAGGCTTCCCTGAAGGGCTACGGCGTGGACGACCTGCTTCGTCTGCTCGATCGCAAGCTGGCGGAACGATGAACGCAGCCAAGAGCGTCGTCCGGTTCCGCACCCAGTCCGGCGAGTTCGCGGTCCCGGTCGAGCACGTCCGGGAAGTGCGGACCGCGGCAGGCATGCTTACTCTTCCGGCTCCGGGCGTGCACGTCGTCGGCGTCCTGCCCGACGGCAATCGCTCGCTCACAGTCGTTTCCGCATTGGGCGTGGGGCGGGATCAGGTGCTCGTGCTCGATCCCGACGGCGAGCCCTTCGGTCTGTTGGTCGAAGAGGTCTCCGGTGTGATCTCCCTCGACGAGGCGCGCATCGGGCCTCCCCCCGTGGGCCAGACCGACGACATCGTGTCCGGGGTGGTGCACGGGGGCGATGAGCTCCTGCTCCTCGTCGACGCCCGGAGCCTGGCCCGGACCATCGGTCGCTGACGACGTGGAACTGGATCGCCTGCTCGACCGGCGCAGTATCGAACGGCTTCTCGACGCCGTCGCCGCCCTGCCCCCGACGACGGCTCTGTCGCTCGCAGTGCACGGTCCCGACGGCAACACCCTGGCCGGCGCGGCGATCGTCGCATCGGAGGACTCGGCGCGCAGCCCCATCGCCCTTGCATCCGATCCAATCGGGTGGGCCGTGGCTCACCGCGGACCAGGAGGGGCGGGCGCCGACGGCCACGCCGATGCGGCCGCCAACCTCGTCGCGTGGGTGCTCGCGTCGCTGGCGCAGGGTGAGACAGAGAAGGACGCCCTGGCGGTCGAGTTGCTCGCTCGCTACGAGGAGATCACCCTGCTCTACGACCTCAGCGCCGTCCTCAGCGCGGCGCTGGACGAGCCGGAGCTCTGCGCCGTCGCCGTCGAGCGTTGCCTTCGCGCCATCCCCGCGGCGAGCGGAAGCATCAGCCTGCTCGGGTCCGGCGGCCGTCTCGAGCAGGCGGTGGCGCGGGGCGCGTACGCGACCCCGGACGTTCGGCGTGCGGCCGAAAGGCTCGCCGCCGAGGTTGCGGTCACGGGGAAGCAGGTCCTGATGCACGAGGGCGAGGAGTGGGCGGACCCGCCCGGAGGCCTGTATGGCCGGGCGCCCGCACTTTTGTCTGTCCCCATCGTGCGGTCCG
>JAHFUQ010000008.1 GCA_023265045.1 Acidimicrobiia bacterium
GGCGCATCTGGCGGCGCAGCTCCTTGAGCAGGTCGGACAGGCGCACGAGGTGCTCCTCGGTCGCCTCCAGGCGGCGTTCGGCCTTCTCCATGCGGCGCCGGAACTTGAGGATGCCCGCCGCCTCCTCGATGATCAGGCGGCGGTCCTCGGGGCGCACGTCGAGCACCTGGTCGAGGTTGCCCTGCGACACGATGACGTGCTGCTGGCGGCCCACGCCCGTGTCCGACAGCAGCTCCTGGATGTCGAGGAGCCGGCACGGCACGCCGTTGATGGCGTACTCCGACTCGCCCGACGACCGGAACAGGGTGCGGGTGAGCGTCACCTCGGTGAACCCGATGGGCAGCAGGCCCGCCGAGTTGTCGATCGTCAGCGCCACCTCGGCCCGGCCCAAGGCGGCGCGGCGGCCGTTGCCGGCGAAGATGACGTCCTCCATCTTCTGGGAACGGACGGTGCGCGGCCCCTGGGCGCCGAGCACCCACGCCACCGCGTCGACGATGTTGGACTTGCCGCTGCCGTTGGGCCCCACCACGACGGTGAGCCCGGGTTCGAGCTCGAGGGTGGTGGCGTCCGCGAACGACTTGAAACCCTTGAGGGTCAACGAGCGGAGGAACATGCCGCCCTCGAACCTATCGAGCCGTCAGCCCCGCGCCGCGGACCCTCCGGCCCATTCGGAGCTCTCCGCGCAGATGGTGGCTCCAAGGCCCAATGACGCGAAAACGTCGGGTGGGGTCAAACCTGACCCGATCACACTTGACACTGCGGGCACAGGAACGAGGAGCGGCCGTTCACTTTGACCCGGATGATCGTGCTGCGGCAGCGCCGGCAGCTCTGGCCCTCGCGGTCGTAGACCTTGTGCTGGGACTGGTAGTCGCCGATGGCGCCGAACAGGTCGACGTACTGCTCGTCCCCCAGCGACGAGCCGCGGTGCTTGATGGCGTCCTGGAGCGTTTCGATCATCGACCGGTAGAGGCGGCGCACCTCTTGCGAGGTCAGCCGGTCCGACGAGCGGTCGTAGCGGAGGCCCGCGGCCCACAGGATCTCGTCGCTGTAGATGTTGCCCAGGCCGGCCACGAACCTCTGGTCCATGAGCAGGGTCTTGAGCTTGCTCCTGCGCGCCACGAGCATCTCGCCGAACTTGGTCCACGACATGACGTCGTCGACCGGGTCGAAGCCGAGGTGCGCCAGTTCGGGCACCTGCGCCTCCAGCTCGTCGGGCGTGGTCACGAACAGCTCGCCGAAGGTGCGCGGGTCCACGAAGCGCAGCAGCCCGCCCTGGGTGAAGGTGAAGGTCACGTGGGTGTGCTTGGGCGGCGGGTCCTTGACGCCGCCCTTGGCCCGCAGGAGCTGGCCGCTCATGCCGAGGTGGACGACGAGGATGTCGCCCCCCTCCAGCTTCATGAGCAGGTACTTGCCCCGGCGGGTGACCGACGCCAGCTTGCGGCCTTCGAGCTTGCCGATGAAATGCTTCTTGTTCGGGTGCCGGCGGATCGACCGCATCCCCGTCACCTCGACGGTCTTGACCCGCTTGCCGATGACCTCCTTTTCGAGGTCGCGCCGGAGGGTCTCGACCTCCGGCAGCTCAGGCACCGGCGTCGTCAGTCTGCTCGGGGGCGGGGCCCGCGGGGCCGCCCGGCGCGACCTCCGCGTCGGCCCCGGGCGCGGTCGCGGGCGCGGTCGCGGTCCCGGTCTCGGGTGACGGCGCCGGGCCGAGCCCGTCGTTGCGGGCCGCCAGGGTTTCCCATGCCACGCGCGCGGCCGCTTGCTCGGCCTGCTTCTTGGACCGGCCGTGGCCGACGCCCAGCGCCTCGCCCTTCAACATCACCGTGGCGGCGAAGTGCTTGGCGTGGTCGGGGCCGTCGCCCACGACCTCGTAGCGCGGCAGTTCCTCGAACTGGCGGGCGGCCAGTTCCTGGAGCCGGGTCTTGTAGTCGCTCGCGCCAGGCCCGGCGGCGGCCTCGGAGATGCGGTCGCCCAGCAGCCCGAGCACCAGGTCCTCCGCCGCCTCCCAGCCACCGTCGAGGTAGACGGCGCCGATGACGGCCTCCATGGCGTCGGCCAGGATCGTGGGCTTCTCCCGCCCGCTGGACTGGTCCTCGCCCTTGCCCAGGAGCAGGTACGCGCCCAGGCCGAGCCCCTCGGCCGTCTCGGCGAGGGTCGCGGAGTTCACCACCGACGCCCGCACCTGGGCCAGGTGGCCCTCCGGCAGGTCGGGGTACTGGCGGTAGACGTGGGCGGTGACGACCAGGCCGAGCACGGCGTCGCCCAGGAACTCGAGGCGCTCGTTCGAGCCCGCGCCCGGGTTCTCGGCGCACCAGGACCGGTGGGCCATGGCACGTTGCAGCAGCTCAGGGTCGGTGAAGGCACGGCCGAGGCGCTTGCTGAGCTCCACCGCCGAGGGTGGGTCGTTCAGGATTGCGCTGCCTCGGAGTCTCCGACGCGGGTGACGACGTAATCGACCGCGTCCCGAACCGTCTTCAGATCCTCCAAGTCCTCGTCCTCGATGCGGAACCCCTCGGCCCGCCTCTGCAGATCGGCCTCGAGGGCCTCGACCAGCTCGATGAGGGCGAGCGAGTCGGCGTCGAGGTCGTCGGTGAACGACGCCCCCTCGCTGATCTGGGAGGGGTCGATCTCGAGGATCTCGGCGAGGCGCTCCCGAACGAGTTGGAAGACCTCAGGACGGCCCAGGGGCCCGTGGTCGAGGTCGATCGGCGGCATCGCGACACTCCAAGAGCAGGCCAACAGGACAGGCAATAGTACCGAGGTCGCTGTTTGTGCGCTTGTGAAACGTCAGTCGGCCGGCAGGGCCTGGCCGACGGCGTCCCGGAGGCGGCCGACCAGGTCGGCCGCGACCATGTCGGCGGCCAGCTTGATGGCGTTGACGATGGCGCGCGCCGAGCTCTTGCCGTGGCTGATGATGCACACGCCGTCGACGCCCAGCAGCATGGCCCCGCCGTAGGTGTCAGGGTCCATCTCGATGTAGAGGGGCAACAGGGCGGGCACGAGGGCCTCGGACGCCTGCTTGGCCTCCTCCGACGAGTTCATGGCCGCCACGATGGCGTTGACCAGCGTCTTCACCCCGCCTTCGAGGGTTTTCAGGATGACGTTGCCGGTGAACCCGTCGGTCACCATCACGTCGACGGCGTCGGTCAGGGCGTCGCGGCCCTCGACGTTGCCGATGAACCGCCCGCCCGCCCCGTCGAACCACCCGGGCCGGGCCAGCAGGGCGTGGGCCTCCTTCACCAGCGCCGTGCCTTTCGAGGCCTCCTCGCCGATCGAGACCAGCCCGACCCTCGGCTCGGCCACGCCGAACCGGGCCGACGCGTACACGGCGCCCATGAGGCCGAACTGGGCCAGCCACGCCGCGCTGCACTCCGAGTTGGCGCCGGAGTCGAGCAGGATCGTCGGCACGGGCGATCCGGGGACGGGCAGCGTGGTGGCGATGGCCGGGCGCTGGACGCCCTTGATGCGGCCCATGCGCAGCAGGGCGCTGGCCATCGCCGCGCCGGTGTTGCCGGCGCTCACCATGGCGCTGGCCCGGCCGTCGCGCACCGCTTCGGCCGCCTTCACCACCGACGAGTCCCGCTTGCGGCGAACCGCGCCGGCGGGGTCGTCGTGCATGTCGACGACCTCGCTGGCGGCCAGCACCTCGAGGCCGCCCGTGTCGCCCAGCGCGTCGGGCTGGCCGACGAGCACGACGGGGATGCCCAACTCGGTCGCCGCCTGGCGGGCCCCGGCCACGATCTCGGCCGGTCCCCGGTCGGCGCCCATGGCGTCGACCGCTACGGGCAGCACAGTGGGACGGCGCCCCTACTCGACGATGATGGCCTGCCGGCCCGCGTACCACCCGCAGTTGGGGCACACCACGTGCGGCAGCTTGGCGTGGCGGCACTGGGGGCAAAGGCTGCGGGGCGGCGCCGAGAGGCTCCACGCACTCGCCCGGCGGCTCCTGCTCTTCATCTTGGAGGTCTTCTTCTTGGGAACAGCCATGGAAAGGGGAGCCTACAGGCCGTCGGCCAGCAGCGTTTCCACGTCGAGCTCCAGGCCCGGGAGCAAGCCGGTGGTGAGCGTGGCGCCCGCTTCGAGCACGGTGGCCTCCGAGAAGGTCCCGCCCTCGATCCGGTACACCTCGACCCGCTCGGTGTGCGGGTCGACGATCCAGTACTCCTGGACGCCGAACTGTTCGTAGAGCCGGCGCTTGCGCACGCGGTCGTGGCCGGCGTCGGACAGCACCTCGACGGCCAGCGTGGGCGCGCCCTGCAGGTTGGGCGCGGTGATGCGGTCTTGGTCGGAGTCAGCCACGAACAGCACGTCGGGCTGGACGACGTTGATGTTCGACAGCACGACATCGAGCGGCGCCACGAAGACTCGGCCGCCACCAAACGCCGCGACGTGCTGGTACAGCTGGACCGCCACCCACAGGAGGATGTCCTGGTGGCGGACGTTCGGAGCGGACATTTCGACGAGCTCCCCTTCGATCACCTCATACCGCTTGGCGTCCTCGGGGAGCGCGGCGTACTCGTCGTAGGTCCATACCTTGCCGGGCTGAAAAGACATGGCGTGGCCTATGATACCGGGGGATCATCGATTTGCAAGACGTCGAGCGCCGCCCAGCGGTCGTCGCCAGCGGCTGGAGGGCACGCGCACGGCCCCGCGTTGCGGTCGGCGCCGCACGTGGGACAGAGGCCGGCGCAGTCGTCGCCGCACAGCGGCGCCAGGGGCAGTTCGAGGAGCAGCGCCTCCCGCACCATCGGCGTGAGGTCCATCCGGTCGCCCTTGAGCGGGTAGGTCTCCCCGTCCCGGGCGTGGGGCTCGAACAGCTCCTGGAACTCCGCTTCGACCCGCCCGTCGACAGGCTTGAGGCACCGCCGGCACAGGCCCATCCAGGCGGTCGCCGCCGTCCCCGTGGCGAGCACCCCGTCGTTGACCCACTCGAGCCGCGCGTCGACCGTGGCGACGGCGCCGTCGGCCACCGAGGTGTCCATCACCAGCATCGCCTCGACCGGGCCCGACAGCTGCTCCCGCCGGCGCGCGCCGGGTCGGTGCAGCAGGTCGGCGACGTTGACGACGAAGGGGGCCTTCGTCACGGGGAAGTCCTCCTAGCCGAGGTCCTGGTCGAAGAAGACCTCCCCCGACTGCATGGGGTCGGCGGGGGGCCCGTCGCTGGGTGACGGCGGGCCGCCCAGCTCGCCCTCCTGGGCGGGAGGCAGGGGCGTCACCCGGAGCTTCTCCCGGCCCGCCTGCACCGTCTTCATGGTGCGTTCGAGCACGATCTCGAACGTCGCCAGCTTCTGGTCGCAGTAGTCCTCGGCCTCATGGCGCAGCCGGCGCGCCTCGTCGTTGGCCTCCTCCATGATGCGCCGCGACAGGCGCTGCGCCTCGCGCACCAGCTCGGTGCGCTGCACGATGCGCTCCGCCCGCTCCCGGGCCGCGGCCAGGATGTCGTCGCCTTCCCGGGTGACCTTGGCCAGGTACTCGTCGCGCTCGCGCAGCAGCCAGCGGGCCTGGCGCAGCTCATCGGGGAGCCGCTGGATGGCCTCGTGGAGCAGCTCGAGCAGCTCGTCCTTCTCCAAGCGCACCGTCGAGGACAGCGGCATCTTCGGAGCGGCGTTGACGAGGTCGACGACCCGCCGGAGCAGGATCTCGGTGTCGCCCGCCTCGTTCTGACGCTCTTGCACACTCATCGGGCGAACCGCTCCTTCAAGCGTTGGGCGACGACCGGGGGAACCATCGATGACACATCCCCGCCGTAGCTGGCGACCTCCCGGACGAGGGTCGCGGACAGGAACGAATGCTCGGGCGCCGTGGGCATGAACAGCGTGTCGACCCCCGACAGATGGAGGTTGAGCTGCGCCATCTGCAGTTCGTAGTCGAAGTCTGACACCGCCCGCAGTCCCTTGACGATGGCGGTGACGTCGTGCTCCAGGGCGAAGTCGGCCAACAGGCCCCTCAGGGGCTGCGCCCGGACGTTCGGGAGCGGGCGCAGGACGTCCTCCAGCATGACCAGACGCTCCTCGACCGTGAACAGGGGCGCGGCCTTGCGGCTGTTGGTGGCGACGGCCACCAGGACGTGGTCGAACTTCTTGGCTGTCCGTTCGACAATGTCGAGGTGCCCGTTGGTCACGGGATCGAAGGATCCTGGGATGAGGGCGATCGACACGGGTGAAGGCGGCCTCTCAGAGCCGGTGGGCGAGGGTGACCACGCTATCGCCGTAGCGCCTGGTGTGCGCCGACCACCCGGGGCCCGGGTCGATCGGGCGGTCGGACTCGAGCACGGCCACCGGCGTCGGGAGCCGGTTGAGCAGGCGCGGCCAGTCGCCGAACACGTAGGGCGGATCGGCCAGGACCAGGTCGAAGGCGTGGCCCGCATCCGCCGCCTCCTCGACGAAGCGCACCGCGTCGCCCCGCACCACGGTGGCGTGCTCGGTGAACCCGATCCGCAACAGGTTGGCCCGGACCATGGCGATCGCCGTTTCGTCGGCGTCCACGAAAGTGGCCGTCGACGCCCCCCGGGACAGCGCTTCGATCCCGAGGGCGCCGGTGCCGGCGAACAGGTCGAGCACCTTGGCGCCGGCGATGGCGCCGCGGCTGGCGAGCGAGGCGAACACCGCCTCGCGGACCCGCTCCGACGTGGGGCGCAGGCGCCGCCCGGGCGGGGTGTGCAACCGCCGCCCGCCCGCTGACCCAGCCACCACACGCACGGCCCCAGCGTAGGCTCGGCCGATGCCCTCCGACGAGAGCGCCCGGCGCCGTTCGTCGATCGCCGCCGACGGACGGCGACGTTCGTCGCTTGCCATCGTGGTCGGCGGCGGCGCGCTGCTGGCCTCGCTGTTCACGCTCCCCTGGCACCACTACGCCATCAGCGTCACCGGCGCAGGCTCCTTCGCCCTCGACCGCAGCGGGGTGCAGTCGCCCGACGAGAACCTGGGCATCGCCGCCGTGCTCGTGACGGGCGTGCTGGTGGCGCTGTCGGCCTTGTCGGTCCTGGCCCCGCCCCATGTGCGGGAACGGCTGCGGCGCGCCGACGTGGTGGCGTGGTTCGGCGGGCCGCTGCTGCTGGCCCTCCTCGGCCTCAAGGTGCTGAAGAACACGAACTACCTCGGCATCGGCGCCTGGGTCTCGGTCGTGCTCGGCGTGGCCGTGGCGGCCAGCGCCCTGCGGTTCCGGCCCGCGTCCACGGCGGAGTGAGGGTGGTTGCCCGAGACCCCCTCAGGGGATAGGTTCGCAGCAGTCAGCGACCACGAGGCGGGGCAATGATTGTGGGAAGGCGTGGAATGTACTGGGACGCTGTGAGTAAGATCGCGCCATGAGTCCGTACCCGGTCTTCCCTTGGCCCGAGAAGGCCCGTTCGTGGGCCAAGCGGTCGAGTTCGACGTTCGGCGCCTTTGTCGTCGCCATCCTGGTCGCCGCCGGCATCGCCTACGGCTCGGCGCCCGGCACGCCCGGCACGGTCGTGGGCGCCTCGCCCAGCACCAACCTCCCGAGCCCGGCCAGCATCAACATCAGCGGCACGGGGTTTGACCCCAACAACAACAACATCTTCATCTCGCAGTGCCACCAGTTCGACCAGTTCGGCTCCGACAACTGCAAGACCCTCGCCGGCCCGATCACGGCCAACGCGTCGGGCGCCTTCAGCAACGTCGCCGTGCAGGTGACCAGCACCTTCGTGTCCGACCCGCCCGACAACATCAGCGAGACCTGCGGCGGGGGCGGCTTCAACTGCACCATCTTCGCCACCCAGACCACCGGCAACCCGGCCAAGAACAGCTTCACGTTCATCACCTTCGGCGGCGGCGGCACGACCAGCACGACCGGCGCGACGACCAGCACCTCGACGTCCACCAGCACGTCCACCTCGACCAGCACCTCGACGTCCACCAGCACGTCCACCTCGACCAGCACGTCTACGTCCACGAGCACGTCCACCTCGACCAGCACGTCCACGTCGACGTCCACCTCGACCAGCACGTCCACGTCGACGAGCACCTCGACCTCGACGAGCACGTCGACCTCGACGAGCGTGCCGCCGAGTTCCTCCACATCGTCCTCGACGAGCACCTCGGCGCCAACGTCCTCGACGAGCACATCGACATCGACCAGCACGTCGACGTCGACAAGCGTGCCGCCGAGCACCTCGTCCACGTCCACCAGCACGTCGGCGCCGACCTCGTCGACGAGTACCAGCACGACATCCACGACGGCGCCGACGGGCACCGACGTGTGTTCTCGCCTGCGGGCCCAGCGAGCCGCCATCAACGCCCAGATCACCGCCCTCGAGAACGCCCTGCCGGCCAACCTGGCGGCGGCCCAGCGCGCTGGCGCCATCGCCCAGCTCGAGGCGCTGCGAGCCCAGTCGAACAGCCAGCTAGATGCGGCGCTGGTCCGGGCCGGATGTACCCCCGGTCCTGGGGCCCGCCCCGCCGCCCGCTAGCTGGTCCAACGCTCGACCTTCAGTGGGGGGCGGTCAGACCGCCCCCCACTGGCGCGTTCGTTCCAACCACGGTTCTTGGCCGCTACCGGCCTCTCGGGCCTCGCGCCCCGCCCGGCGCAGGCCCGGCGCGAGGCCCGACTCCCCAGCAGCCCCGGTCCCAGCGGCCCCGGTCCCTGGCGCCGGCGGCCCCCGGCGGCGCCCGACCCTGACGGCGCCCTTTCCGGCGTCCCGAGCACATTCGGCGTCCAAGCCACCGCATGGGTGACGCCGACGCCACAGAACCTCGACCGCGGCCGGCGGCCGGCCGGCCCGGGCGGTCCAACGCCGGCGGCCCCGGCGGCGCCCGACCCTGACGGCGCCCTTTCCGGCGTCCCGAGCACATTCGGCGTCCAAGCCACCGCATGGGTGACGCCGACGCCACAGAACCTCGACCGCGGCCGCGGCCGGCCGGCCGGCCCGGGCGCCGGGGGCCGGACGCGACCGGGCCCCTCCGCCGAAGCGAAGGGGCCCGGGTTCGGGCTCGTTCAGGCGAACGTCGTCAGTTCAGGCAGTCGCTGCCGGGGTCGTCCTCGGTGAAGTGGCTGTTCTGCGTCCACGTGTTGCTGTCGCAGAAGCGGTTCCCATCGGACAGGTCGAAGCCGGGGTCGAGCCCGGGCGAGGCGGCGTTGTTGACGGCCACGTTGCGGGTGATGACGTTGTTGAGCGCCGGGACGGGGTTCGCCACGGTCGGGTCGATCCGGATGCCGTTGCGGGCGTTGTTGGTGACCCGGTTGCCGGTCACGGTCGTGCGCATCACCCGCCCGAAGATGTGGATGCCGTCGCCGCGGCGGGCGTTGCCCTCGTAGCCGTTGTGCTCGAACACGTTGTTGGTGATCTGGTTGTCGTCGGCGAAGGCGAAGACGGCGATGCCATCCAGGCCGTTGCTCCGCAGCGTGTTGCCCGTCACGGTGTTGAAGTTCGGCGAGCGATGGTTGGCGGCGTTGCCCGTGGTCTCAAGTCGGATGCCGTCGTCCTCCTGCACCAGATCGCCGGGCGTGCCATGACCGGGCCGCTCGAAGGTCAGGTTGTTGTTCTGGCTGACGTTGGCCTGGATGAGGTTGTTGTCGGAGTTACCGAGCAGTCCGATGCCGTCGAAGGGGCCGTTGTGGTCGGCCATGTTCTGGATGACCCGGTTGTTGCTCGACTCGAAGAGCAGGATCCCGTCGCCGAAGTCGGTCGAGAACTCGTCGCTCTGCTCGCCAATGTTGTCGCGCACCACGACCTGGGTGATCAGGCCGTTGGTGACGTGATCGAACACCACACCGGCGTCGAAGTCGCGCACGGTGCCGCTCCGGACGGTGATCCCCGTCTTGTTTTGCGCCCACACCCCGAGCCCGTCGCCCGGAGTCGGCGTGCCGAACACGGTGTGGCCGCCGAGGTTGAGGGTGATGTTGTTGGCCCCGATCTCGATGCCGTCCGCGGGGCACGGCCCCACGTCCTCGGTCAAGGTGGTGTTGACGGTGATCGTCGTACCGCAAAGGGCGGTGCTCGCCCCGGCCGTGGCCGGCGAGAACACGAACGTCATCGCCGCGATGAGCGACGCCACCCCCAGCCCTGCGCTTACCTGACGTCGCCGAATTTGCATCGGTACCCGCCTCTCACTGTTCTCAGCTTCTCGGTCGCGTTCCTAGCACGGTACGAACACCTGTTCAAGAGCCCGGCCGCCCCGCACCGCGTGGAATCTTACTGGTTTCAGTTACGTGTCACCGGTCTTGTCCTCCGCCTCCGCTCCGGCGTCGGCCCGGGCCCGGGGCCGGGCGGCCAAGGGCGTCGCTCCGGCCAAGGCGACGATGTCCGCCACTGCCAGCGTCTCGCGCTCGAGCAGCGCCTCGGCCACCCGGTCCAGCGCCGAGCGGGCATCGCTCAACACCCGCCGGGCCCGTTCCCAACCCTCCTCGGCGAGGCGGCGGGCCTCCTCGTCGACCTTGTTCCGGGCCGCCTCCGACGGCGACCACCGCTCGGGCGGGAACGCCAGCGGCCCGAGCGCGTCGCTCATGCCCATTTCCTGCACCATGCGGCGGGCCAGCTCCCCCACCCGGTACAGGTCGCTGGCAGCAGCCGAGCTGGACTCCCCGAAGACGAGCTGCTCCGCCACGCGCCCGCCCAGACCGAGCGCAAGCTGGTCGATCAGCCGCGAGCGCGACAGCACGGCGGGCTCGGCCTCGTCGCTCAGGGTGCAGCGGCCCAGCGAGGCGCCCCTCGGGACGATCGAGAGCTTGTGCAGCCCGCCCGCGCCCCGCAAGCCGAGGGCGACGAGGGCGTGGCCGGCTTCGTGGTACGCCACCAGTCGGCGCTCGGCATCGGTGAGGGTCGTGGTGCGGGAGCTGACGCCCAGTTGCGTCCTCTCGACCGCCTCCTCCAGCAGGGCGGGCGTAATCATCGCCGCCCCTCGCCGGGCGGCCAGCAGCGCCGCCTCGTTGAGCACGTTGGCCAGGTCGGCGCCGGAGAAGCCGGGGGTCAGCGCCGCGATCGACGCCAGGTCGACGTCGCCGTCCACGCGCTTGCCGGCGGCGTGGAGCCGGAGGATAGCCAGCCGCCCGGCCCGGTCGGGCAGGGCGACGGTGACGTGGCGGTCGAACCGCCCTGGCCGCACGAGGGCGGGATCGAGCAGGTCGGGACGGTTGCTCGCCGCCATCACGATGACCCCCTCGCCCGTGTCGAACCCGTCCAGCTCGACGAGGAGCTGGTTCAACGTCTGGTCGCGCTCCGAGTCCAGTTCGGCGGTGTTCGCCGTGCGTCGCCCGCCGATGCTGTCGATCTCGTCGATGAAAACGATGGCCGGGGCCGCGAGGCGGGCGTCGGCGAACAGGTTGCGCACGCTGCCCGCCCCGGCCCCGGCAAACCGGTCCACGAACTCGCTCGCCGCCACCGAGAAGAAGGCGGCGTTGGCCTCGCCCGCGACGGCCCGGGCGAGAAGCGTCTTGCCGCAACCAGGCGGGCCCGACAGCAGGATGCCGCGCGGCGTGCGGGCGCCTTGGCGCTCGAAGCGCTCGGGCTCGGCCAGGAAGTCACGGACCTCGCCGAGCTCGGCCACGGCGTCGTCGACCCCGGCCACGTCGGCGAAGGTCACGCTCCCGCTCCCGGTGTAGCGCCGACCGATGCCACGGTCGCGCAACGAGAGCCGGCGCTGGCGCTCGGGCGCGGCGAGGATCCAGACGAGCGCGGCATCCAGGTCGGCCTGGGTGATCGACAAGCGGCCCGCCCGACCCGCCAGCAGGGCGCCCTCGTTGACGAGGCTGGCCAGGTCGGCGCCGGTGAGGCCGATGGCCCGGCTTGCGATGCCGGCCAAGTCGACACCGGGCTCGAGCGGCTTGGCCCGGGCGTGCAATGCC
Source organism: Acidimicrobiia bacterium (assembly GCA_023265045.1). Lineage (GTDB taxonomy): Bacteria > Actinomycetota > Acidimicrobiia > Acidimicrobiales > AC-14 > JAHFUQ01. Next base: position 11,800 of record JAHFUQ010000008.1, read on the forward strand.
AGGATGGCCAGCCGGGCGGTCTCATTCGGGCGCTCGAGGCCGACCGTGCGGTCGAAGCGGCCGGGCCGTAGCAGGGCCTGGTCGAGGATGTCGGGGCGGTTGGTCGCCCCGATGACCAGGATTCCCTCGGTGGCGGCAAAGCCGTCCATCTCGGCGAGAAGCTGGTTGAGGGCCTGCTCCTGCTCCTCGTGGCCCATGCCGGTCGGCCCGGATCGGCGGGCGCGGCCGATGGAGTCGAGCTCGTCGACGAAGATGATCGCCGGCGCGGCCCGCCGGGCCTCGGCGAACAGGTCGCGCATGCGGGCCGCGCCCACGCCGACGTACAGCTCGACGAAGTCGGACCCCGAGATCGAGAAGAAGCTGGCCTTGGCCTCGCCGGCCACGGCGCGCGCCAGCAACGTCTTGCCACAACCAGGCGGGCCGTAGAGAAGGATGCCCTTGGGGATGGTGGCGCCGATGGCGGCGAAGCGGTCCGGCTGGGCCAGGAAGGCGGTGACCTCGCGCAATTCGACGACCGCGGCGTCCTGCCCGGCGACGTCGGCGAAGGTGGCGCCAGGGTCGGCCGTGCCACGCGCGACGCGGGCGAGCCGGCCAAAGAGGCCGGTGCCGCGCCGGAACGACAGGATCATGTAGAAGAGCAGTACGGCGATGATCAGCCCGGGCAGGAGCAGGCTCGCGAGCTGCAGGGTGCGTTTGGCGTTCTGCTGGTCGATCGTCACCCGCGCCCCGCCACGCACCAATTCGATCAGGAAGCCTTCGCGGGTGTCCTTCAGGTAGGGCGTGGTGTAGCGATGGACCTCGCCGTTGGTGCGCACGTAGGCGCCGACCGCATAGGAGTCGACGTCGAGGACTTTGGCGTCCTGAACCCGGCCCTGCTGGAGGAGGTTCAGAAACGTCGAGTAGTCCAGCCGGTCGCCGGAGACGTGGGGCTGGGTGGCGGCGAGGACACCGACGTAGGCGACGACGAGGGCAACAACGGCGCCAGCCGTGATCAGGCCGAGACGCCGCTGGCGGCGGCGGCCCCTCGCCCCCGCCCGCCGAAGACGCTTGACCTCAGCCCTCCGCGACTCGGCTGCGCACGGCCACCGGGACCGGGCGGCGGCGCAACACGGCCACGCCCAACACCGCTACCGCCCCCGCGAGACCGAAGCCGAGCAGGTTGGCGCCCAGCCGCAACCAGTCAGCCGGCTGCGCGGGGGCGGTTCCGGTGTGGGACCCCGGCGCGGACGTGAGCGCCCCGGTGGACGAGATCTCGTAGGCGCCGCGTGCGATCTGGCCCTGGCCGTCGGTGGCGAGCAGCACGTGCACGCCGCCCGTGGCGTCGGGCGCCTTCACCGGTACGGCGAACTTGCCGTCGGCGTCGGCGGTGGCAGTGGCGACCTGGGGCGCGGTGCGGCTGTCCCACCGCAGCACGACCTGGGTGTTGGGCGCCGCGTTCTGGCCCGTGACCATGATCTCGCTGCCGGGCGCGCCGGCCGATGCGCTGAGGTTGATCATCGAGAAGGTCGTGCACGCCCAGGCCAAGCCTGCGACGCCGACAACGGCGGCTACGCCGATAACGCTCGCGAGGACAGTGCGTCCCCCCATCCGACGACCCATGCGTCGACTCATCCGAGCCTCCAGCCTTCCCGATCCAGCGATCGAATGTTGTCTGTGCCGGCTACGACACTAGATGCTTTGCACATCATGCCCGTTCGGTGGGCGTTCGTCAATGCCTTCCACTCCCCGGTCGCCGCCTCAGCACCAGAACCCCTGCGAGCGCGGCCACGAGCACGGCCCCGCCGATCAGCACCGGCGGCGGAACCGTGAACCCGCCGCCACCGCCGCCCCCTCCGCCGGCCGCGGCCGGGAACGTGATCCGGACGATCAGCGATTTCTGGCACGTGTCGGAAAACACCTCGCATCCCACCGCGTAGGCCGTCGTCGGGCCGGCGAACGTGACGTCCCGCAGGATGGCGCCCGACACTGGGCGGGCGACCCACGTCTCGCCCCCGTCGCCCGTGGTCACCACCGCCGCCTTGCGGCCATCGCTGAAGTCCGTGTACCCGACGGCCGCGCCGCGCCGCGCGTCGCGGAAGGCGATCCCGTAAAAAGTCTCGGTCGTGTCCTTGCGCTGCACCGCCCAGTGCTTGCCGCCGTCGGACGTGGCGAAGATCCGCCCGGCGTCGCTGGCGACGTGGCCCCGGAGCGGATCAGTGAACGAGACGGCCTGGAAGTTGGTGCGGGCGATCTGGGCGCCCATGTCAGCGCCGCCGTCGGGCGTCCAGGTGGCGCCCCCGTCGGACGTGGCGATCATCACGAACGAAGCCGGGCGACCCTCGCCGACGGCCCGCCCGTGCTGGGGATCGGGAAAGCTCACTTGCTTGAGCCCCCCGAAGCGACGGTCCCCCTGCCAGACCCAGGTCGCGCCGGCGTCCGACGTGGCGAGGATCGTGCCGCCGGCGCCCACGAGGTACCCGGTGCGGGCGTCGGTGAAGTCGACGTCGCTGAAGGCCCACTTCAAGCCGCGACCGTCGCCGTTGTCAGGTCCTTGCTTCTCGTTGATCGGCGGTGGGTCGTGCTTCACCCAGGTGGCGCCGCCGTCGGACGTGCTGAGGATCACGTTCGGATTGCCCACGGCCCAACCATGGAGGCTGTCGGTGAACGACACGCCCGTCACGGCGTTCACGCCTTCCACATCGGCCGTGCGAGGGTCGACGCCGCTCTTCTGCTCCACCCACGTCTTCCCGCCGTCGGTCGTCGCCACGATGACGCCAAACGCGCCGACGGCGTAGCCGTGCTGGGGATCCGGGAAGCTCACGCCGTACAACGTCGTGGCCGTGGGCACGGGAAGCACTTCGACGGTGGTGAACGCCGCTTCCGGCGCCTGCGCCCCCGCCGGCGCGGTGGCGCCCACGGACAACGCCAAGGCCAGCGAGGTCACCAGGCGGGTCCTCATCGGGGGGCGTCGGTGTGGAAGGAGTTCCTGGCCGGCGAGGGTGAGGGCGACGGCGCGCCCGCGCCGCGCACGCGCACCGAGCCCAGCACCTTGGCCAGAGCGGGGCCGTGCAGGGTCTCGTAGGTGACGAGGCCGGAGGCGACGATGTCGAGCACCCGCCGCTCGGCCTGCAGGATCGAGCGGGCCTGCCCTTCCTGCTCGTCGAGGATGCGCCGCACCTCGGCGTCGAGGTGTTCGAGGGTCGGCTGGGAGACGTCCCTGGTCAGCAGGTAGTCCCGGCCCAGGAAGATCTCCTTCTGCTCGTGCAGGACCCGCACCCGGCCAAGACGGCTGCTCATCCCGAACCGACCCGCCATGTCCCGAGCGGTGTTCGTCGCCCGCTCCAGATCGGCCTCGGCGCCAGTCGACGGCTGGCCGAGCGCCAGCTCCTCGGCCGCGATGCCAGCCATGGCGATGGCGATCTGCACCTCCATGTCGTCGCGGGTCGGCAGCAGGCGCTCGTCGGTGAGCAGCGCGAGGTGGCCGATGCCGCGGCCCCGGGCGATGACCGACAGCTTGTCGATGGCGGCGGCCTTGCCCATGGCCGCGGCCACGACAGCGTGGCCCGCCTCGTGGTAGGCGATGCGCTGCTTGTCCTCGGGCGCCATCAGCATGCCCCGCTTTTTCGGCCCCGACACGACCCGCTCCACCGCCTCCTCCAGGTGGGCGTAGATGATCGACGCCGACCGCTCCCGCACCGCCAGCAGGGCGGCCTCGTTCAGCATGCTGGCCAGGTCGGCGCCGGTGAAGCCCGGGGTCTGGCGGGCGATCGTGGGCAGGTCGCCGTCCGGGTCGCCCAGGCGCTTGCCTTTGGCGTGCAGGCGCAGGATGGCCAGGCGGCCCTCCAGGTCGGGACGGTCGATGACGATGTGGCGGTCGAAGCGACCCCGGCGCAGAAGGGCGGGGTCGAGGATGTCGACCCGGTTGGTGGCCGCGAGGATGGCGACGCCGTCGGACGGCGAAAAGCCGTCCATCTGGACGAGCAGCTCGTTGAGGGTCTGTTCCCGCTCGTCGTGGCCGCCGCCCAGGCCGGCGCCGCGCTGGCGGCCGACAGCGTCGAGCTCGTCGATGAACAAGATCGCGGGCGTGGCCTCCCGGGCCTGCTTGAACAGGTCGCGCACCCGGGCCGCGCCCACGCCGACGAGCGACTCGACGAACTCCGAGCCCGAGATCGAGAAGAAGTTCGCCTTGGCCTCGCCCGCCAAGGCCCGCGCCAACAACGTCTTGCCGCACCCGGGCGGGCCCTGCAGCAGGATGCCCTTCGGGGGCTGGGCGCCCATCCGCTGGAAGGCGGTGGGATCGGCGAGGTAGTCGCGGATCTCCCCCAACTCGGTGAGCGGCTCCTCGGACGCGGCCACGTTGGCGAACGTCGTCCTCGACGAGCCCTCCAGCTTCTTGTCGCCGATCTCCCCGAACTTCAAGAAGTCCTGGGTGCCGCCGCCGCCCCCCCGCACCAGGAAGAACAGCAGGGCGAACAGGTTGGCCAGGATCACCAGCGGCATGAGGAACTGGGCGATGAAACGCACCAGGGCCTTGCCCGCCTGACCGTCGACAGTCACGTGCGTGGTCCCGTTGATGAGGGACTTCAGGATGTCGCCCGTCGTGGCGTCGCTGTGGGGGTACGCCGTCCAGAACTGCTGGGGCGACCCGTCCACCTTGCTGAGCAAGCCGGTGATCCGTGCGTCCTGGTCGAGCAGGCGAGCCCGCACCACCCGGCCCTCCTGCGCGGCGGTGATCAGCCGGTCGAGGCTCAGCTGTTCGCCCGAGGTCGCCGGCCGCAGGGCATAAAGCAAGCCGGCGTACACGAGCAGCAACCCCAGCAGGCTGAACGTCAGCACCAGCACGCCGCGGCGGACGGCGCGAATGCGCTGGACCACCCCGCCGCCGGCCTTGCGCTTGGCGTCCGCGGGCTGCGGCGGCGCCGGCTTGGCCGGCGCGGCCGGCTTCGGCTTCGGCTTCGGCTGGTCGCTCATGGTCCGACGCCCCACGCCTTGGCCGGGGCTGGCGCCGGGGCTCGCTGCGGCCCGCCCCGGTCGCCCTTGACGGCGACTCCGATCGCCGCCAAGACCATGCAGCCTCCGAGGCCGAACAGCCCGATCGGGACCGGGTTCAGGCCGCCGCCCGTGCTGCGCACCATGGCGTAGCGCGTCGCCGGGTACGCCGGCTGGCCCGGCGCCGCGCCCAAGCCGGGTGACGGGTTGAGCGGACCACCACCCAAGGGCGGCGGCGCGCCGGTGATCTGGCCCAACCCAGGGCTCGGGCCCGGCGACGGCGGCCCGGCCGGCGGGGCCACGATCCCAGTGGCGCCGCCCCCGTTCGGCGCGGCCGTGAAGCCGGCGTCGGGCCCGAACACCCCGACCTGGTTGGGCGTGCCGGGGGGCGTGAACGTGAAGTTATTGGCAAACCCCGAACCCGCCGCGCTGTTGGTCTGGCCACCCGCGAAAAACGAGCCGCCATCGGGCACACCACCACCGGCCTGGTTGGACGCGGTTCCTCCGTCACCGACCGGCCCCGTGCTGAACCCGTTGCTGGCCCCCGAACCGGTCGCCGTTGGGACCGGGAGCGTCCCGGGCGGACTCGGCTGGGGCACCGTCGTAGGAGTGGTCGCCGGCGTCGTCGAGGCCGGGCTGGTGGGCTGGGTTGTGGGCGCCGCAGCAGGCCCTAAAGGTTCGAAACGCCTGATGGAGCAGAGGCCAACATCAGCTTCGTAGATGACCGCGGGGTCGCTCGTGCGGATGGAGATCGAATTGGTGATGGCTGGCGGCCCCGGCAGCGTGCGGAACGCATCAGGCGTGGCGAGGTCCACTTGATAGAGCTCGCCGGTTCCGGTGTACCGACCGGCAACCAGCGTCTTTCCCTGCAAATCGACCGCCAAGCGTCCGATCGGCGCGCCGTTCTTCCCCGTGGTCAGGGGGAGGCCGAGCGGTTGGAAACTTTTTCCGTCCTCGTCATACCTGCGCACGCTCCCGTCAGCCGCGGCGACGTAGATGTGCCCGTCTTTGTCGGTGGCGACATCGGTCGGGCCGTAGGTGCCGGGGAGCGCGATCTTGTCCTGTACCTGCCCGCCCACGGCCACCCCCACCCGGCCCGCTTGCGCTCCTCGCGGCGGCTGCGTCACATAGACGTTGTTCTGGAGGTCGACCGCAAGGGCACGCCGACCGGATCCCAAGTCGTTTGGGTCGGTGGCGACGACCTCCATCTTCGGCGCGCTGGCCGTGAGGGACAACCGCAGGATCTGGAGGCCGAACTCGCTACTGCTGGCGATGTACGCGTACCGAGCGGCAGGGTCAACCGCCAAGCCGACGAGCGACAGACCGACTTGCAGGGGGTCGCTGCCGGCCACGACCAAGGGCCGGGGGTAGGAAGGCTTTGCCCCTGGGGCGCCCGCGATGGTGGTCAATTGCGGCGGGTTGAGGCTCAGCCTGCGGAGCCAGTAGGAGTCTCCGACCAATACCGTCCCGTCGATTCCAGCCGCGACGTTGAGGTTTGCCGCGTCGCCGTTGAACTCGACCCCGCCCGGCCCTTGCTGCGTCTTCGTGCCGAGGTCGCTGTCGCCCTTCGTGTCGGCGCATTTGCCCCCGGTCGGCACGAATCCCTGGAACACTGTCGCCGAATCGCCGGGGGCCGCGCCTGATGGGATCGCGCCGACTACAGACGCTACGACGATCGCGCTCATCACCGTAATGATCGGACGGAACCGCGACCCCGTCGCCCGCCACCTCAGCCCTCCCCAGCTCGCGCGCCGCATACGGGTCATCAGGCTACAGCGGTTGTGCGTGAAAGGGAACGGCGGCGTACAAGAAAAAGGCCCAGCGCCGCGACGACGACCACACCCGCGCCCGCAGCCACCAGCACGCCCCCCGTCCCGCTACCGGACGAGCCCGACGGCGCCCCGGGGAACCGCACCGTGGTGGTGAACACGTCCTGCTCGGTGCTGCCCAGGGCGGCGTTGCGCATGTCGGGCCAGGCCGCGATGGCCGACGTTGAGCGCGACAGCAGCCCGATGCGGCCCCCGATCTCGACCAGGCCCTCGGCCGAAGGCACGAGGTACCGCTGGCCGATGCGGGTGTCCGAGCTCTGGCTGGTGAGCTTGACGTTGGGCGCGAACGTGCGGCCGTCGTCCTGCGACCAGCTGAAGTAGGCGTCGTTGCGGATGTCGGCCGGGTCGTTGCGCCGGTCGAGGAAGACGACGTCGATGCGTCCGCCCGGCGCCGCCCCCAGTCGGGGCAGGTACTGGTCCTTGCCGTCGCCCGACGGGTCGTCGTTCACCCGGACGCCTGGCGCGAAGGCGCGGCCGTCGTTGCGTGACGCCGCCACGTACACGTCGGGATCGCCGTTGCGCGCATCTGTCCAGCCCACGAGCACCCGCCCCTTGCCGTCCACCGCCAGCGTAGGCGGCGGCATCGTGTAGATGAGCATCACCCGCCCGGGCGGGCCGATCTTGTCGTCGACCACCACGCCGCGCCCGAAGCGCCGGCCCCGGTCGGTCGACGAGGTGACGACCACCGACCAGTTGCCGTCCCACGCCGGGCCCTCGAGGCCCTGGTAGTCGCGCACGTCGTCCTGCAGGTCGTAGTAGGCGATGTGCACGGCGTGGTCGCGCCCGACCGCGATCGAGGGCGCCACCACCCGGGTGCGCCCCGGGTCGCTCACCTGCACGGGCTCGGACCAGGTCGCGCCGCCGTCGTCCGAGTAGGCCGAGAAGAGCGGGTTGGGGTCGGGCGTCAGGCCGCCCAGGGCGCTGTCCGACGCCGCCTTGAGCCACACCAGGTACAGGCGGCCCTTGGCGCCGATGCTGGCGTCGATCGCCATCCGCACCTGGTAGTGGCTCGGCCCCAGTACCGGCCGCGGCGCGGTGAAGGTGCGCCCGTGGTCGGACGACGTCGCCAGGTACACCCCGGTCGGGTTGTTGCCGAGCCCGGCGAGGCCGATGAACAGGTAGTAGAGCGTGCCGTGGCGGTCGAAGACGACCTCCGGGGCATAGCAGACGTCGGCGCCGTCGGGCAGGTGGGGCACCGGGTTGGCCGGCACCCAGCTCTGGCCGCTGTCGCCCGAAACCTGGAGGCCGCAGCCGAACGTGGGCGCGTCCTGGCGGTGGGCCAGCACCACGAGGCGGGGATCGGTGGGGTCGGCGAGAAGCATGGGCGAGTTCTGGGACGCGGGGCTGCGGAGATCGGTGGCGGTCGCAGGGGTTTCGACGCCGACAACCGCCCGGAGCGCCGCCGCGGCACGGGCGGGCAGGGCCAAGGTGGCCACGCCCACTACGAACAGCGTCCCCGCCGCCCAGAGCGGACGGAGGGGACGCCGGGCGCTCGCTCGGACGGACGCCGTGATCAGATCACCGTGAAGAAGACCGGGCTGGTGGCGCTGTGGTTGCCGTCGAGGGGCAGCTCGCCGAAGCAAATCTGCCAGTCACCTGGGGAGCGGTTCACCGGCCCGCTCGTGTTGGCGATGAAGCCGCGGGCGTTGGCGAACCGGGTGGCGGGGTTGATCGGACCTGGGACGTCCATGCAGGCGTGGTCCTCGTGGCCCGCCCCCGTGCTCGTGCCGGCGACCAGCTGGAACGGCTGGTTGGCACGGGCGCTGGTGGCGAAGGCGGTGATCACGGTGCCCGACGGGCCCTGCTTCGAGAACGAGCCGTCGCTGTACCACGTGAAGCCCTGGATGACGGTGCAGGCCCAGGCCATCGACGCTACCGCCACTACCGCGAACGCACCGCCCAGGGCCACCAAAAGGGCCCGTCGACGCGAGAACCCTCGATTGCTCACAAGTGCTCCTCTCACGGCCGTCCGGCCGCTCCGCCGGTGTCCGAACTGTTCTGCGAACTGTTGTAGCTCGCTACTCCGACAAGAGCAGTGAACCATGCCGGCGGCACGGTTGTCAACACACCGAACGGCTGGCGACCCCGCCAAACACGCCCCGGCGCGAAAAGTCAGCGCCACCGGGGCGCTGACTCTTCCCCGGGGACCGGGCGTCAGATGACCGAGAAGAAGACCGGGTTCGTAGCCGTGTCGCCGTCGGGCACGGTCTGGCGGAAGCAGATCTGCCAGTCGCCGGCCGGGCGCACGACGGGGCCGCCGGTGTTGGCGATGAAGCCGCGCATGTTCGACATCCGGGTGGTGGGGTTGATCTCGCCGGGGAGGTCCATGCACGCGTGGTCCTCGTGGCCGGGCGTGACGTTGGTGCCCGCCACCAGCTTGAACGGGACGCCGGCTCGAGCGCTGGTGGCGTAGGCGGTGATCACCGTCCCCGACGGGCCGGACTTCACGAACGTGCCGTCGCTGTACCACGTGGTGCCCTGCGGCGTGGTGCAGGCGAACGCCACCGAGCCCACCGCCAGAGCGGCCGCGATGCCGCCGAACCCCGCCACTGCCCACCTACGCCGAACGCTCACGGATCTCCTCCCCAAATGCCGAGCCCCAGCATCGCATTGTAGTAGCGCCATCGTGCGACACCCGCCCGAGCATGCGCTACCGCGTCCATTGTGTCAACGCCTCGCGAACGGCGTGCTCCGCGCCTACGTCACCCGGAACTCGGCGTTCATCCCCTTGAGGGCGTGGATGACGCCGTCGGGGTCGGCCAGGAAACACACCAGCCCGTACCGGCCGGGGGGCAGGTCGACGGCGAACCGGCTCCCGCCGCCCGGCGGGCGCGACGGCACCCGGGCCAGCGTGGCCGCGCCGCGCCGCTCGGTCGAATGGAGTTGCACGTCCAGCGGCGGCACGTCCTCGGGCAGCTCGATCAGGGTGAGGGCGTGGTCGATGGCGCCGATGTTGGCCACGTCGAACACGACGCGCCCCCGCGGCACGGCCGAGGCCAGATCGAAGCGGTACTCCGCCATCGTGACCTTGACGTTGCCGGGCGGCGGCGGCAAAGGCGCCCCTTTGGTCGTGCCGCCGCCGATCACACACGAGCCGCTGAGCAACGGGATCGCCAGGAGAAGTGCGGCAACTCGCCGCGGCGTGGCCCTGGACACCCGTCGCTGTTCAGGCCCACGCCCCGGCTCAGGCAGCATGCATGTCGACGACCGGCGCGCTAGCTGTTCGTAGCATTTACCTACGACACAGAGCTTACAGCACCACGCCGGGACGCGAGCGTCGGGTTTATTCGGCGGTCGGCGCGCCGGGCGCGCCGGGCGCGACAGGCGCGACGGGCGCGACGGGCGTGAGCCGGACCGGGCCGGGCCGGTGGCCGTTCTCCGCCCGCTGCTCGACCGGGGTGGCCGACTCCCACATCCGCTCGAACGCCTCGGCCTGCAGGGCCGCGAACCCGGGGTGCTCGACGAGCAGGGTGGTCGGGAACCCGATGTCCGGTAGCACGGGATCGGTCATGGCCAGCAGCACGAGCTTGCGGTCGGCGAGCGCCAGCTTGATGGGCAGCTCGTCCACCAGCCGCCCCTCGACGCCAGCGTCGTGGTACACGGCCATGGCCTCGCGAAACCCCTCGGCCGCCGGCGCCCGCCAGTGCGGGCCCTCGTAGAGCACGCGGGACGTGACGCCCCGGCGCATGGCGTCGACGACCGCGGCGTTCACCCGATCAGGCGGGAACGAGTACGGCGCCCGGTTGAACACCAGCAGCTCCTCCTGCACTTCGGCGAGCAGCCGGTCGTAGATCGAGCTGACCTGGGCCGCGCCCTGGATCACGTGGACGTACGGGCCGGCCGCGTCCGGCGCCTCGGGGAACTCCCGGGCCAGCAGGTCGCGCAGGTTCGCGGTGCGCGCCCGGTGCTGGCGCAGCCGCTCCTCCTGGGCCGCGTCCAGCCGGTCGAAGACCTCCTGGCGACCAGGCGACGCCCACACCGCGGGGCCTTCGACCGACAGCCGCTGCGCCAGCCCCTTGCGGTTGAGCTCCTCCAGCACCTGGTAGGTGCTCGTGCGGGGAACGCCCGAGTGGCGGGCCAGGTGGGCGGTGTTCGCCGAGCCGAGCCGCAGCAACGCCAGCAGCACCCGCGCCTCGTACGGGCTGAGCTCCAGCTGCTCGAACTCGTGCAGCAGGGTCTCAGGAATCGGACCGGTGGTGATCAAGGCGTCCGGACCTGCCATCGTCCCCCTTCCGGAGTTCCTGTGACCATGGTAGATGTACCGTACACCTACCGCGCTGTCGCGAGCGTAGTCCGGCCGTCAAGCATTCCCCCCGCTCGGCCCGGTGACACGGCCGCGGCGCGGGGTCGGGACCGCTCTGAGCCGGCTCGCCGTTAGCTCTTGAAGAGGAACTCGGCCTCGTCCGGGTCCATGAGCAGGCGCAGCTCCTCCCGCAGCAGCGGGTGATCGCCCAGCAAAGGGTCGGCGTCCACGATCTCGAACGCGACCTCGCGCGCCCGCACGACCCACTCGCGGTCCCGCCGCAGGGAGGCCAACTTCAGGTCCGACCTGCCCTTTTGCCGGGCGCCGAGGATGGTGCCCTCCCCTCTGATGTCGAGGTCGACCTCGGCCAGCTCGAAGCCGTCGGTCGTGCGCTCGATGGCGCCAAGGCGCTCCTCGGACTCGGCCGTCGTCGCCTCGCCGAGGAGGTAGCAGTACGACCGGTCCGCCCCCCGGCCCACCCGACCCCGCAGCTGGTGGAGCTGGGCGACGCCGAAGCGGTCGGCGTCCTGGATGATCATGACCGTGGCGTTGGGGACGTCGACGCCCACCTCGATGACCGTCGTCGCCACCAGCACGTCAAGCTCCCCGGCCCGGAAGGCGGCCATCGCCGCCTCCTTGTCCTTCGACGGCATCTGCCCGTGCAGCAGGCCGAGCCGCAGCGACGGCCACACCTCGGCCGCCAGCCGCTCGTACTCCGCCTTGGCCGAGCGGGCCTGGATCTTGTCCGACTCCTCGACCAGCGGGCACACCACGTAGGCCTGCCGGCCGTCGCGCACTTCGTCCGAGACCCGGGCGTACGCCTCCGACTGCTCCAGCTCCCCGCCCTTCAGCCAGCGGGTGACCACCGGCGTGCGGCCCGGCGGCAGCTCGTCCAGGACGGTGACGTCGAGGTCGCCGTAGACCGTCATCGCCGCCGTCCGGGGGATGGGCGTGGCCGTCATCACCAGCACGTCGGCGTCCTCGCCCTTGCCCCGCAGCGCGGCCCGCTGCTCGACCCCGAACCGGTGCTGCTCGTCGATCACGACCACCCCGAGCGCACGGAACGCCACCTTCTCCTCGAGCAGGGCGTGGGTGCCGATCAGCAGGTCGACCGTGCCGTCGGCCAGCCCCGCGAGCAAGCGCACCCGCTCGGCCGCGGTCGTGCGGTTGGTCAGCAGGGCCGTGCGCAGCGGGCGGTCGCCGGTGAGCGTCGCCTCGTCGGGCACCGCCAGGTCGCCCAGCATCGATGCCACCGCCAGCCCGTGCTGCTCGGCCAGCACTTCGGTCGGCGCCATGAACGCCCCTTGGTACCCGCCCTGCACCGCCGTCAACAGCGCCGTGACCGCCACCAACGTCTTGCCCGAGCCCACGTCTCCCTGCAACAACCGGTGCATAGGATGCGGCCCTTCGAGGTCGCGCCCGATCTCGGCGATGGCCCGCCGCTGCGCCCCTGTGAGCTCGAACGCCAGCGCGGCGTGGAACCGCCGCACCAGCTCGCCGCCCGTGCGGTGGCGGATCCCTTTGGCCTCCCGCTCGATGCGCCGTTTCCGCATCACCAGAGCGAGCTGCATGCGCAGCAGCTCGTCGAGCACCAGCCGCTGGCGGGCGGCGCGCGACGCCTCCATCGACTCGGGGTTGTGGATCTGGTTGAACGCGAACGTGCGGTCGACCACGTCGAGGCGGTCGAGCCACCCGCCGGGCAGCGGGTCGGCGAAGTCCTTGGCCCTGGTCAGGCACTCTTCCACCCACTCGCCCAGCTCCCACGTCGTCAGCCCCGCCTTCTCCGACTGGGGGTAGACGGGCACGATCCGGCCGGTGCGGTTCCCCACCAGGTCGACGACGGGGTTGGTCATCTGCCGCCGCCCCCGGAACGCCTCCACCTTGCCGAAGAACACGGCCTCGGCCCCCTCGGTCAGCTGCTTGGCGCGCCACGGCTGGTTGAAGAACACGCAGTGCAGGTAGCTCGACCCGTCGAACACGTCGACTTCGACCATGGCCCGGCGCTGGCGGGTGCGCCTGCTCACGACCCGCTTGACCTTGGCCAGCACGAGGGCTTCCTCGCCCACCTTGAGGTCGCGGATCTCGGCCTGGTGGGTGCGGTCGATGTAGCGCCGCGGGTAGTGCGTCACCAGGTCGAGGACCGTCGTGATCCCCATCGTCTCCAGCGCCTCAGCCTTCTTGGGGCCGACGCCTTTGAGCTCGGAGACCGGGATCTGGGCGAGCTGCGCCAGTCTCCGGGCCAGCGGTTTACTCCGCGCTGAACAGGTAGGCGGACAGCGGCTGGTCGCCCCGGTGGACCTCGACCGCCACTTCGGGGCGGTGCTCGGCCAGCCAGACCTGGATGCGCTTGGTGTCCTCGGCGGTGGCGGCCTCGCCTTCGACGATCGTGAGCAGCTCGTGGTCCTCGGCCACGAGGCGGTCGAGCAGCAGGGCGGCGGCGTCGGACAGGACGGGCGCGCTGGCGATGATGTCGTGGCCCAGCAGTCCCAGGAAGTCGCCCTCCCGCACCGGCCCCGCCGGGGTGGTGGCGTCCCGCACGGCCCACGTGACCTCGCCCCAGCACACCTCGTCGGCCGTCTTCGCCATGGCCTCGGCGTTGGCCGCCGCGTCGGCGTCCTTGTCGTACCCCATGAGGGCGGCGAACCCTTCGGCCAGGCTCGTGGTCGGCACCACCGAGACGGGCTTGGACGCGGCCGCCGCGGCCCGCTCGGCCACCGGCACGACGTTCTTGTTGTTGGGCAGGAGGACGACCTCCGCCGCCGCCGTGCCCTCGATGGCCTTCAGCAGCTCCGCGGTCGACGGGTTCATCGACTGGCCGCCGGCGACGATCGAGCCTGCGCCCAGCGAACGCAGGATCGAGATGGCGCCGTCGCCGGCGCCCACCGCCACCACCGCCGTCCCGGGGGCCGCCTCGCGGGCGCAGTGCTCGGCCTCCACCTGCTCGAACAGGTCGGTCACCCGGATCTGGCGGGGCCGGCCCACCTCGATCCCCGCCTCGACGGCGGCGCCGATGTCGTTGGTGTGGATGTGGCAGTTCCAGACGCCGTCGCCCCCCACCACCACGATCGAATCGCCGATCTCGGCCCACGCCTGCTTGAAGGCGTCGACGCCCCCGTCGGGCGCCTCGAGGAAGTACATCACCTCGTAGCGCAGATCGCCGATACCCTCGCCGACGTCCTCGGCGTGGGCGTGAGGCGCCTCCGCGGCGGCCGCCGGCATGTCATCGACCTCAGGCATAGGCCGGCCCTCCACCACCTGGAGCAGGACGTCGAGCAGCAGGAGGAAGCCCGAGCCGCCCGCGTCGACCACGCCCGCCTCGGCCAGCACCGCCAGCAGCTCCGGGGTGCGGGCGAGGGCGTCGGCGCCGGATGCCGCGGCGGCGTCCAAGACGGCCGCCAGGGTCGCGCCCGGCCCCGCCGCCGCCCGCTCCGCGGCCGCGGCCGCCTCCCGCACGACGGTCAGGATCGTTCCCTCGACCGGCCGCATCACCGCCTGGTAGGCCGCCGTCGACGCCGCCGTCAGCGCCGCCGCCGCCAGCGCCCCGTCGATCGAGTCGGCGCCCTTGATCCGGTCGGTGAAGCCCCGCATCACCTGGGAAAGGATCACCCCCGAGTTGCCCCGCGCCCCCATCAGCGAGCCGTGGCTGATGGCCTTGCAGACGGCCGCCATGTCGCCGCCCCCGCCCACCTCAGCGACCACCGCTTCAAGGGTCAGGGCCATGTTCGTCCCCGTGTCGCCGTCGGGCACGGGGTACACGTTGAGCCGGTTCAACCGCTCCTGGTGGGCGCGCAGGGCGTCGCGGTAGCCGGCCATGACCGTGCGGAGGTGGCCGGCGTCCAGGCGATCGAGCATTGGCCGGAGCGTAGCGACCAGAGTCCGCGGCGCGGGTTTAGGCGCCCCCCGAAAAGGGCGTGGATCCGACTCCGCGGCGCGGGTTTAGGCGCCCCCCGAAAAGGGGGTGCGCCGTAGGCCTGCGTGGCCCGAACGCCGTGTAACGTGGCTGGCTCTATGGCATCCGTGTGCGAAGTCTGTGGCAAGCACCCGTCGTTCGGGATGAGCGTGAGCCACTCCCACAAGCGCAACCGCCGGCGCTGGAACCCCAACATCCAGCGGGTCCGGGCGCTGGTCAACGGCGCGGCCAAGCGGGTCAACGTCTGCACCGGCTGCATCAAGGCCGGAAAGATCCAGAAGGCCCTCGGCTGAGCGACGAGATCGAGAAGGCGCGCAAGCGGCTCGAGGACGAGTACGGCCAGGTCCGCCGCCACCTCGACAAGATCCGCCACGCCCTCGACGCGGTCGAGCGAGCCGGTCCCGAAGACGACCTCTCCGACCTCCTCGACGAGCTGGAGAAGCGCGTCCACGAGGTCCGCACGGGCGGCATGATCGGCTCTGGCGCCCACGGTCACAAGCGGGCGCTGGACGACTACCGCAAGCTGAGGGGCTAGCCGGCGCCGAGCGCCGTTGTAGCTGCTGTCAACAGCAGCCTTCGTATGCTGTTTACAGCGCGAGCGTGAACCCCGGGACCCTTGAGGCGGTGCTGGAGATCCCCCCGCCGTCGCCGAACGCATCTCCCGGCGGGTGCTGGTCGTGCCGGACGAGTTCCAGGCCATGGCCGGCGTCGCGCGGGCTGATGCGGTGCTCCGCTCGCAGATCCAGCACCAGACCGACTCGGTCTCCTACCTGTTCGCGGGATCGGAGCAGTCGGTGACCGACATGCTCTTCAGCGATCGGGCCCGGCCCCTCTACGGGCAGGCGGAGCGCATCGGCCTCGGCCCCTTCGAGCCCGATGCGCCATGTGGGGAACCGTCGACGCACGGGGCGAGATCGACGTCGCGGAGGTCGCTGCCGGCGTCGACGAGGCGCTGGCGCGCAGCGCCGGCGAGTTCACCGCCATCCTGGGCCTGCTGACCGCCGCCCAAGCCCGGGTGGCCCGCCTCGTGGCGTGGCGCGAGCCGCTCACCGGGGCCGCCGCCGCCACTCCCACGTCGATCCGCTCTTCGCGGAGTGGCTACGTCGCCTCGGCGCCAAGCCCTGAACGCCCCTACGGCGTCGTGCCGCTCGACGGTTCGGGTGGCGCCTGCGGCGGGGGCTCGTCGTCGGCGGCGTCGGCGCCGAGGAAGCCCTTCGCCTTCTCGACGGCGGACTCGATCTTGTCGGTGTGCTTGTGGCCGGTCTTGTCGTCGACGAGGTCGGCGATCTTGTCGACGACGCCCTCGATCTTGTCGCCGTGCTCCGCGGCCAGGTCCTTGAGCTTGTCGAACGGGCTGTCTCCCATGCCGACAAGTCTTGCTCGAATCCGACGATGACGGACTGCGCCAACCCGGCCGCCACCGCGCTCACGCCCGTCGCCCGCACGGGCGCCGGAACGTGCCGGGAGGGGCGCGCTCGAACGAGTTCTTGCCGCGTTGGCGTTGTGATTTCGCCGATTTCGGCCGAAATCACACGGGTTTCGGCGCACCAACCCATCTGGGGTCCTAGCCGGCCAGGCCGCCCCAGCCGGGGTCGACCGGGCCGACGCCGGCGCCCAGCCCGCCCACCGCCTCGCCAGCGGCGATGGCCCGCCCGACGAAGCGCTTGGCCGCGATGCAGGCGTCGGCCGGATCCATCCCCCGGGCCAGCTCGGCGCAGATGGCGGCCGACAGCACGCAGCCGGTGCCGTGGGTGTGGCGGGCGGGGATCCGGGCGCCGTCGATCCAGGTCATCGTCCCGTTGGCCACCAGCAGGTCGGGCGAATGATCGGCGTCGGGCAGGTGGCCGCCGGTGATGAAGATGACCTGCGGGCCCACCCCCGACAGCACGCGGCCCGCCTCCTCCATGGTCCCGCGGTCGCCCACCGGGAAACCGGCCAGCGCCCCCGCCTCGTCCATGTTGGGCACGAGGACGGTGGCACGGGGCAGGAGCTGGAGCCACAGGGTCTCGAGGGCGTCGCCGGCCAGCAGCTCGTCGCCGTGCGACGAGAACATCACCGGGTCGACCACCAGCGGCTGCACCCGGAAGTCCCTCACGGCGTCCGCCACCGCCTCGACCAGCTCGAAGGACCCAAGCATCCCGGTCTTGGCCGCGCTGACCCCGATGTCCTTCACCACCGACTCGATCTGCGCCCGCACCAGCTCGGGGCGGACGGGCTCCCACGCCTGGAGCCCGAGCGTGTTCTGGGCGGTCACGGCGGTGACCGCACACGTCCCCCACACCCCGTGGGCCTCGAACGTCTTGAGGTCGGCGGCCACCCCCGCGCCCCCGCCCGAGTCGGTCCCCGCGATGGTCAGCGCCACGAGCCGGCGCCCCGCCGCCGCGCTCACGGGCACGCCCCGACGCTCTGCGGCGTCGAGGCGACCGCCCCGGTCATTTCGACGCCGAATGCCGGTTCGACGCCGCAAAGGAGGGCCATCACCACGTGTGCTCCCACCCCAGCTCGGGCAGCGGGCCGTCACGCAGGCGCCGTTCGGAGGGGTCGGCGGTGCACCGCCCCACCCGCAACGGCGCCGTCAGGCGTGCCTCGACAAAGGCCGCTTCCATAGCCGCGGTGTCCCTCGTCGCGAACAGCAGCTCGTAGTCCTCGCCCCCCCCGAGGGCGAGGGCCTCGGGGTCGTCGGCCACCCGCGCCACCCCGACCGCCACCGGGACCCGTTCCAGCGCCACGCCCACGCCCGACGCCGCCGCCAGGTGGCGGACATCCAGGGCCAGCCCGTCGGACACGTCGATCATGGCCGTGGCGCCCGCCCACCGCGCCGCCCGGCCTTCGGCCAACCGAGGCCGCGGCCGGCGGTGGGCCGACGCCAGGTCCGGGTCCTCCCCGGCCCGGCCCGCCTTCAGCAGCGCCAGTCCTGCGGCCGACGCCCCCAGCGGCCCGGTGACGAACAGCGTGTCCCCCGCCCGGGCGCCCGAGCGCAGCACCGCCGGCGGCCCCCCGTCGTCCAACGCCCCCACCACCGCCACGCTCACCACCAACGCGGGGGCGGCAGTCAGGTCCCCGCCCACCACCTCGCACCCCGCCCACGCGGCGGCGCCCAGCAAGCCGTCGTACAGCACGTTCACGTCCACATCGCCCAGCGGTCCCGAGACCGTCACCAACGCGTACGAAGGCCGGCCCCCCATGGCCGCGACATCGCTCACACAGGCCGCCATCGCCTTCCACCCGAAGTCGTCCAGCCCGACCAACGACAGGTCGGCGTGCACGCCGGCGACCGCGGCGTCGGCGCACAGCAACACCCGCCCCCCGTCGACCACCGCGCAGTCGTCGCCGATGGCGGGCATGCGGGCCCGCAGCGTCTCGATCAGGGTGAATTCACGGGCCATTCACCGCCTCCGGTAAACTGGGTGACTGATGCAAGGAGTGGTCAAGTCGTACGACCCTGGCACACGTGAGGGTACGGTCGTCAGGGACACCGATCGATCGGAGTACCCGATCGCGCACGATGCGCTGGCCGGCTCCGTCTTCCGCATGCTCCGCCAGGGACAGCGCGTGATCTGGGACCTCGATGGAGAAGGACGGGCAACGGCGCTGCGGCTCGGCTCCGAGGTCGACATGGGAACACCCGGCTTCCCGAAGCTGTAGCCGCACAACCTGGATGGAAGGGGACGCAGTTGACTGTCACGACCGCGGGCCGCACCACGAACCAGCGCCTGTTGAACTGGGTGGAGGAGGTCGCCACCCTCACCACCCCCGACCGCGTGTACTGGTGCGACGGCTCCCAGGAGGAGTTCGACCGCCTGTGCGCCGAGATGGTCGAGGCGGGCACCCTCACCTCCATCGACGCCAGGCGCCCCGGCTCCTACTGGGCCACGTCCGACCCCGGCGACGTCGCCCGCGTCGAGGACCGCACCTACATCTGCTCCAAGGCGGAGATCGACGCCGGCCCCACCAACAACTGGCGTGACCCCGACGAGATGAAGGCCACCCTCACCGGCCTGTTCCGGGGTTCGATGCGGGGCCGCACCATGTACGTCGTCCCCTTCTCCATGGGCCCCCTCGGCTCCCCCATCGCCCACATCGGCGTGGAGCTGACCGACTCGCCCTACGTCGCCGCCAACATGCGGATCATGACCCGCATGGGCCAGGCCGTGCTCGACGTGCTGGGCGACGGCGACTTCGTCCCCTGCCTGCACTCGGTGGGCTCGCCGCTGGAGCCGGGCCAGGCCGACGTGGCGTGGCCGTGCGACGCCGAGAACAAGTACATCGTCCACTTCCCCGAGGAGCGCACGATCTGGTCGTACGGCTCGGGCTACGGCGGCAACGCCCTGCTGGGCAAGAAGTGCTTCGCCCTGCGCATCGCCTCGACCATGGCCCGCGACGACGGCTGGCTGGCCGAGCACATGCTCATCCTCAAGATGACGTCGCCCGCGGGCGAGGCGCGCTACATCGCGGCGGCGTTCCCGTCCGCCTGCGGCAAGACCAACCTGGCCATGCTCGTGCCGACCGTTCCCGGGTGGACGGTCGAGACGGTGGGCGACGACATCTGCTGGATGAAGTTCGGGGCCGACGGCCGCCTTTACGCCATCAACCCCGAGGCCGGCTTCTTCGGCGTCGCCCCTGGGACGTCGGACGAGACCAACTACAACGCCATGCGCACCCTCGAGCGCAACTGCTTCTTCACCAACACCGCCTACACCGACGACGGCGACGTGTGGTGGGAGGGCATGACCGACGAGGCGCCCGCCCACGTGATCGACTGGAAGCGCAACGACTGGACACCCGAGTCCACGACGCCGGCGGCGCACCCCAACGCCCGCTTCACCGCCCCCGCGGCCCAGTGCCCGACCATCGCCGACGAGTGGGAGGACCCTGCCGGCGTCCCCATCTCGGCCATCCTCTTCGGCGGCCGCCGGTCGTCGGTGGTCCCGCTCGTGCACGAGGCGTTCAACTGGCAGCACGGGGTCTTCCTCGGCTCGATCATGGCCTCGGAGACAACGGCGGCCCAGGCCGGCGCGGTCGGCAACCTCAGGCGTGACCCCTTCGCCATGCTGCCGTTCTGCGGGTACAACATGGCCGACTACCTGGGCCACTGGCTGGAGATCGGCCAGGCCACGGCGGCCGAGAACCTGCCCCGGCTGTACTACGTCAACTGGTTCCGCAAGAGCCCCGAGGGCAAGTGGCTGTGGCCCGGGTTCGGCGAGAACAGCCGGGTGCTCAAGTGGGTGTTCGAGCGGGTGACGGGCACGGGCGCCGGGCGGGAGACCGCCATCGGCGTGCTCCCGGCGGAGGGGGCCATCGACACGACCGGCCTCTCGGTCTCGCCTGACGACCTGGCCGAGCTGCTGCGGGTCGACGTGGAGGAGTGGCGGCGCGAGGTGCCGTCCATCGAGGAGCACTACGCCAAGCTCGGCGAGCGCCTCCCCGACGAGCTGCGCGACGAGCTCAACGCCCTGGAGAAGCGCCTCAGCTCGGAATAACCCCTCGGCTGCGCGGATCGAGGGCGTCCCGTAAGCCGTCGCCCAGCAGGTTGAGGCCGAGGACGGCCAGGCTGATGGCGATGCCGGGGTAGATCATCAGCTGGGGCGCGGTCAGCAGGAAGACGCGGCCGTCGTTGAGCATCGTCCCCCACTCGGGAGTGGGCGGCTGGGCGCCGAGCCCGAGAAAGCTCAGCCCCGCCAACGCCAGGATCAGCTGGCCCATCTCCAGGCTGGCCAGCACGATCAGGGGCGACACGACGTTCGGCAGCACGTGGCGGCCGAGGATGTGGACGTCGCCGCCGCCCGCGGCCCGCGCCGCGCCCACGTACTCCCGCTCCCGCAGGCTCAGCACCAGCCCCCGCACCACGCGGGCGTAGTCCGCCCACCCGACGGCGATCAGCCCGGTCAGCACGCCCCGCAACCCCGGTCCCACCACGCCGACGATGGCGAGCGCCAGCAGCAACGTGGGAAAGGCCAGCAACGCGTCGACCACCCGCATCAGCACGGTGTCGACCCGCCCGCCCAGGTAGCCGCTCACCGCCCCCACCGTCACGCCCACGACCGTCACCGCCGCCGTCACCACCAGGGCCCCGCCCAGCGACCAGCGGGCGCCGTACACGATGCGGCTGAACAGGTCCCGCCCCAGGGCGTCGGTGCCCAGCAGGTGATGGCGGCTTGGGTGCGCCAACCGCGCCAGCACGTCGATCGCGGTCGGGTCCTTGGGCGCGATCCACGGCGCAAAGACGGCCAGCACGGCGAAGGCGACGACGACCGCCAGGCCCACCACTGTCAGCGGCTGGCGCAGCAGGCCCCTCACGACGCCACCAGCCGCACCTTGGGGTCCAACCGGGCGTACAGCAGGTCGACGAGCAGGTTGACGACCAGGAAGACGGTGCCGGTGAACAGCACGAAGCCTTGGATCACCGGGTAGTCCCGGGCGTAGATCGAGTCGACGACGAACTTCCCCACGCCCGGCCAGGCAAAGACCGTCTCGACGAACACCGCCCCGCCGAGGAGGTGCCCGAAGCGCAGGCCCGCCACCGTCGCCACCGGGATCAGGGAGTTCCGCAGGGCGTGGCGCACGACCACCGCCCGCTCCCGCAGCCCCTTGGAACGGGCGGTGCGCACGTAGTCGTCCCCCAGCGACTCCAGCAGGCTGGCTCGGGTAAGCCGGGTCAGGATCGCACTTGACCCCAGCGCCAGCGTCAGCGCCGGCAGCACCATGTGCCGCACCCCTCCCCGCCCCGCCACGGGGAACCACTCGACCTTCACGGCGAACAGGACGATCAGCACGTAGCCGAGCCAGTAGCTGGGCATCGACGACCCGATCAGCGCCGCCAGCCGCGACCCGTGGTCCACCACCGAGTTGTGCTTGACCGCGCACACCACCCCCAGCGGCACGGCGATCAGCAGCGCCAGCGCCAGGGCGGGGACGGCCAACTGCGCCGTGACCAGGAACCGGCCCGACAGCTCGTGGAGCACCGGCTCGCGCGTTCGGTACGACCTCCCCAGGTCGCCCTCGACCGCGTGCCCGACCCAACGGGCGTAGCGAACCACGAAGGGCGCGTCGAGCCCCAGCTCCCCGCGCACCCGGGCGACGTCCTCCGCCGACGGCGCCTGGTCGGACTGGCTCCGCAGCAACAGCTCGGCCGGGTCGCCCGGCGCCAGCGTCGCCAGCAGGAAGGCGAAGAAGCTGATGAGCAGCCAGATAGGCGCCACATAGGCAAGGCGGCGGACGAGGTATCGGCCCACGAGGTCGCTATCCTGCTCGGGCGGCGGTCATCCGGGGGGAAGACATGAGACGCAACCGCTTTGCCGTCGCGTTGTTCGCCGCCGTCCTGGTCGCCACCGGCTGCGCCAAGGACGCCACGACCAGCTCGCAGCCGTCGGCGCCCACGACCGTCGCCAAGGACGACCTCACCGTCGGCACGCCGGCCGACTCGTTCGTCACCGAGGGGGACCGCGCCAACCTCGGCATGTTCCCGATCAACACCAACATGTTCGAGACGCTCGTACGCATGACGCCCGACTTCCAGGTCGAGCCGTGGCTGGCGGAGCGCTACGAGTACACGGGGAACAACACCTTCCGCTTCTACCTGCGCAAGGGCGTGACGTTCCACAACGGCGCCCCGTTCAACGCCGCCGCGGTCAAGTTCAGCCTCGACCGCCTTGCCCGCACCGGCGGCGGCTCGTTGCGGATCGGCGCCGACTCGGTCAAGCCCGTCGACGACTACACGGTCGACATCACGCCGACGATCGCCAACCTGCGCCTGGTCGACCAGCTCGTGCACCCGAGCGTGGCGCCCATGGTCGCGCCCGGTGCCGACGTGGGGACAAAGCCGACCGGCACCGGCCCCTTCAAGTTCGTGAGCTACACCAAGAGCGAGAAGCTTGTCGTCGAGCGCAACGACGCCTACTGGGGCGACAAGGCCAAGCTCCGCCAGATCACGTTCAGGTTCCTGCCCGACGACAACGCCCGCTGGCTGTCGCTCAAGACCGGCGAGGTGGACCTCATCTACGACCTGCCGCGCCAGCTGCTGGCCGAGGCGGGCAAGTCGACCGGGATCAAGACCGCCGTCGCGCCGCCGGGGGCGACCGAGCTGATGGACCTGAACCGCTCCGGCCCCGAGGGCTACGACCTGCTCAAGGACGCCACCCTGCGCAAGGCGGTGGCCATGTCCATCGACCGCAAGGCCATCGTGGACCAGGTGTTCACCAACGCCGCCCAGGTGGCGAGCACGATCACGCCTGCGCCCCTCCTCGGCGCGGCCGCCGCCACGGTCAAGGGGGTTCCCTACGACCAGAACGGCGCCAAGGCGCTCCTCGACAACGCGGGGTGGAAAGCAGGCGCCGACGGCATCCGGGTCAAGGACGGCCGCCGGCTCGCGCTCACGATGATCAACGGCATCCCGCCCATCGACCTCCGCAAGCCGTATCCCGAGTTCGTCCAGGCCAAGCTCAAAGACGTCGGCATCGAGGTCAAGATCGTCGAGACGCCCGAGCAGGCGACCTACACCGACCGGCTCAACAAGGGCGAGGGCGACATCTTCCTCGAGCGCGTGGCCCAGAACGACGCCACCCCCACCCAGTTCTCCTCCGGCTTCTACTACTCCAAGGGCACGGGCGCCTACGCCAAGTGGTTCGCGGCCGGGCCCGCCTTCGACACGGCCCTCGAGGCCGCGCTGGCCACACCGGACCGCGCCGTCGCCACCCAGAAGACGGCCGACGCCCTCCACATCGCCGTGGACGAGGAGGTCGTGGTCGTGCCCATCGCGGCGGTCAACTGGCTGTTCGCCATGCGCAGCGGCGTGCAGGGCTTCGTCCTCCATGGCTCCGCCCGCCACGTCCGCTGGGCCGGCGTGTACTGGGGCTGACCCCGTTCGCGACTCTTCCGCGCATTTGGGGGTCTGGGCCACCAACTGCGCGGGGAGCTCGTTGGCGCTAGGCGACGGTGACCGGCTGGATCATCCCCTTGGCGAAGTGCGGCGCCCCACCGGCGCGGTCCTGCACGAAGCACATGAAGGCGTAGGTCCCCCTTCTTCAGCGTCACCTTGGCGGCCGACGGGAGCTCGATGCCCTCGCCCTGGCCGGTGACGGTCAGCTCCTGGCAACCGCCTCGTCGACGGCGGACCTGAACGTTGGGGCGTCCAAAGCGGGGAAGCGGTACAGATCAGCTTCGATGCGGGAGAAGTACGCCACCAGGCCATCGCGGGTGACGAGGCCTCGCGCCAGCATCGCCTCGACATCGGCGCGGTCCTGAGCGTGCCCCCGCTGGATCTTGGCCAGCGCCTGCGCCACCAGCTCGAAGTGATGGAACGAGAGCGTTCCCTGGCGGTCGACGAACGGGCTGCGGTCCTCCCAGCCCTCTACGACGGGGATGAAGTCGGCGGGCGACGCCAGCTCGACGTTGACGTGCAGCTCCTCTTTCAGGCGCGGGATGGACCGGAAAACGGCGTCCTCCTCAGGCGTGATCCTGAGGTCCACATCGACCGTCGACGCCCGCCAGCCGTACAGCACGGCGGAGGCGCCGCCGGTGAAGTAGACGCGGGCCGGCTGGCGAGCCTCCCGCCCCAGGGCGCGCATGAAGCGCCGGATGCGATCCTCGTCGGCTACTTCACGCACGCGGCCGCGTTCTCGAAGCTGACCAGCCGACGCACCAGGGCGTTGTACCGCGAGTGCGCCGAGTCGGAGTCGGTCTCGGCCAGCCGCAGGTAGAGCCGCATCTCCGGCTCGGCGATCGTCTCCGGGACATCGAAACCCAACGTCCGCAGCCGGGGCGCGCCAATCGCGACGAGCAGCGCCGCGTCGGACTCCACGCCCGCGGCGATGTCAGCCAACCCCTTCTGGACGAGGTCGCCCCCCGGCAGCGCGCTCAGGTCCACCGGTCCACGGTATCGCCGAGGCATTAGGCGGGGCCGCGGGCGAGCGGCCGGCCGTCGGGACGGACGAATATCACCTCGCCGTTCGGGTCACCAGCGATCGTCCATCTGCCTTCGTGCACGAGCCGGTGATGGTACGGGCACAGCCACACCAGATTGTCCATATCGGTCGGTCCGCGGTGCACCCAATGTCGGATATGGTGCACGTGACCCCAGCGCCGGCGCTCGCACGACGGGAAGCGGCAGCCGCCGTCCCGCCGGCGGATCTTGCGGCACAGCCACGCCGGCGGGGTGCGCCGGGCGCGACCCACGCCGTCGGGGCCCACGATCTCCACCCGGGCGTCGCACAGCTGACGCCACAGGGCGTGGACGCCGATCGGCGGACCGCCGTCGACGGTGATGACCCCGCCCTCGCCCGCCACCGCCGACGACTCGGCCACAATGACGACCGTCGCCCGATCGGGCGACGCCTGAGCGCCGAGGTAGGACGACGCCAACTCGGCCAGGGCGTCGGCGCCGCGCTGATCGTAGGAGTCGAACACGCCGGTCTCCGGGTTGGGCTTGTACGAGTCGGCGATGCGTTCCAGCGCCGCGGCCACTGTCGCCCCCGCCTCGTCGGGCAGCTGGCCGCGAAGGTGCAGCATGCGCCGGTCGAAGTCCCACCACCAGCGCAGCGAGCGCTGGGCGTGGCAGTCGGCCGACTCTCCCCCCGGCACCGGCCGAGCGTAACGGGCGGCCGCCCCGCACTGGGCCGCCGACCACCCCACGGCCTCCTCCGCCAGCACCTCATCGGTCTCCGGCGTCGCCAGCTTGGTCAGCGGCGCCACCTGGTCGAGCGACAGCCGGCCTTCCTCCAAGGCGCCGGCCAGCGCCGGCAGCCCTTCGAGCGCCGCCCCCACCCGAGCCCACTCGGCGCCGGTGCGGTGCGACACCCCGAGCCGGTAGGCCAGCCACGCGCCCATCGACCGGGCCCCGTCCTGCCCCCACGCCCCCCGCCGGTCGTACTCGGCCACCGCCGCCAGTAACCGCCGCTGCGCCGCTGCGCCGCTGCGCCGCTGCGCCGCCACGTCGTGCAGCCGGTCGATCGCCTCGACCAGCTCGTCAGCAGTGCATTGGCTGAACTCGGGCATGCGGCATTCCCTCAGAAGAAGCGCGGGGAAGCTCGCTCATTCTAGAACATGCATTCGATTAGCGCAAGGGCGTTTATGGCACGATTTTGATGTTTATCCCCCAGTTGTTCAGCGTGCTGGCGGCCCGCAGCCACATGGCGATGTTCATCTCCATGGCCCGCGACCCGGTGATGTCGCCGAGGTCCATCACGTCCTCGTCGGGCCAGCCGTAGCTCAGCAGCAGGGCGCGCACGTCGGCTTTGGCCGCGTCGTCGTTCCCGCACAGGAACATGGTGTGCCGGCCGGGTATCACGCTCGGGTCGACCTGGACGTTGATGTTGACCGTGTTCATGGTCTTCACCACCCGCGCCTCGGGGAACGCCCGCTGGATCTGCTCGCCCAGGCTGTCGGTGTTGCACACGAACAGGCGGGGCGGGAAGCCGCCCGAGTGGTCGAGCGGGTTGGAGATGTCGACGAGCACCTTGCCCGCCAGGTTGCCCGCGCCCGCCGCGGCGAGGGCCTCGATGGAGCCCTCCCCGTTGGTGGCGTTGACGACCATCTCGCCGAACGCGGCAGCGTCGGCGAAGGTCCCCTCGCTCGCCCGCGGGCTCGCGCCCGAGGCCCACGCCACCGCCTTCTCGTTGCCCGCCGCCCTGGAGCCCATCATCACCTCGTGGCCGAGGGAGACGAGCCTGCTCGCCTGCCCCTGCCCCACCATGCCCGTCCCCAACACGCCGACCCTCATGCCGTCACTCCTGTTCGGTGAAAAACCGTTCGATTTCGGCGGCGATCTCGTCGCCGCTCGGGATGTCGGTGAACGCCGACCCCTGATGCTCGACGGCCACGTCGGCCTGGGCCTCCAGCTGCTGCAGCAGCGCGCCGAACTGGGGGTTGGCGCCGGCCAGCAGATCGAGCCGCCGGCGGGTCTCATCCGCTGCCGCGGACAGCGCGCTCAAGTCGAACTCGAGCTCGCCCAGGTCCTCCAACGACTGCAGCAACGCCAAGCTCGCGGCCGGATAGGGCATGGGCGCGGCGTAGTGCGGCACCCTGGCCCAGATCCCGACCGCGGGGACGCCGGTCCCCGCGAAGCCCCGCTCCAGCACGGCGTGGATCCCGCACGAGACCTCCTGGCTGCCGGGCACGAACCCGATCCGCCGGGCCAGCTCCTCGGTCGTGGCCGTCGACACCAGCGGGACGGGCCGGGTGTGCGGCACCGGGGACGGGAAGGCCCCCAGCCCCACCATCATCCGCACCCCCAAATCGGCGCACAAGCTGCGGACGTCGCGCGCGAACCCCCGCCACTGGAAGTCGGGCTCGGGGCCGTGCAGCAGCAACACGTCCCGTCCCGCCCGGTCCTTGGCCGCCACCAACTGGATGCGGGGCCAGCTCAAACCGGTGTTGACGCCGTCCACGACCTTCATGATCGGCCGCCGGGCGCGCTGGTCGAGCAGGTAGTCGACGTGAAACGAGGCGACAGGGGTGGGGTCGAGAGTGTTGAGTAGGGCGTTCATGGCCCCGCTTCCCGCGCTCCCGGCGTCGATCCAGCCTTCGAGGTGAACCGCCAGGACGGGCTCGACCAGGGACTCGGGACGCTCGTGGAGCGTGTACAAGGCCACCGGACACCGTAACCGTGAGAGTCCGCCTCGTGAAGCAGCGCCGGCCGGCGGTCGAATACGACGCCGAGCTCGTGTCCGACGATGGGACGCACCTCATCGTGCGCATCGGGCGCGGCGACGTCTGGATCGAGCACTACTGGCGCGACCGCTGGTACTCGGTCAAGGAGGTGTTCGACGCCGGCGGCCGCCACCAAGGTTGGTACTGCGACATCGCCCAGCCCGCGCGGGTCGACGGCGACACGGTGATCTCCGAGGACCTCGAGCTCGACCTGTGGGTCTCCGCGGATCGGGCCGTCATCGCCCGCCTGGACGAGGACGAGACGGACTTCACCCCCGAGGTGACGGCCGCCGTCGAAGAGCTCGAGCGGCTCGCCCGCGCCGGCCGGGCGCCCTTTCAGGACCGCCGGCTGGTCTTCGGCGAGGACCCCGAGCTGTACGATCGCATGCGCCCGTCCTACCCGCCGGCGCTCATCGACGACCTCATCGCGCTACCCGGCGTCGGCCCCGCCGCCCGAGCGCTCGACATCGGTTGCGGCACCGGCAAAACCGCCGCGCTGCTCGCCGCTCGCGGCCTCACTGGCGTGGCCGTTGACGCCGACGCCGCCATGGCAGCCGTGGCTCGCCGCCGGCTGGCGACCCTTCCGTCGTGGCGGGTCGACGTCGCGCCCTTCGAGTCGTGGGCGCCCGCCGACGGCGAATGGCCCTTCGACCTGGTCGTCTCGGCCCAGGCGTGGCACTGGCTCGACCCGAACGTCCGCCTGCCCAAGGCCCGCGCCCTGCTGACACCGGGCGGATGGCTCGCCCTCTTCTGGAACGTGCCCGCCGAGGATCATTCACCCCTGCGGCGCGCCCTCGACGAGGTGTACGACCGGCTCGCTCCGGGGCTCCGCCGCACCGGCGGACCGAAGGAAATGCCCCCGGGCGAACGCCGCTCCTATCCCTGGCGCCAGACCTACTCCGCCGACCAGTGGGTCGACCTGGCCCGCACCCACTCGGACCACCGCATGCTGCCCACCGACCGGCTCGGGCCGCTCCTGGCCGCCGTCCACGCCGCCATCGACGCCCACGGCGGCGTCTACGACCACCCTTACGACTGCGTGCTCTGGTTACACCGACGCGAGGATCTGCTTCCAGGCGACTGACGGCAGCAGGTGGCCGGCGCCGGGCACGACGTTGAGCGTGCAGTTCGGAACGACGCCCTCCCACCAGGCGCCGTGGACGGGCGGCACGAGCACGTCCTCCTCGCCGTACCAGAGGGTCACCGGCGCGGCCACGCGCCGGGCGTCGAAGTCCCACGGCGCCACCGATGTGGCGACGATGTCGAAGGCAATCCCGGCGACGCCCTGGCGGATCGCTTCCGAGGCCATGAGGCGCAGCCGCGGCCCCTGCACCGGATCCTCCAGCACGGCGTCGTCCGGCGGCCCCGCGGCCAGCATGTCGAGCACGGCCGCGGCGTCGTGGGCGATGGGGCTGAGCACCTCGGCGACCCGGTCGGCGGCGCCGGGCACGTCGTAGCGCAGGGCGTCGACCATGAACTTGGCGTCCTCGTCGAGGCGCGACACGTCGTCCTCGTGGGCGGGACCGCAGACGACCGCCACCCGCTGCACCACATCGGGGTGGCGCTCGGCGAGGGCCAGGGCGACCACGCCGCCCGCCGACCAGCCCACGACCGAAACCGGCCCCAACGCCAGGTGGTGGATGACCGCGGCGGCGTCGTCGGCGAAGCCCGCCACACTCGGCGCCACCCCGCCGTCGAGGGGCGACGACGAGCCGTATCCGGGCCTGTCGAAGGTCACGAGTCGGATCCTCGCCCCGGCCGTCGCCCACGGGTCGGGGTCGATGAGGCGCGAGCCAGGCGCCGAGTGCAGGAACACGACCGGGCGGCCGGCCGGGTTGCCTCGGTCTTCGACCGCGATGGAACGGCCGTCGGGCAGGGGTACGCGTGCCATCCGATCAGTAGCCCCGCGCCACCCACTCGTCGAGGTGGGGCGCCTCGTCGCCGATGGTCGTGTCGTCGCCGTGACCGGGGTGGACGACGGTCTGCGCCGGAAGGCCCAACAGTTGGGTCTGCATGCTCTCGATGATCGTCGCGAAGCTGCTGAAGGTGCGGCTGGTGTTGCCCGGCCCGCCCCGGAACAGCGTGTCGCCGCTGAACAGCGTGCCGGCGCCGTCCCACAAGCAGCAGCCGCCCGGCGAGTGCCCGGGGGTGTGCAGCACGGTCAGCCCGCCCACCGCCAAGCCGTCCTCCAGCCACCGGTCGGGATTGCTGCCGGGGAAGACCTGATGCCACAGCATGAGGTCGTCGGGATGCAGGTAGACGGGCGGCCCGCCCACCGCCTCAGCCAGCGCCGGCGCGGCGTTGATGTGGTCGTTGTGGCCGTGGGTCAACACGATGGCGGTCACCGTCCGGCCCCCGACGGCCGCCGCGATCGGCGCCGCATCGTGGGCGGCGTCGACGATGACGACGGGATCGTCCCCCACGACCCACACGTTGTTGTCCACCTCCCACTCCTGGCCGTCGAGCGTGAACACGCCCGAGGTGACAACGTGGTCGATCCTCACAGCACCACGACAGAACGGAGTACCTCGCCCCGCTCCATGCGGTGGAACGCGTCCTCCACGCCGTCGAGGGGGATCGTCTCGGTGACGAACTTGTCGAGCGGCAGCCGCCCCTGCAGGTGGAGGTTGATCAGCAGGGGGAAGTCGCGCGACGGCAGGCAGTCGCCGTACCAACTGGGCCGGAGCCGCCCGCCCCGGCCGAAGAAGTCGAGCATGGGCAGGTCGATGCGCATCTGGGGGTTGGGCACGCCGACCTGCACGAGGGTGCCGGCCAGGTCCCGGGCGTAGAACGCCTGCTCCATCACCTTCGGGTGGCCGACCGCCTCGATGCACACGTCGGCGCCGAAGCCGCCCGTCGCCGCCTGGACGGCCGCCACCGGGTCCTCGGCCGACGCGTCGACGGTGTGGGTGGCGCCGAATTCCTTGGCCCACTCCAGCTTCCGGGGGTCGCGGTCGACGGCGATGATCGTGGTGGCGCCGGCCAGACGCGCGCCGGCGATGGCGGCGTCACCCACGCCTCCGCACCCGAACACCGCCACCGAGTCGCCCCGGCCCACCTCGCCGGTGATCATGGCCGCGCCCAGGCCGGCCATCACGCCGCACCCGAGCAGCCCCGCCACCTCGGGCCGCGCCGCCGGGTCGACCGGCGTGCACTGGCCGGCGGCCACCAGCGTCAGCTCGCAAAAGGCGCCGATGCCCAGCGCAGGAGAGAGGGGCTGGCTGGTCGAAGCCAGTGTCATCTTCTGGGTGGCGTTGTGGGTGGCGAAGCAGTACCAGGGCCGGCCCCGCAGGCAGGCCCGGCAGCGGCCGCAGACGGCCCGCCAGTTGAGGATGACGACGTCGCCCACCTTCGGGGTGTCGACGCCGAGCCCGACCGCCTCCACCACCCCGGCCGCCTCGTGGCCGAGCAGGAACGGGAAGTCGTCGTTGATCGCGCCCTCGCGGTAGTGCAGGTCGGTGTGGCACACACCGCACGCCTGCACGCGCACCAGCGTCTCGCCCGGCCCGGGGTCGGGCACGACGATGGTCTCGATCTCGACCGGCTTGCCCTTCTCCTGAGCCACGACTGCTCGCACCTCGTGCGCCATCGGCAACCTCCTCGCTGACCGCAGAGGCTAGGCCAGCGGCGGTATCCTGCACGGCGGTGCCCTCGACGTCGATCGCCGTCGCGGCGACCCCGGAACAGGTTTGGAGCATGGTGTCCGACGTCACCCGCGTCGGCGAGTGGAGCCCTGAGACGAAGAGCGCCGAGTGGATCGACGGCGCCACCGGCCCTGTCGTCGGCGCCCGGTTCAAGGGCCACAACAAGCGCAAGGGGCCGTGGAACACCAAGTGCACCGTGACCGCGGCCGACCCGGGCAAGCGTTTCGCATTCGATGTCGGCAAGGGCGAGACTCGGTGGGCGTATGACCTCGCGCCGACCGCCGACGGCTGCGAGGTCACCGAGTCCTTCGAGATCGTCAAGGTCCCCGGGCCGTTCGGGCGGTGGTCGACCAAGCTGGGCACCGGCGTGACCTGGGCCGAGCGCGAGGGCGACCTGGTCAAGGGCATGGAGGAGACGCTGCGCCGGCTCAAGGCGGCCGCGGAGCGGGGCTAGGTTCTGGCGGAGCGGAACGACTCGAAGCCCACCCGGGGCAGGATGCGGTCGAGCCAGCGCGGGATCCACCAGGTGGCCTTGCCCAGCAACTCCATCGTGGACGGGACGAGCACCATGCGCACAAGCGTGGCGTCGATGAAGATGGCCGCCGCCAGGCCGAGGCCGATCTGCTTGACGACCGGTTCGGGGCCGAGCACGAAGGCGAGGCAGGCGGCGACCATGCTCGCCGCCGCGGCCGTGATCACCCGGGCGGTGGAGGCGAGCCCGTCCGCCACCGCCAGCGCGTTGTCCCCGGTGCAGAGGTACTCCTCCCGCACCCGTGACAGCAGGAAGACCTCGTAGTCCATCGACAGCCCGAACAGGATGGCGAACATCATCATGGGCACAAAGCTGGCGATCGACGGGGTGGGGGTGATGCCGGTGACGTCGCTCAGCCAGCCCCACTGGCAGGCCGCCACCAGCACCCCGTAGGCGGCCCCGATCGACAGCATGTTCATGACGGCCGCCTTCAGCGCGACGGTCACCGAACGGAACTCGGCCATCAACAGCAGTAACGACAGGGCCACGACCACGCCGATGAAGACCGGCAGCCGGGTGCGGATCGTCTCGCTCGAGTCGATGAGCCCGGCGTTGGACCCGCCCACGTGGACCCTGGCCGGCGAGTCGGCGACGATCGCCGGCACGACGTGATCGCGCAGCCGATGGACGAGGTTCTCGGTCGCCTTGTCGGTGGCGCGGGTCGTGGGGAAGACGGTGATCACGGCCACGTCGGCGGCCGGGTTGAGCTGGGCGGGCGCCACCGCGGCCACGCCGAGCACCGTGCGCAGGTCGCGTTCGAGCTTGGCCAGCACGTCACGGCCCTGCCCGCCGGGCAGGTCGACGGCCAGGATCAGGGGGGCCGAGTAACCGGGCCCGAACCCGGCGACCAGCATGTCGTAGGCCTGCCGACTCATCCTTGACCTGGGCTGCGACTCCTGACCGGGGAACCCCAGGTGGAGCGAGAACAGCGGCGTGGCCAAGGCCCCCAGGGCGACCAGGCCGAGGATGAAGGCGGTCCCCGGCCGGCGCTGGACCAACCGGCTCCACCGGAACCAGAAGCCGCGGCGCGGATCCCCCTTCTGCGCCTTCACGAACGGGGCCCGCAGCCTGTCGATGTTGCGCCCTGCGAAGCCCAGCAGCGCCGGCAGCAACGAGACCGACGCCAGCATGGTTACGAGCACCGCCGCCGCCGCGCCCAGCGCCACCCCCCGCAGGAACCGCAGGTTCACCAGCAGCATCCCGAGCACCGAGACGACCACCGTCGTTCCCGCGAACAGGACGGCGCGCCCGGCGGTGCTGACCGAGACGATGGCCGCGGTCTCGGGGTCGAGGCCGCTGTGCAAGCCTTGCCGATAGCGGGCGACGATGAACAGCGCGTAGTCGATGCCGACGCCGAGGCCGATCGTGGAAGCCACGATGGGCGTAAAGTTCGGCGCCGGCACGACGTTGGCGAGCAGTTGGACGACGGCGAGGCCGATCCCGATCCCCGCGACGGAGGCCAGGATCGGCAGCCCCAGGCCGATGACCGACCCGAAGCTGAGGAGCAGGATGAGGCCGGCGGCGAAAAGCCCGATGCCCTCTTCGCGGCCGCCCAGCACGAACTCGGCGTTCTGGACGGCCTGGCCCGAGAGGGCGAACCGCACCCCTTCGGCGTTGGCCGCCCGGGTCTCGGCGATCAGCTTCCTCCCCTCGGCCGCCGGGATGTCTTGGGCCGGCACGTCGAGCTGCAGGACGGCGAACGCAGTGCTGCGGTCCAACGACGTGTTCTGGGCGCCGTCCTGGTTGTACGGGCTGGCGGCGTCGACCACGTGCGGGTAGCTGAGGAGGCGGCCCAGGATCGACTCGAAGCGGGCGCGCACGGCGGGGTCGTCGATCGAGCCCGTCCGCAAGACGAGCTGGATCGTGTCTCCGGCGCGGGCCGGGAACCGCGGCGCGAGCAGGTCCTGGGCGGCGGCGGACCCCGTACCGGGGACCTCGAAGTCGGTGCTCCACGAGCCCCCGGCCGCGCCGCCCAGCACGACCATGAGCACGAAGCCGACGACCCACAGCGCCAGCGTCTGGCCCCGGTTCCGGTAACACCAGCCCGCCGCCCTCGCCAGCATTGGCCCTAACCCCTAGCACGGTTGGGAGCGACGGCTAGGCTCCCGGCCTCACAATCGACATTTGGCACACCAACACTCAGCGGGGGGACGGTGCATGGCAGTCAGCGCCTACGTGCTCATCCAGACCGAGGTCGGCAAGGCCGCCCAGGTGGCGGAAGAAGTAGCCGCTATCGACGGCGTCGTGTCGGCTGAAGACGTGACCGGGCCGTACGACGTGATCGTGCGGGCCGAAGCCGAGACGATGGACGACCTCGGGCGGCTGGTGGTGAGCCGGGTGCAGCTGATCGACGGCATCACCCGCACGCTCACCTGCCCGGTGGTGCACCTCTAGCGTTGCGAGTGCGGCCCACGCGCCCGGCGCGGCGGGCGTGCCGGTCGAGCGCGAGCTGCACCAGCCGGTCGAGCAGCTCCGGGTACGGCACCCCCGACGCTTCCCACATGCGCGGGTACATCGAGATGGGGGTGAAGCCGGGGATGGTGTTGACCTCGTTCACGAGCAGGCCGCGGCTGCCCTCCTCCAGGAAGAAGTCCACCCTCGCCATGCCCTCGGCCCGCACCGCCTGGAAGGCGGCGATGGCGAGGCGCTGCACCTCGACGGTGAGGCCGTCGTCCAGCGGCGCCGGCACCAGCAGCTCGGCCGCGCCGGTCTCGTATTTGTCCTGGTAGTCGTAGAAATCCCGACTCGGACGGACCTCGCCGGGCAGGCTGGCCTGCGGCTCGCGGTCGCCGAGCACGCCGCACTCGATCTCCCGCCCGGCGATCGCCTCCTCGACGATGACCCACTCGTCGTAGCGCAGCGCCTCGGCGACGGCG
Source organism: Acidimicrobiia bacterium (assembly GCA_023265045.1). Classification (GTDB taxonomy): domain Bacteria; phylum Actinomycetota; class Acidimicrobiia; order Acidimicrobiales; family AC-14; genus JAHFUQ01. Next base: position 46,444 of record JAHFUQ010000008.1, read on the forward strand.
GCGTCCAGCTCGGCTTGGTCATGGGCCTTGTTGACGCCCACCGACGAGCCCAGGTTGGCCGGCTTCACGAACACGGGCCAGCCCAGGTCGATGGCGGGCGGGGTCTCGCGGAACCCGACATAGGGCGCGACGGGCAGGCCCGCAGCGGCGAGGAGCTGCTTGGCGACGATCTTGTCCATGGCCGCGGCCGAGCCGAGCACGGCCGAGCCGACGTAGGGCACGTCGGCCAGCTCGCACAACCCCTGCACGGTGCCGTCCTCGCCGAAGGGTCCGTGCAGCAGCGGGAAGACCACGGTCGTCTCGGTGGCGAAGGCCTTAGCAGGGGCCACGGCCGCGAAGGGCTCCAGCTCCTCCCCGCTCGCCTCGAGGGCGGCGGGCAAGGCGTCCGCGGCGCCGTTGGCCAGCAAGCGTTGCGCTTCGGTCGCCTGCACCCACCGGCCGTCCACGGTGATCCCCACCGGGACGATCTCGTACCGCAACGGGTCGAGCGCCCGCAGCACCGAGACCGCAGTGACACACGACACCTCGTGCTCGGCCGAGCGTCCCCCGAACAGCACGACCAACCGGATGCGGTTCACGTCTTGCCCACGAGCATGGCCCGGATGCCGAGCCCCATGATGAACAGCCCCCCCAGGCCGTACAGCAGGTACAGCCGGTGCCGGAGCTGCTGGCGGTAGGAGTAGATGATCCCGACGGCGATGATGGCGACGAACCCGTAGAGCATGTGGAACTTGGGGGCGGGGACGCCCTTGCCGGCGACCAGCCCGACGCCCAGCCCGACCTGGACGAACACCGCCAGCTCGACGAACACCGTGAACCACCACAGGGCCCGGGTCCGCAGCGTGGGCCAGCGCAGCGCCGCGAGGGCCCACAATCCGGCCATGCCGTTGCCGATGATCACCACCCACGCCCAGCCCTCGTGGATGGCGAGCAGCGAGGCGATCAAAGGCCGTCGAACAGGTCGGTCTCCGGCTTCGCCGGGTCGCCGCCGACGAGCATGAAGTCCTCCTGCCCGAACGCCACTGCGAACCGATCCTCGGGCATGGCCAGGAAGAACGAGCTGTCGCTGATCTGGCTGCCGTGGGCGGCCATCGCCTTGCGCTTGAGGGGAACGAACTCGGTCACGTCGACCCGGGTGGTGATCCGGTGGCCATCGACGCCCAGCTCGAACTCGGCGGGATCCAAATCCCCCGGCATGTCGCCCGCCTCGCCCGCCTCGGCGGCCGCCGCGATGAGGGCCTTGACCCGGTCCTTGTCGACGGTGCCCATGTAGACCTTGGGCGTCCCCGCCATCTCCGCCGCGCGCAGCCCGACCCGGTGGATCTGGATGTGGTCGGGATGGCCGTAGACGCCGTTCTCGTCGTAGGCCGTCAGGATGTCGGCCTGCTCCTCGGTCAGGATGGCCGCCAGCCGCTGCGCCGCCTCCTCGACGTCCGCCTGCCAGAACGACCCGGGCGCGTCGTTCTCCGGCGTGCCCATCATCCCCGAGTCGACGTAGCCGAGGAACTCGACCCGCGACACCCCGAGGATCTCGGCCGCGGCGTGGGTCTCCTGGACGCGCCGCTCCCACAGCTCCTCGCCTGGCTCCAGGTACCCCTCGACGACCTCGCCGTGCTCGCCCTTGGTGGCGACCACGAGGATGACCCGGTCGCCGTCGCGCGCCGCCTTGGCCATCACGCCCCCGGTGGCGATGGCCTCGTCATCGGGGTGGGCGTGGAAGACGACAAGCGTGCGCGCGGCCATGGGATCGGACCCTAATTCGGCGCCCGGCGCTACGGGTTCACTCGGCGCGCGGCGACGAGTGCGGCGGCCAGGCTGCCTCGGGCGTCAAGTCCGACCTCCTCCCGGTCGATAGCGAACGGGTGGTGCGTCGCGTGCGGATTGGCGTTGTGGTCATCTCGGTGCTTGGCGTGATGACCGCGGGCGTGGTCGGCGCTCTGGCCGTCGCCCGCACGGACGATCCCCACGCGCCGACGATCCTTCAGGCTGCCGGGTTGCCGGGGCCGGCAATCGTGGCCGACGAGCCCACCACCACGGCCCCCACCACCGTCGTGTCGCCCACCACGGTCGTGCCGACCACGGCGGCGCCCGCGACGACCGTCGCGACGACCGTTGCGCCGCCGACGAAGCCGGTTGCGCCCCCGCCGACAACCACCTCGCCGACAACCACCTCGCCGACGACCGCCGTCGCGCCCACCACGACCGTGGCGCCGAAACCCTCGTCCTGGAGCGAGAGTTCGAACGGCGTGTCGATCACCCTGCGCATGGAGCCAGCCGCGCCCCAAGCCGGCGACAGCGTCCGGTTCTTCTACCGGGCCACCAGCTCCCTGGAGTGGTGCTGCTTGGTCAACGTCTCCGTCAACGGCGCACTGGCGGTTCCCATGCCGCCCATGGTCGGGTGCCCTGACCTGAGCGCCGAGCTGCAGTTCACGGCCGTCGCGCCCGCGTCGGGATTGCTGGTGCAGGTCGATGCCGCCCGCGGCAACATCTGCACGCTCCCCCCGGCCACGCTCACGTCGGCACGGCTGCTGGCGAACATCCCCGTGGGACCCGCCCGGTAGCGCTCGTCAATGCTCACGCCGCCCGCGCCACCGGCGGCGCCCGGCCGTGGCCGGGGTGCTCGGGATGGTCGGGCGGCACAAAGGCCCGCTTGCCTCGCCCGTCGACCAGACACCAGCCCTCCCGGGTTTTCAGGCGGTGATGATGGGAGCAGAGCCGGTCGAGCAGGTCGAACACGGTGACGTGCGAATCAGCCCAGTCGACGCGGTGGTCGAACTCGAGGAACGCCACCGGCGCGCAGCCCTCCGCCGCGCAGGTCGGGTACAGCCACTCGAGGGCGGTCCGCTGGTGGGCATTGGGGCGGCGGCCCAGGTGGGCGACCCCCACGACCTCGTGCCCTTTGGTGACGACCGCGGCCAGGAACGGGTCGCCGGTGTCCATGAGGTCGCGCATGGCGGAGACGGCGACGGGGCCGAAGCCGACGAGCTCGCACAGGTCGCCCTCCACCGGATAGCCCCGCAGGAGGGACGTGAGGTCGACCCGGGCGATGACCTTGGCCGGTCCCTTCCTGGTTGCGCCCGCGGCGTCGTCACCCCGGACGCGCTCGACCAACGAGTCGGCGGCGCTCGGTGAGCAACGCCGCGTCGGGGACGTCGAAGGCGAAGCGCCCCTTGACGGCCGCGAGGTCGACGGCCTTGGCGACGGCGGCCGCATCCCTCCCGACGAGCTCATAGTCCTGCGACTGGTTGGCCCGGTCAGCCACCTCGGCCGGGACTCGGGCGTCGCCCCACAGCGCCGTGGCATCCGAGGTCGTTCACGATCACCGCCACGGAGGTCGCCTCACGCCCGGGCGAGGGCTTGGCCGGATCGAAGGCCCAGACGGCGCGCGCGTTGCCGATGCGGTTGGGCCAGACCGTGCAGCCGCCGCCACCGGTCTCGAGCCGCCACCCGTCAGGCTGAGGACCTCCACGGCCCGCTCGACGTGGTCGTGGACTCGCTGGCCGGTCCTGGGCCCCTGCTGGCCGACGTCCTCGCCGGCGACCCGCCCAAGCGTGAGCCCTCACCTGGCTCCGGGCGCGGCTCGCCCCCGCCCCCTGATCGGGCGATGATGTCGGCCGACCACAGGGAGGATGGGACGTGCCGGGAAGGATCAGGTCTCACTGGGCGGCCGGGCAGCGCGGACACCACGCCCTCGCCGTCGATTACCTGAACCTCGTGATGAGCCCCGAGTCGGCGTTGGCCGCGACGCTCGCGTTCGACGCCGCCCCGCTCGAACACCACCGGGCCAACGACCTCCTGCGGGCCAGCGGGCTCGCCCTGCTCTCGATCGACGACCCCCAGGTGGCGAAGGACATCAAGGCGGCCAAGCGGGGCAAGAAGCTCGCGCCCGTCCTGCTGATCCGGGGTCAGGCTGCGGCCGGCCGGCCCCTGATCATCGCCGACGGCTACCACCGCATCTGCGCCAGCTGCCACATCGACACCGAGTCCCAGATCCCGTGCCGGGTCGTCGAGCTTCCGGACGCGGCCACCTGACAGCCGGACGGTAGGGTCGCGGCCCGTGCCGCTGCCCGCGCCGTCGCCGACCGGGTTCAAGTTCGGCGTCGCCACGTCCGGGTTCCAGATCGAGGGCGGGTACAACGGCCCGGGCCAGCCGGCCAACAACTGGCGGGACTGGGAACAGGCGGGAAGGGTCACCGCCGCCGGCCCCGCCCTCGACTTCTGGAACCGCTACGAGCCGATCCTCGACCGCGCCGTCGAGGCCGGGTGCCAGACGATGCGCATCTCCGTGGAATGGGCCCGGTGCGAACCGGCGGCCGGCGCCTACGACGACGGGGCGTTCGCCCGTTACGGCCGGATCCTCGACGCCTGCCACGACCGCGGCATCGAGCCCGTCGTGTGCCTGCACCACTTCACCCATCCCCACTGGCTGGGGGCGAACTTCTGGCTCGACCTCCGCGCGCCCGACCGGTTCGCCGAGTGGGCCGCCGCGGCGGCCAGCGGCCTCGCCGACCGCTGCCGCCACTGGCTGACGAGCAACGAGATCAACGCGCTGGCGTTCCAGACGTGGTTCACGGCCGGCCTGCCGCCGGGCCGCCTCGCCCGCACCGGCGACACGGTACGCGCCACCGGCCATCTGCTGGCGGCCCACGTCCTCGCCTACCGAGCGCTGCACCGCGTCCAGCCCGACGCCGTGGTCGCCACCAACAACCACTCGCAGTCGATCTACGAGCTGGACCGGCTCCTCCTCGACGCCCTCCTCGGCCGGGGCCGGGGCGTCAAGCGCCACGACCTGCGGGACTGGATGGCCGAGCGCCGGCGCGCCTACCACGCCGCCCTTCCGGCGACCCCGTTCGAGCGGGTCCTGCGCAGGTGCGCGGCGAGCATGCTTCCCCTCGACCAGGCCCTGCCCCGCGCCGTCGCGGCGGTGTACGACGGGCCGGACGAACGCCCGCTCGACGTGATCCAAGTCAACTACTACAACCCCGTCGCCAGCGACCGGATCCGCCCCCCGGGCCGCAGGACGGTCGGCGGGCGCAGCTGGTCGCCGTTCCGCCAGATCTGGGACGACCCCGCCGACCCCGACGGGCTCCTGCGCTACCTCCGCCTCAACCACGAGCCCGGCCTCGACCTGTGGGTCGCCGAGAACGGCCTTTGCACCCGGGTCAAGGACGGGGTGGCGTTCGCCCGCAACGACGGCTGGGACCGGGTCCGCTACCTCAACGCCGTCCTCGCCACGCTCGAGGCGGCTGTCGCCGAGGGCCTCCCCCTCACCCGGTACTTCCACTGGACGCTGGCGGACAACTACGAGTGGGGCTCCTACGAGCACCGCTTCGGGCTGTACCGCGTCGACCAGACCGCGCACGGGCCGCGCTGGAGCGATCAGGACGCCTTCGGCGGCGACGCGGCGGCCGCCTACCGCCAGATGGCCCACCGGTGAAGGCCGATTGCGCCTTCTGCGCCGGCCCGGACGAGGTGCGCACCGCGCCCGCGGAGAAGTGCGAGATCGTCGTCTACGGCTCGGACCACGGCGCGACCCTCGGCCGCTTGGGCACCGAGCGTGTCCGCCAGGTGGTCGACTTCTGGGCCGCACGCACGGCCCTCCACGGCGCCCGGCTCGACGCCGGGTACGTGCTGGTCACCGCCGACGGGCGCGATCCGGCTGCCCATCCCCACGGCGAGATCTACGTCTTCCGGATGCCTCCTCCGGTGGCCGTCGAGGAGTTGAACGTCGCCCCCTGCCCGGTGTGCCTCGAGGATCCCGGGGACCGCCTCGTGGCCGAGGCGCTGGGTTGGCGGGCGTGGACCGCCGCCACCACCGACGCGTCCCGTCCCTACTCGGTCGTGCTCGCGCCCATGAGCCACCGCCCCGACCTGCCCACCCTGGCCGGCTGGGAGCGCGATGCGCTGGCGCAGCTGCTGATCGACGTCCTCGCCCGCTTCGACCGGCTGGGCACGGGGCATGTCCTTTGGGTCCACCAGCGCCCGACCGACGGCGTGGCGTGGCCGAACGCGCACGTGCACGTCGAGGTCTCGGCCACGCCCCGCACGCTCACGGTCGCAGAGATGGGCAGCGGCGCGGCGTTCGACAAGGTGGCGCCGCACGAGGCGGCGCAGGCGCTGCGAGCGCCCGACCCGACGCCGACGCCGACGGCTACGCCTTGACGATCCCCATCACGTTGCCGTCGGGGTCCTTGAACAACGCCATCGTCACCATGGGCATCTCGGTGACCGGCATGACCACCTCGGCGCCGAGCTCGACCGCCTTGTCCAGCGTCGCTTGGGGATCGGGCACGGCGACGTAGATCGTCACATAGGTGGCGCTCATGGGGTTGGCGCCGACGCCGCCGCCGATTCCCGTCTCGGCCTTGTCGACCATCCCGTAGTTCCACTCGTTGTTCGAGTCGATGTTCCACCCGAACAGGTCCCCGTAGAACGCCTGGGTCTTGGCCCCGTCGGCGCCCATGATCTCGAAGTGGACGACTTCGTTCCCCACCTTGTCTCCTTACAGTCGGTCGAGCAGTTGGGCTTTCTTGGCTTCGAACTCCGCCTGGGAGATGACGCCCCGCTGGCGCAGCTCGTCGAGCTTCTCGAGCTGTTCGAGGGGCGACAGCTCGCGCCGGCCCGCTTGGCGGTCGGAGTCGCGCACCTGGGCGTTCTCGATGGAACGGTGGATGACGTTCTGCACCCGCTCGGGGTGGGCGATGTGGTTGAACGGCTGCTGGCCCCGCTCGCCGCCCGACTCGATCATCAGGTCGCCCGCGCCCACCAGGCGCTGGATGACGCTGCGGCGGAAGCTGACGTCGTTCAGCCGCTCGAGGGGGATCTCCTGGCCCCGCTTGGCGAAGACGCCGTGGCGGTAGATCAGCCGGTCGGTGGTCACGACGAAGTTGGTCGTGTACCAGCGGGCGTAGCGCCCGATGCACCACAACAAGGCGACGGCGACCAAGGCGAGGATGGCCACGTTGAGGTATTTGACGCTGTGGGCCACGATGGCGAGCACGAGCGCCGCCACCAGCGCCGCCACCGGCCCGCCGAAGAACGACCAGTGCGGGCGCCGGTCGAGGACGATCTCCTCGCCCTCGTTCAGGAACTTCCGGGGGAACGGCATGGCCGGGCCTCAGATTACCGGTAGACCTTGCGGCGGAACACGGCGTGGTGGGACTCGACCCGGTCCAAGAACAGCAAGCCGTCCACATGGTCGATCTCGTGGAGCAGGGCACGGGCCTCGAAGGCGTCCGCTTCGACGACGCGCACCTCGCCCGACGGGGTGAGGCCCCGCACCACGACCCGGCTCGCCCGGGCGACGTCGCCGGTCAGGTCGGGCACGCTCAGGCACCCCTCCCGCGCCAGGATTGCCGCCTCGGCCATCAACACCTCGGGGTCGAACAGCACCAGCTCGCCATGGCACGACTGCGCCTTGCGGTGGCCGGTCACGTTCACCACGAACGCCCGGCGGGCCACCCCGATCTGCGGGGCCGCCAACCCCACGCACGCGGGCCGCGACCGCATGGTGTCCACGAGGTCGCAGGCGAGCGCCAGGGCCTCCGCGTCGACGGTCCCTACGGGCGCCGACCGCTGCTTGAGGCGTGGGTCGGGAAGGACGACGACGGGGCGGACCGGCACGGCGGCTTGACTAGGACCGTGCCGATTTCAGCTGTAGGGGGCGGCTGACCATGATCGTGCGGAGAACAAACCTGCAGGTCAGCCGCTCGGCTGCCCAGCAGCCGACGCCATAGATCAGCACGGTCCTACAGGATGTCGGCGTCGGACGGGTGGAGGCTGCACTCGACGCCGAGGTCGGTCGCCAGCCGTTCGAGGCCCGCGCCCAGGTCGGCCACGCCCACCGTGGCCGGCACGATCACCTCGAGCACCATGGCGTAGACCGGCTGCTCGGGCGCCCCCACCACGCGGGTCGTGAGGTCGACGATGTTGACGCCCCGCTGGGCCAGCAGCGACGCCACCCCGTGCACGATCCCCGGTCGGTCGGCGCCGTAGACCGACACCGTCCAGGCGTCGCCTTCTGACGGGGCCGCCACCGACTCGTCGATGGGCCAGACGGTGATGACGAGGGCCAGGGCCTCCGCCGGCGCCCGCAGGGCGTCGTCGAGGGCGGCCGGGGCCAGCTCGGCGGGCGCGTCGACGACCAGCATCATGGCGAAATGGCCGCGGAGGATCGTCATCGACGTGTCCTCCAGGTTGCAGCCCTGCTCCATGAGCACGCCGGTGACGGCGGCGACGATCCCGGGCCGGTCCGCCCCGACCGCGGTGACGGCGACGTGGGGCATCAGGCGAACAGGCGGAGCTGGCAGAGGCGGCCGACGGCGTCGTCCCACGACCGCAGCCGCCGCGCCCGCTCGAGGGGGTAGTCGCGGTTGTAGGGACGGTCGATGAGCCACGATTCGCACACCTTCGCGAGCTGGTCGGCCTCGCGGGGGTTGTCCTCCACCGTCGCCGCCACGCCCAAGCGCTCCGCCACCGCGGCCTTGGCGCCGACCGTGGTGTGGTGCACCGCCTCCAACGCCAGGCCGTGGGCGGTCAGCCACGCGGTCGTGATCTCGGCCAGGTACGCCGGGCGGGCCGTGATGCCGACCAGCCGCCACCCGGCGTCGAGCAGCCGCTCCACGCCGGCCACGGCGCCGTCGGCCACCACCGCGGCTTCGTAGAGCGCCGGATCGGCGAACACGCCGTCGAGGAACGCCTTGAACGGGGCCTGGGGCACGCCCAGCTCCAGCTCGCGCAGGTCGTAGGTGCGCCACGTGTCGGGATGGCTCGCGACGCCGTACCGGTCGGCGATGCGTGCCGCCACGCCAGGGCCGAGGTCGCACACCACCCCGTCCAGATCGAGTCCGATCAACACGGGCCGAAGGATACCGACGCACTACGACAGGAACGGCAGGAAGGCCCTCGCCGAGGGACGCCAACGGGCCTGATCGGGTGCGACCGTCCACCGTTTGGGGGATCACGTCGGTTTCATCGAGGCGGCCCGCACCCTTGGCGTGGGACTCCAAGCGACACCCACTCGATGATCAGGCCGAAGGGGCCGGCCAGCCCGGTCCCCAACCGTCGAGCCTGCTCGTCGTCGAGGGTGACGGCCCGTGGGCGGCGAGCCGACGTAGAGGTCGCGGCGACCGGAGTGGTGGACGACGGCGCTCACCGGGCCGTCCGCGGTGTCGAGGTCGTAGCGGCGACCGATGCCGGGCAGGCTCTGGCTCTGCTCCATCCCGGTCAAAAGGCCGTGGCCTGGAATCCCGCCGCGACCAGGCGATCGCCCACCTCGGTGGGGATCGTGAGCGTCCAGCCGGCGCGCCGCAGCTCGTCCCGGGTGAGGGCGAGCTCACCGGTCACAAAGCCTCCGTAGCTGAAACGGAACACCCAGCGGGGGCCGGGGTCGAGGATCTGCACCAGGGGCGACGCCAAGGTGCGGGCGGCCGCCTGATCCACCGAAGCGGGCGGGGGCCGGCCGAGGACGCCGGCGACGGCCAGGGCGATGAGCGCGGCGGCGACCGCGAGGGACAGGTGGCGCCGCACGAAAACAACCCAACCGTCCCCCTTGACGGAACGGCCGCCGGGGTCCATAGTTCGAACCGTCGGAAGCGACGAGCGTCGGGCTCGCGGATCGGGAGACGTCAAGTCACCCACCGCCGGGCCGGAAGCGAGGAGCGGAAGGCATCGGCTGCGAGCCCGCAAGGGCGGACGGCTACGAGGTCTGGCCCCGAGAAGTCTGGAGAGTTTCGGCTCGAAGGCTACTCGGGGCCCCCTTGTTTCCGGGCCCCATTTTTGGCGCCGCGCGCCCGCGGGTAGAGATCGGCCATGTCTGATCACGAAACCCTGCCGGACGACGACGAGGACGTCGAGCGCCGGGACCCGAACGACCCGGGTGAGGTGCGGACCACCTTCACCACCGTCGGCCTGGGCTGGTCGGGCCGGGACGACGACGAGGAGGACGAGGACTAGCGCCGCCTGAGGCGGACCATCCACCAATCTGTCGTACCCCGTCGGTACGGTCGGCCGGGATGGATAGCGAGCACACCGGCGGCGGCGAGGCGCTCCTCAACGGGCTGAACCCGGCCCAGCGCGAGGCTGTCGTCAGCGAGGCCGCGCCGCTGTGCATCCTGGCCGGGGCGGGATCGGGCAAGACGCGGGTGCTGACCCGCCGCATCGCGTGGCGCGTCCGCACCGGCGCCGCCGACCCGCGCCACGTGCTGGCGTTGACGTTCACGCGCCGGGCCGCGGGCGAGCTCGGCGCCCGGCTGGCGCAGCTCGGGGTGCGCGATCAGGTCGCCGCCGGCACGTTCCACTCGCTGGCCTACGCCCAGCTCAGGCGCCGCTGGGCCGAGCGTGGCGAGCGCGCGCCCGCGCTGCTCGACCGCAAGGTTCGCCTGATCGTGCCCCTCCTGCCCCGGCGGTCCGCGGCCGGCCCGGGGGCCCGGTGGGTGCAGCCGGGCGACGTGGCGTCCGAGATCGAATGGGCCAAGGCCCGCATGGTGCCTCCCGGGGCGTACGAAGCCGAGGCGGCGGCGGCGGGGCGGCGGCCGCCTCTCCCAGCTGCCGCGATCGCCCGCATCTACGACCGGTACGAAGACGAGAAGCGCAAGCGGGCCTTGGTCGACTTCGACGATCTGCTGCTGGCCTGCGCGGAGGCCATCGAGTCCGATCCCGAGTTCGCCGCCACCCAGCGGTGGCGCTTCCGCCACCTGTTCGTCGACGAGTTCCAAGACGTCAACCCGGCCCAGTTCCGCCTGCTCGAAGCGTGGCGGTCGGGCCGGGCCGACCTCTGTGTCGTCGGCGACCCCAACCAGGCCATCTACGCCTGGAACGGGGCCGACCCGACCATCCTCACCGGCTTCCCCGGCCGGTTTCGCGGCTCCAGCGTCGTCCACCTGGACGACAACTACCGCTCCACGCCTCAGGTGCTCGCCGTCGCCAACGTTGTCGTCGGCGGGCCCCACCGGCTGCGGGCGCACGAGCCCGACGGGCCGCTTCCGACCGTCTCCTCCTACCCCACTGACCGGGAGGAGGCAGTCGGAGTGGCCCGGGCCGTGCGGCGCCAGCACGGTGCGGGGCGGCCGTGGTCCGACCACGCCGTGCTGACCCGCACCCACGCGCAGCTCGTGCTCTTCGAGGAGGCGCTGCGAGCGGCCCGGATCCCGTTCCGGGTGCGCGGCTCGGCCCAATTCCTGAGCCAGCCCGAGGTGCGCGACGCCCTCGGCGAGCTCAAGCGCCGGCCACCCCACACGCCCCTGGCGGACGCCCTGCCCGACCTGCTCGAACTGGTCCGGGAGGCGCAGGGCGTGGCCAAAGACGGCGAGCCCGCGGAGCGCGTCGCCAACCTCGAGAGCCTGGCCCGCCTGGCGCGCGAGCACTTGGCCGCCGAGCCCGCCGCGTCGATGGCCGGCTTCCTGGCGTGGCTGGTCGCCGCCCTGCGGGGCGACGAGCCCGACACCGGCGCTGACGCCGTCGAGCTGGCGACGCTCCACGCCGCCAAGGGCCTGGAGTGGCCCATCGTGTTCGTGGCCGGTCTTGAACAGGGTTTGATCCCCATCGGCCACGCCGAGACGCCCGAGGCCCGCGCCGAGGAGCGGCGGCTGCTCTACGTGGGCTTGACGCGGGCGCGGCGCGAGCTGCACTGCTCGTGGGCGGAGAAGCGCACGTTCGGCGCCCGCACCATGTCCCGCACCCCGTCGCCGTACCTTGAGCGCATCGAGGCGGCCGTCCAGGCCTTGGCCGAGGGCCGTCCCGTGCCCGACTGGCAGGAGCACCTGGCCCACACCCGGGCCCAGTTGCGGGCCGCCAAGCCCCTTGGCGGGGCCCAGGTGGGCCGCAACGCAGACCCCAAGATGCTGGAGGCGCTCAAGACGTGGCGGGCCGCCACCGCCCGGGCCTCGGGCGTCCCCGCCTACGTGGTGTTCCACGACACGACCCTCGCCGCCGTGGCCGAGGCCAAGCCGCGTGACCGGGCCGGCTTGCTGGCCCTCCCGGGAGTCGGTCCGGTCAAGGTCGAGCGCTACGGCGAGGCCCTGTTGTCCCTGGTGGCGCAGGCTGCGGGTTGACGCCGGGCTCAGACGGCGCGACAACAAACCATGAGCTCCATGTACTTCGGAGAAGGCGGTTGGCCGTATGCAGACGGCGAGCCTGAGCTGGTCGACCTCGGCGCCAACGTCGACGACGACACGTTCTCGCTTCGAGCCACCCCCGCCCACCTGTTCGACACCCTCGAGCCGCTCGAGCGCCAGGTCATCACCGCCCACTACGGCCTCTCCGGCGCGTCGCCCCGGTCGATGAAGGAGCTGCACACTGATCTCGGCCTGAGCCGGGCCGTGCTGCGCGACGCCCTCGCCGGCGGCCTGGCCAAGCTGCGGCTGCACCTCAGCGCTTAGTCCCGCCCGAGTTCGAGGCAAAACCCACCGCGTTCCGGTGGTTTTTGCCTCAAAGTCTTGCTGGAGCGCTGGAGCGCCCCTACGGGTCGAAGTCGATCACCATGGGGGCGTGGTCCGACGGCTGCTTGCCTTTGCGGGCGTTGCGATCGATGAGGGCGAAGGTGGCCCGCTCGGCCAGCGGTTTTGTCGCCAACGCCAGGTCGATGCGCAGGCCCCGGCCTTCGTGGAAATCGCCGGCCCGGTAGTCCCACCAGGAGTAGATGCCCGTCTCAGGGCGCAGCGTGCGAAACGTGTCCACCAGGCCCCAGTCGAGCAGCGCGCCCACCGCCTCCCGTTCCGGGGGGCTGACGTGGGTGGCGCCGTGGAGCTTGCTCGGGTCCCAGGCGTCGTCGTCGGTGGGGGCCACGTTGTAGTCACCGCAGACGATGAGCGGCTCATTGGGGTCGTAGGACGACTCGATGTGCCGGCGCAACCGCGCCAGCCACACCAACTTGGCCTCGTAGTGCTCGCTGCCGACGGAGCGCCCGTTGGGCACGTACACGCTGCCCACCCGCACCCCGCCGCACGTCGCCCACAGCAGGCGGGCCTCTACCACCTCGTCGTCGGCCTGGTCGGAGAACCCGGCCACCACGTCTTTCAGCCCCACCCGGCTGAGGATGGCCACGCCGTTCCACTGCCCCTGGCCGCAGTACACCGCCTCGTACCCCAACGTCTGGAACGCCATCGCCGGGAAGGCGCTGTCGGCCAGCTTGGTCTCCTGCATGCACAGAACGTCCGGCTCGGCGTACGCAAGCCACTCCTCGACGCGGGGCAGCCGGATCTTCAACGAGTTGACGTTCCATGTGGCGATGCGCATCGGACCTACGAGCCTAGAGGGATGGCAGTGACGCCCCACACGGCCGCGGCGGCGAGCGCGGCGGCCGCGACCACAAGGCAGAGCGACCCTGACCGGCCGGCGCCGAACACGGCGGCGAGGCCCGCCAGGACACCCGCCATCGCAACCAGCGAGAGGGCGAACACGGCCCGGCCCCGCTTGGCGCCCGACCGCCGGGCGTCGGACAGCTGGTGGATCGTCCGGCCCTCCAGGGTGCGGAGCACGGACGGGTCCGAGACCATCGCCTCCCTCGTCAACCCGTCGACGCCGCTCGACGCGTCGGGCGCGCGCCCGACCGACGCAGCCAGCGCCGCCAGCCGCGCCGCGGCGGCGACGTCGGCGTCGGCGACGGCCCGGTCAACGGCGGGGGTCGACGGGCCGGCCGCTCGTTCCCGGTCATAGTCGGCCTGGATCGCCGCCGTCCGGGCCTGGGCGGTGGCGGCGGCCTGCGCGTCGGAGACGATCTGCTGGACGGTCTCGCGCCCGTAGGCGTCCACGCTCATGCGGGCCGCGACGAACTGCGCCCGCTCGGCGTCCTTGCGCACCGTCATCTCGATGGTTCCCAGGACGGCGCCCAGCACGGCGGCGATCCCCAGCACGACGGCGAGCCCCTGACCCAGGCGGCCGCGGCCGATCGTGGCCGCCACTTCGACGTCCATCAGAGCACGACCATCGCGAAGAGGGCGCCGGCGACCGCCGTGGCCAGGCATGCCGCGCCGCTGGCGAGCAAGCGGCGCCGCCTCGCGGGGAACACGCCGCTGAGCGCGCCACAGGCGAACGCCGCGCCGACGGGGATCGTCGCGGCCATGAGGGCGATGGCCCGGTGGGCGGTTCGGTCGCCGACGGCCTGCCATCGGGGCGGGACGGGCGGACCGACCTTCGCCGATCCCCGCAGCTCGGCCAGGCGGCGGCCGGTGTCGAGTCCGGCAGAGGTGAGGTAGCCGGCCGACGTGGCCAGCGGCGAGCCTCCTGCGGCGAGGCGATCAGCGAGGGCAACCTCCTTCGCCGCCTCGGCCTGCACGGCAACCCGATCGGGCTCCGCCAGCCCCGCGCCGGCGGTGGCCAGCTCCTCGGCCCGCCACCGGGCGGCCGCCACCGCCAGGGCCTGCGGCGCCTCCTTCAGGTACAGCTCGTCCAGCCCGGCGCGGATGGCGTCGGCCTGCTCGAGCTGGCGGCGAACCGCCACCTGCCACGCGCCCGACGCCCTCGACGACGCCAGTGACGCGGCTGCCCCCACCACCGCCGCCACCACGGCCGCCGCCGCCAGGAGCAGCGCCGAGCTTTTCGTGCCGGCCATCGACGGAAACTCTAAGAGGCAGGCCCCCGGCGAGAGGGGCCGGGGTGGCAGGCCCCCGGCCTGAGCGCACAGCGACCGGCCCGGCCTGACCATCGCGACCGGACCACCGCCGCCCGGAGATCCCCAGCGCGCCCATCCGCCCGGCCCGGCGGGCTGAGCGCCGACGCCGGCGTTTCGAGGCAAAACCCACCGTTTTCCGGTGGATTTTGCCTAGGTCCTACCGGGCGCCGACCTCTTCGGGGGCCTTCTGGGGAACGTCGCCACCGCGCTCGCCTTGCGGCCGCCGACGCTTCCGGAGCCGCCGCCATCCGCCTGCGAGCGTAGCGGCCACGAGCGCGATCGACCCAAAGCCTTGCACCAAGGGATGGGTTGACGATGTGGCCCGACCACCGCCTGGTCTTGGCCGCGAAGCTCGCCTTCTCGGCGTTGACCGTTATCGTCGTCGTGTAGGTCTCGGCTGCCGCGCTGTCGTAGACATGACCTTCGACCATGGCGCGCCGGGATCACCAGCGTCAACGGGTGACGTCCGGTCTTGAGTGGGACCACGTCCCACTACCAGTGGATCGCCGGCTGGTCGAAGAACGAGCCCAGTTGGAAGTCCGGAGGGTCGACCCTGAAGTCGATGCCTCGGAGGAGGGCCTCTACCTCGCAGTGCAGCGGCTTGGTGACGACGATGGTGGGCGCCGGCGTGCTGACGACGGTGGTCGGGAAGCCGTCCTCACCGGCGGACGCCGTGACCCGCACCTGCGCGGCCTCCCCGACGACCATGTCCTGCTTTGGCGCGTAGGCGATCTTCGCGTGTTGGGCCATCTCCTCGCACCGTGCCGCCCTCCCCCGATCCGACAAGGGGGACGTCGCAGGGGGGCTGGTCGTGGGTGTCGCAGTGGCGGACGCCGGCGACGTGGTCGGCGGCTCGGTAATCGGCGGCTCAGTGGTCGGCGGCGGCGGCGCCGCCGGGGGCGCACGCGCAGGCGCACCAGCGAGCCGAGGCACGCCGTAGCCGGTGATGGCACCGCTTTGATACGAGCCCGGGGGCGGGCATCATCTCGATGTGCCGCTGAACGCCGTCGTGTGGAGCGACTTCCTCTGACCGTGGTGCTACGTGGGCCTGGACCGGTCCGCCGCGCTACGGGAGCTGGGGGTGAGCGTCGTCACCCTCCCGCTCGAGATCCACCCTGAGATCCCGATCGGCGGGATCAGCCTCGAGGAACGCTGGGGCGCCGGCTACCGCGAGGCGCTCGGAATGTACGCCCGCATCGAGGCGGAGTGCGCGGCGGCCGGGTTGCCGTTCACGCGGCCGGCCCACGTCCCGAACACCCGCCGGGCCTTGGAGACCGCGGAGTGGGCCCGCCACC